>JANMDK010000347.1:0-7696 GCA_031376265.1 Pseudomonadota bacterium
TGAGTGAATTCGAAATTGAATTCAAAACAAGGTCATTCAAGGCATTGCGCAGCTCCGGCCGGTTGAGCCACAGCCAGGTAGCTGATCCGCGCCGCTCCGTTTCCAGCACCTCCATCAGTTCATCTGCAGGCGGCGGCGGGCGACGGCGTACTCGGCTTCGAGTTTCGCCACCACCTGGGCGGCCGGGGCGATGGCGTCGATCTGGCCCACGCCCTGCCCGGCGCTCCAGATATCGCGCCAGACTTTCTTCTCGGCGCCGCCCTCCGTTCCGAAATTCATCTTGCTCGGATCGGACTTGGGCAGGTTCATCGGGTCGAAACCGGCATTGACGACACTGTGCTTGAGGTAATTGCCGTGTACGCCGGAAAAAAGGTCGGTATAGACGATGTCTGCCGCAGCAGCTTTGAGGATCTCTTCCTTGTAGCGCTCCGGCACGCTCGCTTCCGGCGTGGCGAGGAAACGCGTGCCGATATAGGCGAGGTCGGCGCCGGACGCCAGCGCCGCGAGGATCGCGTCGCCGGTGGCGATCGCGCCGGAGAGGACGATCGGCCCGTCGAAAAACCGCCGCACCTCGCCGACCAGCGCAAAGGGCGACAGCGTGCCCGCATGGCCGCCGGCGCCGGCGCAAACGAGGATCAGGCCGTCGACGCCCGCTTCGAGCGCCTTCTCCGCATGGCGCACGTTGATGACGTCATGCAGCACGATGCCGCCGTACGAGTGCACGCCCTGCACCACCTCGTGCGGCGCACGCAGCGACGTGATCGTGATCGGCACCTTGTGGCGCAGGCAGACTTCGACGTCGTACGCGAGGCGGTCGTTCGACTTGTGGACGATCTGATTGACCGCATAAGGCGCGACGATCGCGTCCGGGTTCGCCTTCTTGTGGTTCTCGAGCGCGGACTCGATTTGGGTGAGCCAAGCGTCGAGCGTTTCCTTTGGGCGCGCATTCAACGCCGGGAAAGAGCCGACGACGCCGGCCTTGCACTGCTCGATCACGAGCTTCGGATTGCCCGCGATGAACATCGGCGAGCAGATCACCGGCAACGAAAGGTTCTGCAGGATCGGCGGCAGCGACATTACCGGAGCATCCCGCCGGAAGCCGCGAGCTCACGCAGCATTTTCGGCGGCGAAAAGCGCTCGCCGTATTTCTCGGCCAATCCTTCAGCGCGCGCGACGAACTTCTTGGCGCCGATGTTATTGATGTACTGCAACGCGCCCCCGGTCCAGGCGGGAAAGCCGATGCCGAAGATCGAGCCGATGTTGCCGTCGCCGACGTTGGTCAGCACGTTCTCCTCCAGGCAGCGCGCGGTCTCGATCGCCTGGCGGTAGAGGATGCGCTCCTTGAGCTCCTCGAAATCGTAGGTCACGCCGGGCTTGGCGAAGAGTTTCATGAGCTCCGGCCAGAGGAATTTCTTGCCCTCTTTCGGATACTCGTAGAAGCCGCCCCCTGCGGCCCGGCCCGGGCGCTTGAGCTCCTTGACCATGCGCACGACGACTTCCTGTCCCGGGGCGGGGACGTAGGTCTTGCCCTCGGCTTCCATGTCGGCCTTGGTCTGCTCCATGACGTGCAGCGAAAGCGACATCGACGTTTGGTCGATCACTTCGAGCGGCCCGACCGGCATGCCGGCGAGGCGCCCGGCGTTCTCGATGACCGCAGGCGGGATACCCTCGGCCAGCATCGAGCAGCCTTCCATGACGAAAGTGCCGAAAGTGCGGCTGGTGTAGAAGCCGCGCGAGTCGTTGACCACGATCGGCGTCTTGCCGATGGCGAGCACGTAGTCGTAGGCGCGCGCCACCGTCTCAGGCGAGGTCTTCGCGCCCTTGATGATCTCGACCAGCGGCATCCTGTCGACCGGCGAGAAGAAATGCAGGCCGATGAAGTTCTCCGGCTTCGCAGACGCCGTGGCAAGCCCAGTGATCGGCAGCGTCGAAGTGTTCGACGCGAAGATACCGTCGGCAACGAGCTTGGGTTCGGACTCCTTCGTGACCTGTGCCTTGAGGTCGCGCTTCTCGAACACCGCCTCGATGATGAGATCGCAGCCCGCGAGGTCGTCGTTCCTGGCTGTCGGCGTGATCAGGGCGAGCGGGTCGAGGCTGGCCTTGCGCTTGGTGAGGATCGTTTCGGAGTAGGTCTTGCCCTTGTCGGCAGCTTCCTTGGTGACATCCTTGAGCACGCACGGGATGCCGCGCATGGCGGTGGCATACGCAATGCCGCCGCCCATCATGCCGGCGCCGAGGATGCCGACCTTAGCAGGCTTCCATTTTGGAACGTCTTTCGGGCGAGAGGCGCCGCTCTTGATCGCGGTCAGGTTGAAGAAGAACGCGGTGATCATGTTCTTCGCGACCTGCCCGACCGCGATCCTGGCCAGATAACGCGATTCGATGCGCATCGCGGTATCGAAATCCACGTACGCGCCCTCGACCATCGCCGAAAGAATGGCTTCCGGCGCCGGGTACAGGCCGCGCGTTTTTTCCACCAGCATCGCGGGCGCAACCGCCAGCATCTGCGAGATCGCCGGCGAGCTCGGCCCGCCGCCGGGCATGCGGTAGTCCTTGGCATCCCAGGGTTGCACAGGCGTTGGGTTGGCCTTGATCCAGTCGCGCGCCATCGATAGCGTGTTCGCCGCATCCTTGGCCAGGCCCTGCAGCAAACCGAGCTTGGCCGCATCGGCCGGCTTCATGAGCTTGCCTTCGATGAGGTACGGGAAAGCCGCCTGCAGCCCGAGCAGCCGCGTGAGCTTGGTCACGCCGCCAGCACCGGGCAGGAGCCCGAGGGTGACCTCCGGGAAGCCGAGCTGGATCTTCGGGTCATCGACACAGATGCGGCAATGCGCCGCCAGCGCGATCTCGAACCCGCCGCCGAGCGCGGTGCCGGCAATGGCGGCGACCACCGGCTTGCCGAGTTTCTCCAGCCGGCGGAAATCGGCCTTGATCGCCTCGATCTCGTGGAACATGGCTTGCGCGTCCGAAGCCTTGAGCCTGACGACGTCCTTGAGTTCGGCGCCGGCGAAAAAAGTCTTCTTGGCGGAGGCGAGGATCACGCCGTCGTAGCTTTCCCTCTCTTTCTCCAGGCGCGAGACGTTTTCGGTAAAGGCCGTCTTCCATGCCTCGGACATCGTGTTGACCGAGCCCTCGGGCGCATCGAACGTGAGCGTGACGACGCGGTCGGCGGCCAGTTCGTAACGGATGGGCGAATTTGTCCCCACGCTCATACGCGCTCGACGATCGTCGCGATCCCCATGCCGCCGCCGACGCACAGCGTGGCCAGGCCATAACGGAGCTTGCGGCGCTCCAGCTCATCGATCAGCGTGCCGATAATCATTGCGCCGGTCGCGCCGAGCGGATGCCCCATGGCGATCGAGCCGCCGTTGACGTTGACCTTCTCGGCCGGCACGCCCATTTCCTTCATGAATTTCATCGGCACGACGGCAAACGCTTCGTTGATCTCGAAAAGGTCGATCTGGTCGATGGTGAGGCCCGCCTTGAGGAGGGCTTTGCGCGCCGCCGGCATCGGGCCGGTGAGCATGATCGTCGGGTCGGCGCCGGAGAGCGCAGTAGCGACGATCCGCGCACGCGGCTTGAGGCCGAGTTCCTTGCCCTTCTTCTCCGAGCCAATCAGCACGGCGGCGGCGCCGTCGACGATGCCCGAGCTGTTACCCGCGGTGTGCACATGCCGGATGCGCTCGACCTGCGGGTAGCGGCGCAGCGCAACCGAGTCGTAGCCCATTGCGCCCATCTGCTCGAAGGAGATCTTGAGCGAGCTCAAGGCCTCCATCGTCGTATGCGCCTTGATGAACTCGTCCTCGCCGAGGATCACGTCGCCGATCGCATCCTTGACCGGCACCACCGAGTCCTTGAAGAGGCCCGCCTCGCGCGCCTTGGCGGCCTTCTGCTGCGAGCCTATGGCGAAGCGGTCCACGTCCTCGCGCGAAAACTCCTCGAGCGTCGCGATCAGGTCGGCGCCGATGCCCTGGGGAACGAATTGCGTGTCGAGCGCCGTTTCTGGATCGCAGGCCCAGGCGCCGCGGTCCGAGCCCAGCGGCACGCGTGACATCGATTCGATGCCGCCGGCGACGACGAGGTCTTCCCAGTCGGAGCGCACTTTCATCGCGGCCATGTTGACGGCTTCGAGGCCGGAGGCGCAGAAGCGATTGAGCTGCACGCCGGAGGCTCGGAAGTCCCAGCCCGCCGCCAGCGCGGCGGTCTTGGCGATGCACGAGCCCTGCTCGCCGACCGGCGTCACGCAGCCCATGACCACGTCGTCCACTTGCGAAGTGTCCAGGTCATGGCGGGACTGCAGCTCTTCCAGAATGCCGGTGAGGAGCGAGATCGGCTTTACCTCGTGCAGCGAACCGTCCCGCTTGCCCTTGCCGCGCGGCGTGCGCAGCGCCGAGTAGATGAATGCTTCTGCCATGGCTGTCTCCTTAAGGCGCTATTTGAGCCGCATTTACTTAGTTTCCCCCAGGCCGATCGACCTGGAGATGACTTCCTTCATGATCTCGTTGGTGCCGCCGTAGATGCGCTGCACCCGCGCATCCACGTAGGCGCGCGAGATCGGGAATTCCCACATGAACCCGTAACCGCCGTGCAGCTGCAGGCATTCGTCGATGACCTTGCACTCCAGGTCGCTGACCCAGTACTTGGCCATCGCGGCGGTAGCGGCATCCAACTGACCCACAAGCAGCAGCTCGATGCACTTGTCGACGAATACGCGCGCGATCTGCGTTTCCGTTGTGCATTCGGCCAGCTTGAAGCGCGTGTTCTGGAAGCCGGCAACCAGCTTGCCAAAGGCTTTACGCTCGCGCACATAGTCCTTGGTCCACTCGATCGCGGCTTCGGTCTTTGAAACCGCGCCGATCGCGATCTGCATGCGCTCCCAGGGCAGTTCCTGCATGAGGTAGACGAAGCCGTTGCCCTCCTGCCCGAGCAGGTTCTCGGCCGGGACCTCGACGTTGTCGAAGAAGAGCTCGGCGGTGTCCTGCCCCTTGAGGCCCATCTTCTTCAGGCGCCTGCCCTTGGTGAAGCCTTTCATCGACGTGTCGACCACCACCAGGCTCGTGCCTTTGGCGCCTTGTGTTGGATCGGTCTTTGCGACCACGATCACCAAGTCGGAGTTGAAGCCGTTGGTGATGAACGTCTTCGAGCCGTTGACGATGTACTTGTCGCCTTTGCGGATCGCGGTGGTCTTGACCGACTGGAGGTCGGAGCCCGCGCCGGGCTCGCTCATGGCGATCGCGCCGATTTGCTCGCCGGCCGCCATCTTCGGCAGGTATTTCTTCTTGAGCACCTCATTGCCGTAGCGATTGAGGTACGGGGCGACGATTTCCGAATGCAGGCCGAAGCCGAGCGTGGAGTTGTTCGCGCGCGCCTGCTCCTCGATGAGGATGATGCTGTAGAGCTTGTCCGCGCCCGAGCCGCCGTACTCTTCCGGCATGCTCGAGCAGAGAAACCCGTTGGCGCCGGCCTTCTTCCAGACGTCGCGGTCGGCGTAGCCTTGCTCTTGCCATTTCTCGTCGTTCGGCTTGACCTCGGTCTCCATGAAACGGCGGACGCTGTCGCGAAAGGTCTCGTGCTCGGGACTGAACAAGGTGCGCGGAATCATGGCGGGGTCACTCGTTGGGAGGGTCGAAGCACTGCGGGGTTTGACGGATCATAGTGCATTGGGGGAGACTGACCAAGACAGCGCGAGACCGGCTCCCCCCGAATGAAAACAACCACTTCAAAGACGTTTCAAACGATCTTCCGCGCCGGCCTTTTCGGCGGGCGCACCGCTTTGGTGACCGGCGGCGGGTCGGGCATCGGTCGCTGCATTGCACATGAACTGGCGGCGCTCGGCGCGCGCGTCGCGCTGATCGGCCGCAAGCTGGAAAAACTCGAAACGGTCGCCACGGAAATCGCCGCGGCCGGCGGCCCGAAAACGATCTGCCACAGCTGCGATATCCGCGAAGAAGATCGAGTGCAGGAGGCGGTCTCGGCGATCGTTGCCGAATTTGGCCACGTGGATCTCCTCGTCAACAACGCCGGCGGGCAGTTCGCGGCGCCGCTGGAATCGATCTCGGCAAAGGGCTGGGACACGGTGGTGCGCAACAACCTCACCGGCGGTTTCCTCGTCGCGCGCGAGTGCTACACACAATCGATGAAAGCCGCGGCGAAGGCCGGCCATCCTGGTTCGATCGTCAACATCATCGCCGACATGTGGGCCGGCATGCCCAACATGGGGCACTCGGGCGCGGCCCGCGCCGGCATGCTGAACTTCACCGAAACAGCGTCGCTCGAATGGGCGCCGATCCGCGTCAATGCGGTGGCGCCGGGATGGATTGCGTCGAGCGGCATGGACCACTATCCCGAAGCGATGGCCGAGCACATCCGTGCCTTGCCGAAAAAGGTGCCGGCGGGGCGTCTTGGCACCGAATCCGAGGTTTCCGCAGCCGTGGTGTTCCTGCTCTCGCCGGCGGCGGCCTTTATTTCCGGCTCGTGCCTGCGCGTCGACGGCGCGGTGCCGAATGCCAAGCGCGTTTGGGACCATCCGATCGCCCGGGGGAAGACGGAGGCGTTCGACGGCTTCCATCTTGCGCAACTGCCGAAGATCCTGCGCGACTGATGCCTTCGATCGCCTCGAAGCTCGACGTAAGCGGCGAAGCTTTCCAGCGCAATCGCAAGCGCATGCTCGAGCTGGTGGCGCAGCTGCGCTCGCTCGAAGCGCGGGCGGCCGGGGCCTCGGCAAAGGCCAAGCCTCTCTTCGACAAGCGCGGGCAACTGCTGCCGCGCGAACGCATCGCGCGCCTGCTGGATGCGGGTGCGCCATGGCTGGAACTCTCCTCCATTGCCGGCTTCTGCCGCGACAACCCCGACCCGGAGAAATCGATCCCGGGCGGCGGCATGCTTTCAGGGATAGGCTACGTGAATGGCGTGCGCTCGGTGGTGGTGGCCAGCGATTCCGGCATCGATGCCGGCGCGATTCAGGCCATGGGCCGCGAGAAGCTGCTGCGCGCGCAGGAACTGTCGCTCGAGAACAAGCTGCCGTTCGTGCACCTGGTCGAATCGGCCGGCGCGAACCTGCTCAAGTACAAGGTCGAGGGCTTCATCCACGGCGGGCAGATCTTCCGCAACCTCGCGCGGCTTTCGGCGGCCGGCGTGCCGGTGGTCACAGTCGTGCATGGTTCGTCCACCGCCGGCGGCGCCTACATGCCGGGGCTGTCGGATTACGTGATCATGGTGCGCGGCCGCGCCAAGGCTTTCCTCGCCGGGCCGCCGCTGCTCAAGGCCGCAACCGGCGAAATCGCCACCGATGAAGAACTCGGCGGCGCGGTGATGCACACGCATGTCTCTGGCCTCGGGGAGTACCTCGCCGAGGACGACACCGACGGGATTCGCTACGCGCGGGAAGTGCTCGCCCATCTCGGCTGGAAGTCCACGTCGCTGCCTGCCGGCAAGCCCCCGCGCTACGCGGCCGACGAATTGCTCGGCGTGATGCCCGAGGACTACCGCAAGCCGGTCGACATGCGCGAGGCGATCGCGCGCTTTTCGGACGACTCGGACTTCCTCGACTTCAAGCCCGACTACGGCATGGCCACGGTTTGCGGCCATGCGGCGATCCAGGGCATCCCGGTCGGCATCGTCACCAACAACGGCCCGCTCGATCCAGCCGGCGCCAATAAGGCGACGCATTACATCCAGTCGTGCTGCCAGGCGGGAC
>JANMDK010000012.1:0-19686 GCA_031376265.1 Pseudomonadota bacterium
CGTCGTCGCCAAAGTGATCGAGTGACGATGGAAAGCCAACGCATCCGAATTCGCCTTAAGGCGTTCGATTACCGGCTGATCGACCAGTCGGCGCTCGAGATCGTCGACACGGCCAAGCGTACGGGCGCCGTGGTACGCGGCCCGGTGCCGCTGCCGACGCGCAAGGCGCGCTTCGACCTGCTGCGCTCGCCGCACGCCGACAAGACCTCGCGCGAACAGCTCGAGATCCGCACGCACCTGCGCCTCATGGACATCATCGACCCGACCGACAAGACGGTGGACGCGCTAATGAAGCTCGACCTGCCCGCGGGCGTGGACGTGGAAATCAAGGTTCAGTAACGAGACTCAAAGCAGCACGCGGTATTAAGTGAAGGGCCGGCCAATTGCAGCCGGCGCCCGGGAAAGTCCCGGGAAATAAACAAGAGGTTCAAGTCATGACAATGGGACTCGTCGGCCGCAAGGTCGGCATGACGCGCATCTTCACGGACGAGGGCGATACCCTCCCGGTGACGGTGCTCGACGTGTCCGACAACCGGATCACGCAGATCAAATCGCCGGACAAGGATGGCTATTCGGCCGTCCAGGTCACGTTCGGCAAGCGCCGCGCAAGCCGCGTTCGCAAGTCGCTGGCCGGGCACCTGGCGAAAGCCGGAGTGGAAGCCGGGCACATCCTCAGGGAATTCCGCGCCAAGCCCGAAGAGCTCTCTGCCCTCAAGGTCGGCGGCAAGATGGACGTGGAGATGTTCAAGCCGGGCCAGATGGTCGACGTCACCGGCATCACGCAGGGCAAGGGATTTGCCGGCGTCATCAAGCGCCATCATTTCTCCTCCAACCGCGAGACGCACGGCAATTCGCGCTCCACGCGCAAGCCCGGCTCGACCGGCCAGGCGCAGGATCCGGGCCGCGTTTTTCCGGGCAAGCGCATGCCGGGCCAGCTCGGCAACGTGAAGCGCACCACCCAGAACCTCGAGATCCTGCGTGTAGACGCTGCTCGCGGACTCCTGATGATCAAGGGCGCTGTGCCCGGCTCCAAGGGGCGCGATGTCATCGTGCGCCCGGCGGTGAAGGGCTAAAGGGACGCCATGGAACTGAAACTGATAGACGACAAGGGCGCGGCTTCGTCGACATATGACGCGCCGGATGCCGTGTTTGGCCGCGAATTCAACCAGGACCTGGTGCACCAGGTCGTGATCGCGTACCAGGCGAACGCCCGCATGGGCACGCGCAAGCAGAAAGAACGCAGCGAGATCGCCAAGTCGACCCGCAAGCCGTGGCGCCAGAAGGGCACCGGCCGCGCTCGCGCGGGGATGGCCTCGAGCCCGTTGTGGCGCGGCGGCGGCAAGATCTTCGCCTCGAGCCCCGACGAGAATTTTTCGCACAAGGTGAACCGCAAGATGTTCCGCGCGGGGATGGCGTCGCTGATCTCGCAGCTGGTGCGCGAAGATCGTATCCGCGTGGTCGACGAATTCAAGCTCGACTCGCCCAAGACCAAGGCGCTCGCACAGAAAGTGAAATCGCTCGGCTTCGACCGCCTGCTGGTGATCACCGACGAGATCGACGAGAACCTCTACCTCTCGGCACGCAACCTCATGAACGTAGAGATCATGGAGGCGCGGCACGCGGACCCGGTATCGCTGGTGCGTTATCCGAACGTGCTGCTGACGAGGAAGGCAGTCGCCAAATTCGAGGAGCTGTTCAAATGAGCGCGCCCAAGAAATACAGCCCCGAGCAACTCATGAACGTGGTGCTGGCCCCGATCGTCTCCGAGAAGAGCACGATGGTGGCCGACAAGAACGAGCAGGTCGTGTTCCGCGTCGCCGATGCCGCCACCAAGCCCGAGATCAAGGCCGCCGTCGAGCTGCTCTTCAAGGTCAAGGTCGAGTCGGTGCAGGTGCTCTCCGTCAAGGGCAAGGAAAAGCGATTCGGCCGCATGCAGGGCCGCCGCCGCAACTGGAAGAAAGCCTACGTGTGCCTCGCACCCGGGCAGGAAATCAACTTCGGAGCGCTGGAGTAAGCCATGGCACTCATCAAGGTCAAACCCACTTCGCCCGGGCGCCGTTCGCTGGTCAAGGTCGTCAGCCCGGACCTGCACAAGGGCGCGCCGCATGCGCCCCTGCTGTCGCCGCAAAGCAAGAAAGCCGGCCGCAACAACCATGGCCGCATCACGATGCGCCACCAGGGTGGCGGCCACAAGCAGCACTACCGGATCATCGACTTCAAGCGCGGCAAGGACACGATTCCCGCCAAGGTCGAGCGGCTCGAGTACGACCCGAACCGCAGCGCGAACCTTGCCCTGTTGCTGTATGCGGACGGGGAGCGCCGTTACATCATCGCCCCCAAGGGCGTGAGCGTCGACATGCTGCTGGTTTCGGGCTCCGAAGCGCCGATCAAGGCGGGCAACGCCCTGCCGCTTCGCAATATCCCGGTCGGCACGACGATCCACTGCATCGAGATGCAGCCCGGCAAGGGCGCGCAGATCGCGCGCTCCGCCGGCGCCAGCGTGCAGCTGCTCGCCCGCGAAGGCAGCTACGCGCAGCTCAGGCTGCGCTCGGGCGAGATACGCAAGGTGCACGTCGACTGCCGCGCCACGATCGGCGAAGTCGGCAATGAGGAGCACAACCTGCGTTCCATCGGCAAGGCCGGCGCGAAGCGCTGGCGCGGCATCCGTCCGACGGTGCGTGGCGTTGCAATGAACCCGATCGATCACCCCCACGGCGGCGGCGAAGGCCGCACGTCGTCCGGGCGTCCCCCAGTTTCACCGTGGGGCACCCAGACGAAGGGCTACAAGACACGGCGCAACAAGCGGACGCAGGGCATGATCGTCCGCGACCGCCGCCGTTCATAACGAGGCGCGAGGAAAAAAATGGCTCGTTCCATAAAGAAAGGTCCCTTCGTGGACCACCACCTGCTGGGCAAGGTCGACAAGATCCGCGGCACGAACGACAAGCGCCCGATCAAGACCTGGTCCCGCCGCTCGACGATCGTTCCCGATTTCGTGGGGCTGACGATCGCCGTGCACAACGGCAAGCAGCACATCCCCGTGTTCGTCACGGAAAACATGGTCGGCCACAAGCTCGGGGAGTTCGCGCTCACGCGGACCTTCAAGGGCCACTCGGCCGACAAGAAAACTTCGGGAACGCCCACTGCGGCGCCGAAGAAGTAAGGAGTGCTCATGGAAACCAAAGCATCCCTGCGCGGCGCGCGCCTCTCGGCACAGAAAGGCCGCCTCGTCGCCGACCAGATCCGCGGCCTGCCGGTCGACCGCGCGCTGAACGTGCTGCAGTTCAGCCCGAAGAAGGGCGCCGTCCTGATCAAGAAGGTGCTCGAGTCGGCGATCGCGAACGCCGAGCACAACGACGGCGCGGATATCGACGCGCTGAAGGTAAAGACGATTTACGTCGAGCGGGGCGCGTTCCTCAAGCGCTTCCAGGCGCGTGCCAAGGGCCGCGGCAACCGCGTGCTCAAGCACTCGTGCCACATCTACATCACGGTCGGGGACTAAGGGAACACTATGGGACAGAAAATCCATCCGATCGGATTCCGGCTCGCGGTCAACAAGAACTGGAGCTCGCGCTGGTATGCCAACAAGGCGAATTACACCAGCATGCTGGCCGAGGACATCAAGGTGCGCGCGTTCCTCAAGAAGAAGCTTGCGCACGCCTCGGTGGGCCGCGTCCTGATCGAGCGTCCCGCCAAGGACGCGCGCATCACGATCTTCTCGGCGCGTCCCGGCGTGGTCATCGGCAAGAAGGGCGAGGAAATCGAGGCGCTCAAGGCCGAGCTGCGCAAGCTGATGGGCGTGCAGCAGGTGCACGTCAACATCGAGGAAATCAGGAAGCCCGAGACCGACGCGCAGCTGATTGCTGATTCGATCGCGCAGCAGCTCGAGAAGCGCATCATGTTCCGCCGCGCGATGAAGCGCGCGATGCAGAACGCCATGCGTTTGGGCGCGCAGGGCATCAAGATCATGAGCGCCGGGCGCCTCAACGGCGTCGAGATCTCGCGCACCGAGTGGTACCGCGAGGGCCGGGTGCCCCTGCATACCCTTCGCGCCGACATCGATTACGGGTTCGGCGAAGCCTCGACGACCTACGGCATCATCGGCATCAAGGTCTGGGTCTACAAGGGCGACATGGTTGCCAAAGCCGATGCGCAGGCGCAGGCCGGGGCCGCCGCGACACCCACAACGCCGTCTGCCGAGGATCCTTCTGCTGCACGGCGCGCGAAGAAGCCCGCGCCGCGGCCGGGCGCGAAGCGCGCAGTTTCAGCGAAGCCCGAAGGCGATGGCGTGGCAAGGAAACCGGCGACCCGCCGACCGGCTGCCAAGAAGGCCGAGGGCGAGGGCGGTGCTGCTGCTGCACCCGCCGCCGACAAACCGAAGACCACCGTCAAGCGCGCGCGCAAGCCTGCATCGAAGGATGCTGCGGCGCCCGCGCCCGCTGAAGGCGGCGACGAGGGCAAGAAGGAGTAACAAATGCTTCAGCCATCACGCACCAAGTATCGCAAGCAGCAGAAAGGCCGGAACACCGGCAAGGCCACCCGCGGCAACAAGGTGTCCTTCGGCGAGTACGGCCTCAAGGCCATCGGTCGCGGGCGCCTCACGGCGCGCCAGATCGAGGCCGCCCGCCGCGCCATGACCCGCCACATCAAGCGTGGCGGCCGGATCTGGATCCGCATCTTCCCGGACAAGCCGATCTCGACCAAGCCGGCCGAGGTCCGCATGGGCAACGGCAAGGGCAATCCGGAATATTTCGTTGCCGAGATCCAGCCCGGCAAGGTTCTTTACGAGATGGACGGCGTGGACGAGCCGCTGGCCCGCGAGGCTTTTGCCCTCGCGGCAGCCAAGCTGCCGATCAAGACCGCGTTCGTGCATCGAATGTTGGGGTAAGCCATGAAATCCAGCGAACTGCGAGCCAAGACCAATGACGAGCTCTCCAAGGAGCTCAACGACCTGCTGAAAGCGCAATTCGGGCTGCGGATGCAGCTCGCCACCCAGCAGCTGACAAACACCAGCCAGATGAAGAAGGTGCGCCGCGACATTGCGCGCGTACGCACTGCGCTGAAGGAGAAAGCACCCAAATGACGACCGAACAAGCGACCCCCGCAAAGCCCGTTGCCCGGGCCAAGAACCAGCGCACGCTGGTCGGGCGCGTGGTCAGCGACAAGATGCAGAAAACGGTGACCGTTCTGGTCGAGCGCAAGGTGAAGCACCCGCGGATCGGCAAGATCGTGACCCGCTCGAGCAAGTACCACGCGCATTCGGAAGCCAACGAGTTCAAGGAAGGCGACCTCGTCGAGATCGCCGAATGCCGGCCGCTCTCGAAGACCAAGGCCTGGAAGGTCACCAAGCTGCTGGAGAAGTCGAAAGCCGTGTAATTGGTGGCGACTTGTTTGCCACAGGCGCGTGTTTAAGGATATAATTTAAAGCTTTCCCGCTCCCGGAAGTTCTTCTGGTGAGCGGATTCGAACCCGGACGGGATCCAAAACTGGCCGTATCGCCCCAGGGCGGCGCGGACAAGTTGGATGGAGAACTACCTATGATTCAGATGCAGTCCATATTGGACGTTGCCGACAATACCGGCGCTCGCGCCGTCATGTGCATCAAGGTGCTCGGCGGCTCCAAGCGCCGCTATGCCGGAATCGGCGACATCATCAAGGTGAGCATCAAGGATGCCGCGCCGCGCGGCCGCGTGAAAAAGGGCGAGATCTACCATGCCGTGGTCGTGCGCACCGCCAAGGGCGTGCGCCGTTCCGACGGCTCGCTTATCAAGTTCGACGGCAATGCGGCAGTCCTGCTTTCCGCCAAATTCGAGCCGATCGGCACCCGAATCTTCGGGCCGGTGACCAGGGAACTGCGCACCGAGCGTTTCATGAAGATCGTGTCGCTCGCGCCAGAAGTTCTGTGAGCGTTGTAAAGGGCCGAACATGAACCGAATCAAAAAGGGCGACGAGGTGATCGTCATCTCGGGACGCGACAAGGGCAAGCGGGGCGCCGTGGTGCGCCGCGTCGACGACGATTACATCGTCGTCGAGGGCGTCAACCGGGCGAAGAAGCACGCCCGCCCGAACCCCATGAAGGGAATCACCGGCGGCATCGTCGACAAGGACCTGCCGATCCATATCTCCAACGTCGCGCTGTTCAACCCGGCAACCCAGAAAGCCGACCGCGTGGGCATCAAGAGCCTCGACGGTGGCCGCAAGGTGCGGGTGTTCAAGTCGAACGGCGAACAGGTCGACGCGTAAGGAGCGAGAGAGATGGCGAAGGAAGCTACGAAAGATACGACGAAGGAATCCGCAAAGGCGACGCGGGCATCCAAGGCTGCCGCTGCGGCTGCCGCGGCCTCGGTCGGCAAGCAATCCGCGGTCGGCGCGCAGGCGGCCCGCCTGCAGGTCGTCTATCGCGAGAAGATCGCGCCGGAACTCATGAAGAAGTTCGGCTACAAGTCGGTCATGCAGGTACCGCGAGTTCAGAAGATCACCCTCAACATGGGGGTCGGCGACGCCACCAGCGACAAGAAGATCCTCGATTCGGCCTTCGCGGACATGATCAAGATCGCCGGCCAGAAGCCGGTGGTGACCAAATCCCGCAAGTCGATCGCGGCGTTCAAGCTGCGCGCCGGCGTGCCCATCGGCTGCATGGTGACCTTGCGCGGCGCCCGCATGTACGAATTCCTCGACCGCCTGGTCACGATCGCGATTCCCCGCATCCGCGACTTCCGCGGCATCTCGGGCCGCGCGTTCGACGGCCGCGGGAACTACAACCTCGGCGTCAAGGAACAGATCATTTTTCCGGAGATCGACTACGACAAGGTCGATGCGCTGCGGGGCATGAACATCAGCATCTCCACCACTGCAAAATCCGACGAAGAGGCACGTGCCCTGCTGGCCGCGTTCCGCTTCCCGTTCCGGACCTGAGGAAACCAGACATGGCCAAACTCTCCGTCATCAATCGCGACAAGAAGCGCCGCGAAACCGTCAAGAAATTCAAGGTGAAGCGCGCTGCGCTTCTCGAGACGATCAACAACCAGAAGGCCTCGGACGAGGACCGCGAAGCCGCGCGCGTGAAGCTTCAGCTTCTTCCGCGCGACGCATCGCCCGTGCGCCTGCGCAACCGCTGCGCGATCACCGGGCGTCCGCGGGGCGTGTACCGCAAATTCGGCCTCGGCCGCAGCAAGCTTCGCGACTTCATCATGGCCGGCGAAGTGCCGGGCGTGATCAAGGCCAGTTGGTAAGGAGAGCCGCATGAGCATGAGTGATCCGATAGCCGACATGCTGACGCGCATTCGCAATGCGCAGATGGTCGGCCACCAGGAAGTGAAGATGCCGGCCTCGAAGCTGAAGTCGTCGATCGCCAGCGTCCTCAAGGACGAGGGCTACATCGAGGACTTTGCGCAGCGCGAGAAGGAAGGCAAGTCCGAGCTCGTAGTGAGCCTCAAGTACTACGCCGGGCGCCCCGTGATCGAGAAGCTCGAGCGCATCTCGAAGCCGGGCCTGCGCGTCTACAAGGGCCGCGACAACCTGCCCAAGGTCATGAACGGCCTGGGCATCGCGATCCTCTCGACCTCGCGCGGCGTGATGACGGACAGCAAGGCGCGCGCCACCGGCGTCGGCGGCGAAGTCCTCTGCATCGTGGCGTAAGGAAGAAACCATGTCGCGAATTGGAAAGAATCCGATAGTCGTGCCCAAGGGCGTGGAAATCACCACGTCCGGTGGCCAGATCTCGGTCAAGGGGCCGCTGGGCACCATCGCCCGCCCGCTCGACCCGAACGTGGCGATCGAGCGCGAAGGCGAGAACCTGCAGTGCAAGGTCCTCGGCAACTCGCGTCACGCCAAGGCGATGTTCGGCACGGTGCGCGCACTCGTGTCCAACATGGTGGTCGGCGTGACCAAGGGCTGGGAGAGGAAACTCCAGCTGGTCGGCGTCGGATACCGCGCCCAGGCGCAGGGCGACAAGCTCAACCTCACGCTGGGTTTCTCGCACCCCGTGGTGCACCAGATGCCCAAGGGCGTAAAGGTCGTCACGCCGACGCAGACCGAGATCCTGCTTACCGGGGTCGACAAGCAGCAGGTCGGCCAGGTTGCCGCCGAAGTGCGCGCCTATCGCGAGCCGGAGCCCTACAAGGGCAAGGGTGTGCGCTATGCCGACGAGACCATCGTCTTGAAAGAGACGAAGAAGAAGTAACGGAGCCGATCATGTTCGACAAGAATTCAGCAAGATTGCGCCGCGCACGCAAGACGCGCGCGAAGATCCGCCAGATCGACGCGGTGCGCCTCACGGTCACGCGCACCAACAGCCACATTTACGCCCAGATCACCGCCGGCGACGGCGCCAAGGTCCTGGCGAGCGCCTCCACGGCCGAGAAGGAAGTGCGAGCGCAGCTCAAGCACGGCGGAAACGTCAAGGCCGCCGAAATGGTCGGCCAGCGCATTGCGGAGAAAGCCAAGGCCGCAGGCATCGAGTCGGTCGCGTTCGACCGCGGCGGCTACCGGTATCACGGCCGCGTCAAGGCCCTTGCCGACGCGGCCCGCGCCGGCGGCCTCAAGTTCTAAGCCACAGGAAGACACGATATGGCGAAGATGCAACCCAGGATGCAAAGCGAAGACCGCGGCGACGGTATGCGCGAGAAGATGGTCGCGATCAACCGCGTCACGAAGGTCGTCAAGGGTGGCCGGATCCTCGGCTTTGCCGCCCTCACGGTCGTCGGCGACGGCGACGGCGGAGTCGGCATGGGCAAGGGCAAGGCCCGCGAAGTGCCGGTCGCCGTGCAAAAGGCGATGGACGAAGCGCGCCGCAAGCAGGTCAAGATCAGCCTCAAGAACGGCACGCTGCACCACTCGGTGATCGGCCGGCATGGCGCGGCCGTGGTGCTGATGCAGCCCGCCTCGGACGGTACCGGCATCATCGCCGGTGGCCCGATGCGCGCCGTGTTCGAGGTGATGGGCGTGACCAACATCCTCGCCAAGTGCTTCGGCTCGACCAACCCCTACAACGTCGTGCGCGCCACCCTCAACGGGCTGCAAGCGATGAACACCCCGGCCGAGATTGCCGCCAAGCGCGGCAAGAAGGTCGAAGAGATCCTGGCCTGAGGACCGACGCCATGGCAGACAAGAGAATCAAGGTAAAGCTCGTAAAGAGCACCGCTGGCTGCAAGCAGAGCCATCGCGACACGGTTCGCGGCCTCGGCCTGCGCCGCATGCACCACGTGGTCGAGGTGGAAGACACGCCGTCGGTGCGCGGCATGATCAACAAGGTCTACTACCTCGTCTCGGTAGTGGGCTGAATCGGAGAAAGACGATGCGTCTCAATGATCTGAAACCAGCCGAGGGCTCCAAGCGCCAACGCCGCCGTGTAGGCCGCGGCATCGGCTCGGGCCTGGGCAAGACGGCCGGCCGTGGTCATAAGGGCCAGAAATCGCGCTCCGGCGGCTTTCACAAGGTCGGCTTCGAAGGCGGCCAGATGCCGCTGCATCGCCGTCTGCCCAAGCGCGGCTTCACTTCGCCGACGCGCGGCCTTACGGGCGAAGTGCGCCTGAGCGATCTGCAGAAACTCGACGCGACCGACATCGACCTCGATGCGCTCAAGGCCGCCGGCATCATCCGCCGCGATGCACTTGGCGCCAAGGTCATCCTGTCGGGCAAGCTCGAAAAGAAAGTCAGCCTCAAGGGCATTCGTGTCACCAAGGGCGCCCGCTCGGCCATCGAGGCCGCAGGCGGCAAGATCGAGATCGAGGAGGCCCAGCCGGCTGCCGAGTAAGGCACCGACTGGTCGAATAAATTGGCAGCTGCGCTTCCCCAGGCCCGCTCAGGACGCTACGGCGACCTCAAGAAGAGGCTTTTTTTCCTCCTCGGGGCGCTGCTCGTCTTCCGCGTGGGTGCGCACATCCCCGTTCCGGGCATCGACCCGAACGTGCTCGCCGATCTCTTCAAGAGCCAGCAGGGCGGCATCCTCGGGATGTTCAACATGTTCTCGGGCGGGGCGCTGTCGCGCTTCACGATTTTCGCGCTCGGCATCATGCCTTACATTTCGTCTTCGATCATCATGCAGCTGATGACCGCGGTGAGCCCGCAGCTCGAGCAGCTGCGCAAGGAAGGCGAGACGGGCCGCCGCAAAATCACTCAGTACACCCGCTACGGCACCGTGGTCCTCGCGCTCTTCCAGGCCACCGGGATCTCGATCGCGCTCGAGTCGCAGCCCGGCCTGGTGCTGGACCCCGGCCTCATGTTCCGCATCACTACGGTGACCACGCTGGTGACGGGCACGATGTTCCTCATGTGGCTCGGCGAACAGATCACCGAGCGCGGCCTGGGCAACGGCATCTCGATCATCATCTTCGCCGGAATCGCGGCAGGCCTGCCGAACGCAATCGCCGGAACGTTGGAGCTCGTGCGTACCGGTGCGATGCACCCGGTCACGGCGCTCTTCATCGTCGCGGCGGTCATTGTCGTCACGGCGTTCGTCTGCTTCGTGGAGCGGGGGCAGCGCAAGATCCTCGTCAACTACGCCAAGCGCCAGGTCGGCAACAAGGTGTACGGCGGGCAGAGCTCGCACCTGCCGTTCAAGCTCAACATGGCCGGCGTCATCCCGCCGATCTTCGCCTCCTCGCTGATCCTCTTCCCGGCGACGCTCCTGGGCTGGTTCGGCTCGGCCGAAGGCATGAACTGGCTCAAGGACGTGGCGGCGACGCTTTCGCCCGGCCAGCCGATCTACGTGATGATCTACGCGGCGCTGATCGTGTTCTTCTGCTTCTTCTACACGGCCCTGCAATACAACCCGAAGGAAACCGCCGACAACCTCAAGAAGTCGGGCGCCTTCGTGCCGGGCATCCGTCCCGGCGACCAGACGGCCCGTTACCTGGAGAAGATCCTCGTCAGGCTGACGCTCGCCGGCGCGATCTACGTGACCGTGGTCTGCCTGCTGCCCGAATTCCTCATCCTCAAGTGGAACGTGCCGTTCTACTTCGGGGGTACATCCCTCCTGATCATCGTTGTCGTGACCATGGATTTCATGTCGCAGGTCCAGGCCTACGTCATGACGCACCAGTACGAGAGCCTGCTCAAGAAGGCCAATTTCAAGGGCGGCCTCACGGCCCGCTAGAAGGAGAAGCGAAGCAGCTTATGTCGAAGGAAGACGTGATCCAGATGGCGGGCGAGATCGTCGAGAACCTGCCTAACGCGACCTTTCGGGTCAAGCTGGAGAATGGACACGTCGTACTCGGGCATATCTCCGGGAAGATGAGGATGCACTACATTCGCATCCTGCCGGGGGACAAGGTCACGGTCGAGCTGACCCCATACGACCTCTCGCGGGCACGCATCGTGTTCCGCGCGAAATAGGAAACAGGAGCGCACCATGAAAGTAATGGCATCGGTCAAGAAAATCTGCCGCAAGTGCAAGATCGTGCGGCGCAAGCGCGTGGTGCGGGTGATCTGCACCGACCCGCGGCACAAGCAGCGCCAGGGTTAATGCCTTGAGCGGGCAGTATTTTAACGATATAATCTTCGGTTCCCCAATTGGGCCGATGACGTTTTTCGCCCAGGTTTTGAACGCCGTTCTCAAGACCGCCTTGAATAGATTCGCGGAGTAATCCATGGCCCGTATTGCCGGAATCAACATTCCAAACCACCAGCACGCCGATATCGCGCTGACCTCCATCTTTGGCATTGGCCACGCGCGCGCGCAGGCCATCTGCAAGGCTGCGGGCATCATCGGCACGCGCAAGATGAAGGATCTCCAGGACTCGGAAGTCGACCGCCTGCGCGAAGCGGTGGCCAAGTTCACGGTCGAAGGCGACCTGCGCCGCGAAGTGTCGATGAGCATCAAGCGCCTCATGGACCTGGGCTGCTACCGCGGCCTGCGCCATCGCAAGGGCCTGCCGGTGCGCGGCCAGCGCACGCGCACCAACGCCCGCACCCGCAAGGGGCCGCGCAAGGCCGCGATCGCCGGCAAAGCGCCGCCGAGCAAGGGCTGAGAGCCCGCTAACGAATTTCCAGGAAAACAATGGCCAAGATCCCCACTCCCCAGCAGATGCAGTCCGCCGCGCGGACGCGCAAGAAGGTCAAGAAGAACGTCGCCGAGGGCATCGCCCACGTGCACGCGTCGTTCAACAACACCATCATCACGATCACCGACCGGCAGGGCAACGCGCTCTCCTGGGCGACCTCGGGCAACGCCGGCTTCAAGGGCTCGCGCAAGTCGACCCCGTTCGCCGCGCAGATCGCCGCGGAGCGCGCCGGACGCGCAGCGCAGGAATGCGGCGTGAAGAACATCGAAGTGCGCATCAAGGGCCCCGGCCCGGGACGCGAGTCGGCCGTGCGCGCTTTAAACGCAATCGGCATGAAGATCAGCAGCATCGCGGACGTCACGCCGGTGCCGCATAACGGCTGCCGCGCGCCGAAGAAGCGCCGCGTCTAAGGCCAAGGAGAGAACATGGCAAGGAACCTCGACGCTAAGTGCCGTCAATGCCGCAGGGAAGGCGAGAAGCTCTTCCTCAAGGGCGAGAAGTGCTTCACCGACAAATGCGCAATCGAGCGCCGCGCGTACGCGCCCGGCCAGCACGGCCAGAAGAGCGGCATGCGCCTGTCCGACTACGGCAAGCAGCTGCGCGAAAAGCAGAAGATGCGCCGCATCTACGGCATCCTCGAGCGCCAGTTCCGCAAGATCTACGCCGGGGCCGACCAGAAAAAAGGCATCACGGGCGAGAACCTGCTTCAGGCACTCGAGTCGCGCCTGGACACGGTCGTGTTCCGCATGGGTTTCGGCGCCTCGCGCTCCGAATCGCGCCAGATCGTTCGCCACAACGGCATCCTCGTGAACGCCAGGCGCGTCAACATCCCGTCGTATCTGGTCAAGCCGGGCGATGTGGTCGAGGTGGCGGGACCCGCCAAGGACCAGCTGCGCATCAAGGCGGCGGCCGAGGCGAGCGAGAGCCGCGGCATTCCCGAGTGGCTCGACGTGGATTCGAAGGCGCTCAAGGGCACGTTCAAGAACCTGCCCGCGCGCTCCGAGCTGCCGGCCTCGATCAACGAGAGCCTGGTCGTCGAGCTGTACTCGAAGTAACCCCAATTCAGCTGCGGCCCGCGTTTCGGGCCGTGCGATTCACCTTTAGGTCAGGACAGCCAATATGCCGCAGACCGGATTTCTCAAGCCGCGCATCGTAGATGTGCAGAACCTCTCCCCGTACCACGCCAAGGTCACGATGGAGCCTTTCGAGCGCGGCTATGGGCACACCCTGGGCAACGCGCTTCGCCGCGTGCTGCTCTCGTCCATGCCGGGCTATGCGCCGACCGAGGTGCAGATCGTCGGCGTGGTTCACGAGTATTCGACGCTCGACGGCGTTCGCGAGGACATCGTCGACATCCTGCTCAACCTCAAGGGCGTGGTCCTGCGGCTGCACAACCGCCAGGAAGCCATCCTGACGCTGCGCAAGAAAGGCGATGGCCCGGTGACCGCAGCCGACATCGAAGAGCAGCACGACGTCGAGATCGTCAATCCCGAGCATGTCATCGCCCACCTCACGGCCGGCGGCAAGCTCGAGATGCAGATCAAGGTCGAGATGGGCCGCGGCTACGTGCCCGGCAACATGCGCTACCTGCCCGAGGAAACCAAGGGCATCGGCCGCGTGATCCTCGACGCCTCGTTCAGCCCGGTGCGCCGCGTTTCGTACCTGGTCGAGTCCGCCCGCGTCGAGCAGCGCACCGACCTCGACAAGCTGGTCATCGACATCGAGACCAACGGCGCGATCGAGCCCGAAGAATCGATCCGCTACGCCGCGCGCATCCTCGTCGACCAGCTTTCGGTCTTCGCGCAGCTCGAGGGCACCGCGCTGCCGACCGAAACGCCGAAATCGCCGCAGGTCGACCCGATCCTGCTGCGCCCGGTCGACGACCTCGAGCTGACGGTGCGCTCGGCCAACTGCCTCAAGGCCGAGAATATCTATTACATCGGCGACCTCATCCAGCGCACCGAGACCGAGCTGCTCAAGACGCCGAACCTCGGCCGCAAGTCGCTCAACGAGATCAAGGAAGTGCTTGCCTCGCGCGGGCTCACGCTCGGCATGAAGCTCGAGAACTGGCCGCCCGCCGGCCTCGAGCACGGCAGGAACTAAGGAAAGCGAGGGAATAGCCATGCGCCACGGCCACGGACTCAGAAAGCTCAACCGCACTTCGTCGCACCGCCTCGCCATGTTCCGCAACATGGCGGTCTCGATGCTGCGCCACGAAACCATCAATACCACGCTGCCCAAGGCCAAAGAGCTGCGCCGCATCGTCGAGCCGCTCATTACGCTCGGCAAGGCGCCCACGCTCGCAAACCGCAGGCTGGCGTTCAACCGCCTGCGCGACCGCGAGATCGTCGGCAAGCTCTTCGACGAGCTCGGCCCGCGCTACGCGAAGCGCAATGGCGGCTACCTCAGCATCCTCAAGAACGGCTTTCGCAAGGGCGACAACGCCCCCATGGCGCTGGTCATGCTGATGGACCAGCCCGAGCGCCCCGCCGAAGCAAAGTCGGCGGAGAAGTCCGAGGGATAGTCCTTCAGGATGGGCAACCAGGAAAAGCCGGGCTCGTCCCGGCTTTTTTTGTGTTGGGAGTTCTTGATCCGAACCCCGCTAAGCCGATCGGCTCGTCGCATCGCGCCTATAGTCCCAGTGTTGATGCACAAGGAGCCGGCGGCGCGACCGCACGGGAACGATCGGCATGCGCAGATCGCGCGGGATCCCCAGGATTTGGCTGATGACCGCCACTTGCGCGGTTGCGTTTGTCGCAGCCGCTGCCTCCGGGAGCCTGGGCTTTTCGACGCAGGTTTCCGCCGGGCTCGTGGCTTCGTACAGCCGCCTCTTCGGCGCCGCCGTCCGTGAGCGTATTGGTGGCTGGGTCGAGTTCGCCCGCGCGAGCAAGAATTCGCCGCGCACCAGGCGCCTGCTCGAAGCGCCCGGCACGGAACTCGAGGCGCTGCAGGCCGTGAACAGCTACTTCAACCGGATCCCTTTCCTCGAGGACTCGGTTCACTGGTCGATGGAAGACTACTGGGCGACGCCTGCCGAGACCGTAAGCAGCAACGGCGGCGACTGCGAGGACTACTCGATCGCGAAATATTTCCTGCTCAAGGAAACCGGCGTGCCGGTCGAGAAGCTTCGCATCACCTATGTAAAGGCGATGAAGCTCAACCAGGCCCACATGGTGCTCGCTTACTATTCTGCGCCGGGCGCCGAGCCGCTGATCCTCGACAACCTCGAAGAGCGCGTGCGACCGGCCTCCGACCGACCGGACCTCGTGCCGGTCTACAGCTTCAATGACGACGACGTTGTGATGGTGCGCGACACGCGCAAGGCCAACCCTTTGCAGATCCGCGCCTGGCGCGACCTGCTCGCCAAGCTCGAGGCGGAGACGCGCCTGTGACGCTCAACCGCCAGCTGCTCATCGGACTGTCGCTGATCTTCGCGCTGGTGGTCGCCGGCATCGAGGGCATCTTCGTGCAGAACGCGCGCCGCTACCTGCAGCAGCAGCTGGATGCGCACGCCCAGGAGACTGCGACGTCGCTCGCGCTCTCGCTCGGGCAGGGGCTGAAGGCGCCCGACGCGGCTCTGGCAGCGACGTTCATCAACCCGGTGTTCGACCGCGGCCACTTCGCCTCGATCCGCCTCATCGGCGTGGACGGGCGCCCGGTCGTCTCCCGCGAGCTCGGGAGCGTAACGGACGATACGCCCGCGGTCGTGAGGCGCCTGCTGCCGTTCGATGCACCGACCGGCGAGGCCCTCGTCAGCTCGGGATGGCGCCAGCTCGGGCGCGTCGTGGTGGTGGTGCATCCGCGATTTGCTTACGCGCAGCTGTGGCACACAGCGCTCGAGACGCTTGCGTGGCTGCTTGCGTTGTACGCGATTGCGCTGTTTGCCATGCGGCGCTTCCTGCGCGGGATCCTGCGGCCGCTGGAAGCCATCGAGGAGGCTGCGCTCGCGATCGGCAGGCGCGAATTCGGCGAGCTCAAGCTCGAGTCGGGCACGCGCGAGGTGGAGCGCGTCGGCCGCGCGATGAACGAGATGTCGGTGAAGCTGCGAGATGCCATCGCCGAGGAATCGCAGCGCGCCGACCGGCTCTACCAGCAGGCCTTCGAGGATCCGCTCACGGGCACCCTCAACCGGCGCGGTCTCGAGCAGCGGGCACAGAGCCTGTTGTCGGAGCCGGGCCAGTTCTCCTCGGGCGGGCTGGCCCTCGCCGGCTTGATCGGGCTCGAGGAGGTCAATCTAGCCCTCGGCGCTGCCAAGGGGGACGAGCTGGTGAAAGAACTCGGCGAGGTGCTCGCGGCCCAACTGGGCCCGGCGCACTCGGTCGTCGGCCGCTGGCAGGGCGGGGCGTTTGCGGTTCTCCTGCCGAACCGAGACCTCGTCTCGTGCCGCCAATGGGTGCAGGAAATCTGCAGCCGATTCTCTGCGCTGCTGCGCGAGCAATCGTTGCCGCCGGACACTTCAGTCGCGGCGGGCCTCGTGCATTTCGACGCGCAGTCGCCGGCATGGCTCGACCTCGAGCGCCAGGCCGGCCAGGCGCTCGCCGAGGCGATGCACCAGGGCGGCGGGGCAAGCGTGGTGCGCCCGATTGCCGCGGCCAGCGCCGAATCCCGCTCTGCGGAAGAGTGGCGCGAGCGCCTCGAAAGCGCGCTGCACACCGGCGGGCTGGTGCTTTACGGGCAAAAAGTCTTCTCGCTGCCCGGACGGGCCGTGCTGCACACCGAAATCATGTCGCGCCTGATGGAGCCGGACGGGCGCGCGGTCGCGGCAATCGCTTTCGTTCCCGCGGCAAGCCGCCATCGCCTCCTGCCGCTCATCGACCGCGCCTTGATCGACCACTTGTGGGAGCAACTGGGCCGGCAGGGCGCGCCCGCCGGCAGCCTGGCCGTCAACGTGTCGACGCAAAGCCTCGAGGACAAGGCGTTCCGCGCCGCGCTGCGCGGGCGCCTGATCGATTTCCCCGCGCTTGCCGAGCGAATCGTGTTCGAGCTCAGCGGCCACGCGGTCGTGCACAACGTCGAGCTGGCAGCCGCCTTCGCATCGGAGATCCGCGCCCTCGGCGGGCGGTTTGCGATCGACGGCTTCGACCTTTCGGGCGCTTCGCTGCGCGTGGTGCACCGGCTCCTGCCCGAATACGTCAAGCTTGCCGAAGGCTACTCGCGTGGACTCGCCATAGACGCGGATTTGCGCTTCCTCGTCGAGTCGCTGGTGCGCATCGTGCGACCGCTCGATATCAGGCTGATTGCCAGCAACGTGGAAGACCCCGCGGTGCTCGATGCGCTTGCCGCGCTAGGCTTCGACGCTTTCCAGGGCTACGCAGGCGATCGCCCCGCGCCGCTATAGCCTCAGGTGACGAGGATGGCGCGGTAGTCGTTTACGTTGGTAAGCGTGGGGCCGGTCACCACGAGGTCCCCGATCGCAGAGAAAAATCCCCAAGCGTCATTGGCGGCCAGGAGCTTTCGGGCGTCCAGCCCTTTGGCCGCTGCGCGCCGCATCGAATCCGGGGCGAGGAGGGCGCCGGCATTGTCTTCCGAGCCGTCGATGCCGTCTGTGTCCGCGGCAATTGCATGCACCCGCTGCAAGCCATCCAGCTCGACGCCCAGCGAGAGGAGGAACTCGCTGCAGCGTCCGCCGCGGCCCTTCGCGCGGACCGTCACGGTGCATTCGCCACCCGAGATCAACGCTACCGGCGCGCTGAACGGGGCGCCGTGCACCCGCACCTCGCGCGCGATCGCGGCCATCACCTTTCCGACTTCCTGTGCCTCGCCGGTAATCGAGTCGCCAAGGATTGCCGGCGCGATGCCGTGCGCGCGGAAAACTTCGGCTGCAGCCTCGAGCGAGCGGTGGGCGTTGGCAATTACGCGGTTTTCGGTGCGCGCAAACACCGGATCGCCCGGTTTGGGTGTTTCGCCGATGGCGCCCTTCGCGCCGGCTTCGAGATGTTTGCGTACGCTTGGCGGCGGCTCGACCGCGTACTTCGCGAGGAGGTCGAGCGCATCGCCATATGTGGTCGGGTCGGAGGAGCAGGGGCCGGACGCGATATGCGTCGGGTCGTCGCCGGTGACGTCCGAAATCACCAGCGCAAGGACCGGCGCCCGGCACGCCGAAGCCAGCCGACCGCCCTGGATCGCGGAGAGGTGCTTGCGGACGGTGTTGATCTCCTGGATCGGCGCGCCACACATCAACAGCTGCCTCGTGACGTCCTTGAGGTCGGCCATCGTGACTTTGTCGGCCGGCAGCGAAAGCAGGCTCGAACCGCCGCCGGAGACGAGCGCCAGCAGGAGGTCGTCTCCGGTCAGCGCTTGGACGTCGGCAAGGATCTGGCGCGCCGCTGCCTCGCCGCTTTCGTCCGGCACCGGGTGGCCGGCTTCGACGACGCGGATGCGGCTGGTCGGCAGGCCGTGCGCGTAACGCGTGATGACCAGGCCGGAAAGCTTCGAATCCTTTGGCCAGTGCTTCTCGACCGCCAGGGCCATCGAAGCCGCCGCCTTGCCGGCGCCGATGACGAGCGTGCGTCCACGGGGTGGCGCGGGGAGGTGGGGCGGCACAATGACGAGCGGATCGGCGGCGGCGACCGCCGCCCGGTAGCTCTCGAGCAGCAACCCGCGCGGATCGGGGGCTTCGCTAGCCAAAAGTTTCCCGGGACGCCTCTTCGCCGAGCGCGTACAACCGGGGGTAATACTCGCGGAATGCGGCGCGGATCTCGTCGACCGGGACGTCCTCGAACGAGCCGCGGTCCCGCAGGTACTCCATGTGCCGGCGCTCGTCGGCATCGAACGGGTGGAAGATCGAGTCGTTGCGGCCGTCGAACTCCAGGGGCTTGACGCGGAATTTCTCGCACAGCGCGAGGTTGAAGGCCGGCGTGGCCTTGACCCACTTGCCCTCGATCAGCATCTCGGCGAAGCCGTGGTAGATGAATTCGTCGCGGCCCATGAACTCGTAGAGGCGCGGCGTCGTCAGGTGGTTCTTGACGTCGGCGAAGCCGATTCGCGACGGGATGCCTGCCGCGCGCGCCACTGCGGCGAGCAGCGAAGCCTTGCCGATGCAAAACCCTTCGCCGGCGGAGATGCAATCGCTCGCGCGAAACGCCGAGCGACGGGTGAAATCGAGGAAGGGGTTGTAGCGGACGAGGTCGCGAACGGCGTAATAGAGGGATACCGCGCGCTCCAGGTCGCTGTCGCCTTTCGCATGCTCCGCGGCGAACGCCTGCACGGCGGGGTGGCCGCTGTCGATGTACTCGGCGCTCGCAAGGTAGCGGTCGGGCGCGTTCATTTGTCGAGCTTCATCATCTTGCGGGTGCCGGTAAAGAGCGGGCTCGACTGGTTGCACAGGTCGTCGAGGATGGTGAAATGGTCGGCGCCGGCGACCGTCACGTCCGCGGTCACGGCGGACCTCCAGCGCGCGCCGAGCAGCGCGTTCTGGCGCTTGAACTCCGAGCTCTCCTTGGCGCCGACGGCGGTCAGGATCGGCGCGCGGGTGGCGGGGGGAAGGTAGGCCGGCGAAAGCTTCAAAGCCGACGCCTCGTCGAGCCGCAGGTCCGTGTTCAGCCAGTCGACCTGCACCAGCGGACGCAGGTCATAGACGCCGCTAAGCGCAAGCCCGCCCTTGAAGAGGTCGCGCGGCAATTCCTTGTCGTATACCGGCCAGAGCGCCGCCATCATCATCGCCGCCAGGTGGGCACCGGCGGAA
>JANMDK010000086.1:0-9551 GCA_031376265.1 Pseudomonadota bacterium
CGTCGCAGAAAAGCGTGAGATGGGCGCCAGCGTCGGACAGGCTGATGAGGTTGCCGTCGTCGGCGATCAGGTCGCCCACGCGCTTTTCGTCCACATTGAGCAGCCGCACGATAAAAGTGGTCTGAAGGTCGTCGGCCAGTCCGATATCGAGCAGGGCATCGACCGGATCGATGCCGCGCTCGCGGGCGATCTCCTCGATCGTGCGGCCCTCGAGGAGGCTCTGGGTTGGCGACAGCGTCACTTCCATCAAATGCCAGGTGCCGTTGAATATCCGGCCGCCCTCGACCGGCGTGGCAAGGGACTGTTTGAAGGCCGCGCGGAACGCTGGATCGGAGAACAGCGCGCGATGGCATGCCTCGTCGCCGTGGGTAGGCCACGGCGAAATTGTCTGGAGCATGTAAGCGTTGAGCAGGGTGAAATTCATGTTGAGCGGCTGGCACGAGGCCTGCGCATAAACCGCATGCCCGCGGGTGCGGGCGTCCGCACAGGAGGCCGAGACGCCGGGCGCGTGCTCCGGCCTGGTCGGATAGTCGAGCAGCGGACAGTAGATCACCGGCCGGCCGGAAAGCGCAGCCAGCTCTTCCAGGAAGGTTATTGGCGAGCGTTCGCCGCAGGTGGCCATGGTGACGCCATGGCCGTGCCGCGCCAGGGTGCGGGCCAGGGCACGGAATTCGTCGTCGCTGGCCAGCCGCGACGGCACCGGAATGCCGCCATAGCCATTGTGGTTCTCGAATGTGGATGAGCCCAGGCCAATTGCGCCGGCCTCCATCGCGTCATTGAACATTGCCAACATCCTCGCCAACTCCTCTTCGGTCGCTTCGCGCTCGGATCCGGCGTCGCCCATCACGACGGTGCGCAAGGCCGAGTGCGAGCAGAACGAGGCTACGTTTGGATAGACGCCGCGATCCGACAGGAAATCGAGGTAGCTCGCGAAATCGTCGAACTGCCAATCGACGCCCGCGCGCAGGGCGTCGAGAGACATCGCCTCGACTTCGGAAAGGTTCTTGAGCAGCGTATCGCGTGTCGCCGGTGTCGCGGGGGCAATGCCGAAGCCGCAGTTGCCGATCACCACCGTGGTGACACCCAGGGCCGGCGAAGGCGAGGCGGTCGAATCCCAGGTGAGCTGCGCGTCGTAGTGCGTGTGGACATCGATCACGCCGGGCGCCAACACGAGCCCCCTGGCGTCGACGGTTTCGCGGGCCTGCCCCAGGTCGCGGCCGATGGCGGCGATGCGGCCATCCTTCACCGCGACGTCGGCGTGGCGAAGCGGATTGCCCAGACCGTCGGCGACGTCGGCGTTCCTGATGATCAGATCGAACATTGCGGCACTCCTTGTATTTGCGGCGAGTTCAGGCTGGCTTCCAGCCCGAAGGTACCCGGGCGCGAGGGATCCTGGCCAGGTCGCAGACCGCGTCGGCGATGCCAGAGAAGTCGATGCGCCCGTAGTCGCTGGCACGCGCCGAGCTGTAGGACTCGAACACTGCAGCCGCCACCGGCATCGGCACTCTGGCGGCGTGCGCCGCACCCATCACCAGCCCCAAGTCCTTGTGAGCCAGGTCGATAGTGAAGCCGGGCGACGTGTCGCCGATCAGCACCTTATTGGGGAAGTTCAGTCGCAATTGGCCGTTGTTCGCCGAGGTTCCCATCAGCACGGCCAGCGTATTGGTGATGTCCAGGCCGAAGCGCTGGGAGAGCGCCAAGGCCTCGGCGTTCACCTGAGTCAGCGTTATCGCGACGTAGTTGTTGACCAGCTTGGTGCGGCCACCGGTACCGACGCCGCCACAGTGGAAGACGGTTGTTCCCATGGCGTCGAGCAGCGGCTTGACGCGAGCGAAGTCCGCGTCGCTGGCGCCAACCATGAACAGCGATTCGCCGCGATCGGCATGCTCGGCCAGCCGGCCGACCGGCGCGTCCACCACCGAAAGGCCCACCGCCATTGCGCCGGCCTGCAGCCGGTCCGTAGCGAGGGGGTCGATGGTGCTCATGTCCATCAGGACAGTGCCTGGCTTGGCGTTGGCGAAGAGGCCCTCAGCGCCCATCGCCACCTGCTCCACTTCGACTGCGCTCGGAAGCATCGTGATCACCACGCCGCACCCGCGCGCGATCTTCGCTACGCTCTGGCCATCCGAGGCGCCTGACGCGACCAGTTCCGCCACCGCAGCGGCATTGATGTCATGCACCATCAACTCGAAACCCTTCTTGCGCAGGTTCGCTGCCATCCCCTTGCCCATCCGGCCGAGGCCGATGAATCCGATCTTGTCCATTTGTTCCTTTTTCTGTAAGCGTTAGTAGCCGATGCAAGCCGTGTTGGTCACGGTGTAGAAATCAGCAGCATAGGACGATTCGTCCATCCATACTGATGCAAGTATTATGTTCCGGGGATCTGACGGAGGTTCAATGAAGCGCGAAGACATGGGAGTGCGGCTGAGTGGCGGGACCGCGGTTGCCCGGGCTTTGGTCGACAACGGTGTGACGCATATGTTCGGCATCCATGGGTACATTAACAATGTGCTAGAGGAAGCGTGCAGGCTTGGGGTCACGAACATCCACTTTCGGCATGAACAGTCGACCGGATTTGCCGCCGATGCCTATCTTAGGTCGCGTCGCGAGCCGCTATTGGTGAGATGCCGTCGGCTCACAAACAGTAGTTATTCCTTCTGACAGGGAGAACCAAGATGCCGGACATCAACTTTCAATTGCAGCACCTCAATCTGCCCGCCCGCGATCCCCAGGGGCTGGCGCGCTGGTACGCGACCACCTTCGGGCTGCAGGCCGATGACAACAAGGCGCGCGGGCCCGGCGTGCTGATCGCCTTCCAGCCTGGTGAGCCGGTCAATCGCGCGCCCGACTTGCACGCCGGATTCCTGGTTCCGTCGCTCGTCGACCTGAACCAATGGGCCGGCCGGCTGGGCGGGACCCTCAAGAAAGGCGCCGAATTCACTGCCTTCCAGCTTCGCGATCCGGAAGGAAACTGCGTCGAGCTGTATTGCAAGAACGAATGATGGTGGGCACGACGCTCTACTCGGCCGCTGACTTTCAAGTTTTATCGAAGCCGCCGAGAATGCCTGTCAAGTCAAATCCCGCAAAAGTCCCGCACCGCTCGTGCTAAAAAAGGAGCGGTCGGAGCTGATGCTCACAACCGCTTGATGAGCAGAACGAAATTGGCGCGCCAATCGCATCATCCCGTGGGAAGCGGGTGCCAGGTGATTTCCCTCTTTGAACACGAGGTGCCGGAGATCCGCGCCGTGCTGGAAGACGCGGGCGGCATCGTGCAGCCCTTCGCTTTCGACGCGGAGCGGTTCGAGGTCTACGCGCAGACGTTTACCCGTAGCGGATCGTGACTCGACGTAAGTGCCATTGTGTGCAGGACGCGAAAGTCCCGCGCTGCTTGCCAAATGAGTGGACGCTTCAGGATTAGACTTAGTCGATCACCCGCGTGGCGCGAAGCATGATCGACTGCGGAATCTTGATGCTCAGTTCCTTGGCATGCGTGGCGTTGATTACCAGCTCGAGCGTCGCCGCTTGCTCTACCGGCAGGTCGCCCACCTTGGCGCCCTTGGCGAGTTTGTCGATGTAGACCGCCGCGCGGCCGATCTGCGCGTACTGGCTGACCGAATAGGAGAGAAGTCCCCCTTCTGAAACGAAGGGCGGCGCCTCGTAGATCGCCGGCATGCGGTGCTTTGCGGCCAACGCCACGATTTCGCGCCGGGCGTCGAAACTTGATCCGTTCAACACGACGATAGCCGCCTTGGCGCCCGACGACACCGCGCCCTTGAACGCCTCTGCAAACGCCATCCGCTGGACGTCGACCGGCAGGACTTGCAGTCCCATCTTGCCGGCCGCCCGGATCGTCGCCTCGAGCTTGCCGCGATCAGTCTCGAGGCCACCGCTGTACAGGAATGCCACTTTTTTCACCGCGGGCAGGATTTCATGCAGGATCTCCAGCCGCTTGGGCGCCAGTTGGATGTTGAGGCTGGCAAAGCCGCTCACATTTCCGCCCGGCCGGGCAAGATCCTTTAAGAGCCCGGCATGGACCGGGTCGCTGACCATGGTGAATAAGATGGGCACATCGCTCACCGCTTGTTTTGCCGCCACCGCGGTGGCGGTAAACACGGTGACGATGGCAACCACTTTTGCCGCGGCGAGTTCTTTCGCCAATTGCGGCAAACGCTCAGGCTTGCCGTCCGCCCAGCGCTTTTCGATCACCAGATTCTTGCCCTCGACATAGCCTGCGTCGCGCAGCCCTGCGCGCAACACGTCAAGCAGCACGGTTTGCGATTCGACCGAGCCCGGTGATAGCCAGCCCACGCGCACGATTTTTTCGGAATCCTGCGCAACCGCCATCGCGGGTAGCAGGAGCACGCAAAATAAAAACAGGCTGAAAGCCGCCCGGAAGCTTTTCATTCGATCACCCGGTCAGCACGCAGCAACACCGACTGTGGAATCTTGATCGCCAGGGCCTTGGCGGCTTTCAGGTTGATCCTGAATTCGAATCTTGTTGCCTGTTCGAACGGCAGGTCGCCGGGTTTCGCTCCCTGCAGAATCCGGTGCACGAAATTCGCCGCGTTGCGCCACATCTCTTCCGCGGCAGCCCCGTGGCTCATCAGTGCCCCGAGGTCGGCCGCATCCACGATCGGCCAAATCTGCGGGATCCGGTCCCTCATCAGCGACTCGATCATCCTCTTGCGGTGCGCGCTGAACAACGGCTGGGAGAGCACGAGCAAAGCGCCGGGGCGCTTCTTCCTCACCTCGGCCAGCGAACGATCGATGTCCTGCGACGAGCTGACATTGAAGCGCTCAAGCGAAACCTTGAGGTTTTTGGCGGTGGCTTCGAGCGCCGACCAAGTGTGGGTGGTGGGCGTTACCGATTCGCTGAGGACCCCGAAAGTGCGCATCGCGGGGAAGGTTTCATGAAGGATCTCGAGCGATTTGGACAGGAACGAGGAGTCCAGGATTATGTTGCCGGTGAAATTCCCGCCCGGTCGACCCAGGCTGGCCGCAAGCCCGATCGCGACCGGGTCGCCCATCTGCGCCATTACGACCGGGATGGTGGAAGTCTCTTTCTTCACCGCAATCCCTATCGCCGAGCCATGCGTGACGATCACCGCAGGCTTTCGCGCCACCGCTTCCCTGATCAGAGTCGCGACCCGCTCGGCGAGGCCATCCCCATACGCCACGTCGAGCTGGAGGTTCGCGCCCTCCTTGTAGCCGAGCCGATGCAGGCCTTGCTGTAGCGCCTCGAACGAACTCCGATGGGCGTCGACTGAGCCGTTGAATATGACCGCAACACGACGATTAGGCGTGGTCGCCACGGCGAAAGCGGCGGCCGGCGCGGCGCCGAGCGCCAGCAATGCGATTACGGTGTCGCGTCTATCCACTCGCCCCCCAAGTCGCCAATCCTGACCGGTAAATTACCCCTTGCTAATGTGATTTCTTCCTTGCGTCGCTCACGATGTTCCGAAAACGTTCCAACGTTATTGAGTATCCCTTCGGCTTTTTTGGGGGGAAGTAGCTGACCGATGATTTGGCAACGTCTGCACGATTGCTCTTTTCTGCGGGATTTAAGTGTCGTCGATCAAGTTCTTCCATCAGGTGTGGCCATAGGTCATCGGCTGTGTAGTCCTTGAACTGAGCCCGTTTTGCCAAGTCAGCAACGATCTCACCAATTGTCTCGCTTCTTTTGGTAGCGCTCTGAGCCTCTTTGCTTCCGCCCTCGTGCTCGGCTGACGCGGCTTTTGGAGTCGCCCTAATTACGTCGGTGGGGATTTTGCCCGCTTGCTCTCGCGAGGTTCTGTCCTTTGGACTTATCGCATCGACAGCCGCCTTGGCAGGCGTCGGTTTCTTCAGTTCTGACAGTCGCTTTTTTAGATCTTTGTTCACTTGTCTCCTTCTTTCTTCGGTGCTCGGCGACTTTGAGGACAGCCCCCAAAGGATCGCGAAGCTTATCAGTCAGCGCCGCCGCTTTCGGGTCAGGGCGATAGACAACATGCGCACCCCTTGGCGCTGAATGGAGTCGCACAATGACGGAAAGCAAGCGAGCTGCGTTTTGTGCGCTGAAAACGAAAAAGGGCTCAACCGAAGTTGAGCCCTTGATTATGCTGGCGCGCCCAGAGAGATTCGAACTCCCGACCCCTTGGTTCGTAGCCAAGTACTCTATCCAGCTGAGCTATGGGCGCGAGGGGGCGGATTATAGCCGAAGCGGGCGGGTCACAAAAGCGCCCGGGAAAAGCGCGCCCACTGCCGCCGGTCCGGTCCGCCGGAGCGGGAGCGCTGCGCGCCGCCAACCTCGATGCACGGCCGCCCCCGGCCGGTAAATTTTGATATCATGATATCGAATCGATCGATTTCCCGGAGGCCCACCATGGCTCAATTCATCGTCCGCGACCTGGAAGAAGACGTCAAGCAGCGCCTCAAGCGGCGGGCCGAGCGCTACGGGCGCAGCATGGAGGAAGAGGCGAGGCACATTCTTCGCAACGCCCTGAAGCAGTCGAACCGGCCGGCGCCCAGGCTGGGCTCGCGCATCGCGGCGCGGTTCGCGAAGATTGGGCTGACGGCGGACCTGCCGGAATTGCACGGCCAGCCGGCGCGCTCCGCAGATTTTGGCCGATGATCGTTCTCGATACCAACGTGCTCTCGGCCTTGATGCGCCAGAAGCCCGAAGCGCCGGTCGTGGCATGGCTTGACCGGCAGCCGGCCGAATCGGTCTGGATCACGAGCGTGACGCTGTTCGAAGCCCGCTTCGGCCTGGCCCTGCTCCCCAAAGGCAGGCGCCAGAAGGCGCTGGAAGCCGCCTTCGAGCGCCTTCTCAAGGACGACCTCGAAGACCGGGTGCTCGATTTCGACGGCGCCGCAGCCGGGGAGGCGGCGTTGCTTGCGGCCGACCGGCAAAGGCGCGGGCGGCCGGTCGACATGCGCGATACGCAGATCGCGGGTATAGCTCTTGCGCGGCGCGCGACGCTCGCGACGCGGAACGTCCGCCATTTCCGCGACCTGAATGTGCCGGTGGTCGATCCATGGCAGGCAACGGTCGCCTGATTTCCCCGCAAGGATTTCCAAATGACCGCGAACCCCGACCTCAATCGATGAGCTCATTCGACACCGTCATCCGCGGCGGCACTGTCGCCACCGCTACCGAGTCCCGGATCATCGACGTCGGCATCAAGGACGGCAAGGTCGCCGCGCTCAGGCAGGGCCTCGCCGGCGCGAAGATCATCGACGCCGTCGGCAAGCTCGTGCTGCCGGGCGGGGTCGACAGCCATGTGCATATCGAGCAGCTCTCTTCGTTCGGCATTCCGTGCGCCGACAACTTCTACTCCGGCACTGTTTCGGCGGCATTCGGCGGGACGACGACGATCCTCCCCTTCTGCGCGCAGCATCGCGAGGACAAGCTGCCGGAGGTACTCGCGGCCTATTCCGAGAAAGCCCGCACCAAGTCGATCGTCGATTACGCCTTCCACCTGATCATCGCCAATCCGAACGAGGCCACGCTCTCCAAGGACCTGCCGGCGGCGATCGACCAGGGCATCCGCTCGTTCAAGATCTTCATGACCTACGACCGCATGCGCCTCATGGATGAGCAGATCCTCGACGTGATGTCGGTCGCGCGGCGAGACGGCGCGCTGCTGATGGTGCACGCGGAGAACCACGGCATCATCTCCTGGCTCGCGGGCAAGATGGTGAAGCAAGGCAACATCGCGCCGCGTTACCACGCGATCTGCCACACGCGCAGCTCGGAGGCCGAGGCGATCAACCGGATCATCACGCTCGCCGAAGTGGTCGACTGCCCGATCCTCATCGTCCACGTCTCCACGCCCGAAGGCATCCAGACGATCCGCGAAGCGCAGGCGCGCGGGCTCAAGGTTTTTGCGGAGACCTGTCCGCAATACCTTTTCCTCACGGCAAAGGACATCGACCGACCCGGGGTGCTGGGCGCCGCGTTCTGCTGCTCGCCGCCGCCGCGCGACGAAGCTGCGCAAGAAGCGTGCTGGCAAGGTCTCAAGGACGGCACGCTCACGGTTTATTCGTCGGACCACGCGCCGTACAAAATGGACGCCGGCGGCAAGCTGCCCAACGGCGACAAGACCACTTTCAAGGAAATGGCCAACGGCGTGCCGGGCATCGAGCTGCGGCTGCCGCTGCTCTTCACGTTCGGCTATAAGGCAGGGCGCATCTCGCTGAACGAGTTCGTCGCGCTGACGTCCACCAAGCACGCGCAGACCTACGGCATCTACCCGCAAAAGGGCACTATCGCCCCGGGCGCCGATGCCGATATCGCGATCTGGGACCCTGAAAAAAAGGTCACGATCGACAAGGACCTCGTGCACGACAACACCGGCTACACGCCTTACGAAGGGCGCGAACTCACGGGCTGGCCGGTCACGGTGCTCTCGCGCGGCGAGATTATCGTCGACAACGGCAAGCTGAGCGCCGAACGGGGCCGGGGAAAATTCATTCCGCGCCAGGCCTCCGAGCCGCTGAAGCCGCTGGGAAGGCAGATCCCCGAGATGGCGCAGTTGTCCGCCTGGAATACCCCTCTTAAACCCTGAGACCGAATCATGAGCAGAAAAATCCGCGTTGCCGCCGCACAGCTGGGGGCCATCAACCTGGCCGACACCCGGGCCGTCGTCGTCAAGCGCCTCGTCGAGATGCTGCGCGAGGCCGCCAGCATGGGCGCGAAGTTCGTGGTGTTCCCCGAGCTCGCCTTCACCACTTTCTTCCCCCGCTACTGGTACGAGGACGAGACGGAGGCGGAGAAGAAGTTCTTCGAGGCCAGCATGCCCTCACCAGAGACGCAGCCGCTGTTTGACGAAGCGAAGAAGCACGGCATCGGCTTCTATATCGGCTACGGAGAGCTGACGCAGGAAGAGGGCCGCAAGCGCCGCTTCAACACCGCGATCCTCGTTTCCCCGGACGGCAAGATCGTCGGCAAGTACCGCAAGATCCACCTGCCCGGCCACGCCGACCACAAGAAAGGCGCCGCCTTCCAGCACCTCGAGAAGAAGTACTTCGAGGTCGGCAACCTGGGCTTTCGCACCTTCCGCTTCATGGACATGATCGCCGGCATGCTGATCTGCAACGACCGGCGCTGGCCCGAGGCCTTCCGCGTGCTGGGCCTGCAGGGCGCGGAGATCGTCACCCTTGGCTTCAACACCCCCACCGAGAACCTGCACTACCCCGAGCCGCCCGCGCTGCGCGTGCACCACCACCTGATCATGGCGCAGTCAATGGCGTTCCAGAACGCCGTTTGGCTGGTCGAGGTGGCGAAGTGTGGTTTTGAAGATGGCTTTCGCATGTTCGGCCATTCGGTGATCGTTTCGCCGGGCGGCGAGATCGTCGCCAAGACCAACTCCGAGGAGGACGAGGTCATCGTGCACAACGTGGACCTGGCCTACGGCGAGAACCTGAGGAACACCATGTTCAACCTGGCGGCGCACCGCCGTCCCGAGCACTACAAACTGATCGTCGAAAGGACCGGCGTCGAAGTGACGCCCGCAGTCCACCCATGAGCTGTGCCCTCGTCGTAAACATCCGCATCAAGCCCGAAAACCTCG
>JANMDK010000110.1:0-7109 GCA_031376265.1 Pseudomonadota bacterium
ACCCCAAGCGCTGTTTATCGACAATAGTTTTTAAAGGAGCAACAAATGAAACGAGTACAACAAGGCTTTACGCTGATCGAACTGATGATCGTCGTCGCGATTATCGGCATCCTGGCGGCTGTCGCGCTGCCCGCCTACCAGGATTACATGGTGCGCACACGGGTAGCCGAAGGGCTGGCGATGGCCGGCGCCGCAAAGCTGGCGGTTTCCGAAAATGCCGCTTCGGGCACCACCTCGCTCAATAATGGCCTGGTTGACCCCACGGGGACAGCAAACGTTTCCTCGCTTACGACCAGCGGCACTAACGGTCAGATCACCGTCCAGTACACCGCGGCGGCGGGCGGCGGCACGCTGATCATGGTCCCGACCTCGGGCGGTGCAGCGCTTACGGGTGGCACGGTTCCGACGGGTGGCTCGATCAACTGGAATTGCACTGGCGGCACTACGCAGGCCAAATACCGCCCCTCGGCCTGCCGTTAATCCGGTAGTCCTATGGAGAGCCGCTGGAGCTGGATTTACTGAGGCGGGCTCCTTTCGGCAAAAAGCGGACATCGAAAGATGTCCGTTTTTTTTTGCCGCCTTCCAGAGGATCCGGGAATAATGTGACCAATTGCGTTTCGCAATGACAAAAAGCATCACGCAATTTGATAAAAAAGTGAAGTTTTTGTGCGCTTTTTCACATATTCGGCCGCATCAGTCGCAGGCACGGATGCTGCTCTCACAAGTCGGGCGGCCCCAAGGGGAGGACCCCAAGCGCTGTTTATCGACAATAGTTTTTAAAGGAGCAACAAATGAAACGAGTACAACAAGGCTTTACGCTGATCGAACTGATGATCGTCGTCGCGATTATCGGCATCCTGGCGGCCGTCGCGCTGCCCGCATACCAGGACTACATGGTGCGCACACGGGTAGCCGAAGGGCTGGCAATGGCCGGCGCCGCAAAGCTGGCGGTTTCCGAAAATGCCGCTTCGGGCACCACCTCGCTCAACAACGGCCTGGTGGACCCCACGGGGACAGCAAACGTTTCCTCGCTTACAACCAGCGGTACGGACGGTCAGATCACCGTCCAGTACACCGCGGCGGCGGGCGGCGGCACGCTGATCATGGTCCCGACATCGGGCGGTGCAGCGCTTGTGGGCGGCACGGTTCCGACGGGTGGCTCGATCAACTGGAATTGCACCGGCGGCACTACGCAGGCCAAATACCGCCCCTCGGCCTGCCGTTAATTAACTGAGTAGTCTGTATGGAGCCGCTCAAGCTGGTTTAACCGCAGTGAGCTCCTGTTGGCAAAAAGCGGACATCGAAAGATGTCCGCTTTTTTATTGCGCAACGCATTGCAACGCCGAACCCGGCCGCGAGCACCAAAAGCCGCGCCGGGAAAGGCCCGGCGCACGATGAGATAATGCGCTCATCCTTCACGATCCGGCGCAAAGGGCTCAGGATCGTGTCTATCTCAAAACTGGCTCTTCTCGCACGATGGAAACGAATGGGCGGCCGGATGCCTTGGATAAAATGCCGCGAGCCCAGGCCGCGCAGGCTTGGAGCGATCGCGGCAACGCGCTTGCCGACCTGAAGCAATTCGAAGAAGCGGTCACCAGCTATCAACAGGCTCTGGCCATCGAACCCGAATTCGCCGAGGCGCTGTTCAATCTCGGCTTTGCGCTGCAGGAACTGGAACGGCCCGAAGAAGCGCTGGCCTGCTACGACCAGGTGCTCCGAGTGCAGCCCGATCATCCCAAGGCACTCTCCAACCGTGGCATTGCGTTTTCAGCGCTCAATCGCAGCGAGGAGGCCTTGGCCAGTCATGCACGTGCGCTCGCAGCAGACCCCGCCAATCCCGACGCACACTTTAATCTTGGATTCGTTTTCCACGAGCTCAAACGCCATGAGGAGGCGCTCGCCAGTTACGCCAGTGCGCTGGCCATCAAGCCTGACTATCCCGCGGCGCTTTCGAATAGGGGGATCGTGCTGGAATACCTCGGGGAGCACGAACAAGCGCTTGCCAGCTATGACAGGGCGCTTGCAATCGAACCCGATTCTGTCGAGGCACTCTCGAACCGGGGCTCCGCGTTGCAGAATCTTGAGCGATACGATGAAGCGCTGGCCAGCTTTGCCAGGGCGCAGGCGATCCAGCCGGCTTATCCCGAGGCGCACTGGAACGAAAGCCTCTGCCGGTTGACGCTAGGGGATTTTGACCGAGGCTGGCGCAAGTACGAGTGGGGCTGGAAAAACGGCCAAAGAGGACGCCAGCGCGAGTTCAGCCAACCTCTTTGGCTCGGTCAGGAACGCCTGGCGGACAAAACCATTTTGCTGCATGCGGAACAGGGTCTTGGAGACACCCTGCAGTTTTGCCGCTACGCCAGCAGAGTCGCGGCACTGGGCGCTCGCGTGGTTCTCGAGGTTCAGCATCCGCTCAAGACTGTTCTGGCCAATCTGGAGGGCGTTCACCAGGTGCTGGCCAAAGGCGAGGCGCTTCCCGCGTTCGACTACCACTGTCCGCTGCTCAGCCTGCCGCTTGCACTTGCAACAAGGCTCGACACGATCCCCTCGCGACGCGCTTACATTCGGAGCGACCCGCATCGTGTAAATCGCTGGCGGGGATTATTGGGAGCAAAGGCGCAGCCCCTGGTTGGTCTGGTGTGGAGCGGTCGATCCGAACATCAGAAAGATCATCAGCGTTCCATGCCGCTTTCCAGAATGCTGGATTTGTCGACGCCCGGAGTCCGGTTCGTAAGCCTTCAGAAGGAGGTGCGAAAAGAAGACCGAAAGGTGCTGGATGAACGCAGGGATATCCTGGATTTCTCCAATCAGCTGCAAGACTTTGCCGATACGGCCGCGCTGATTGAATTGGTGGACCTGGTCGTCTGCGTCGATACGAGCGTCGCCCATTTGGCCGGAGCGATGGGCAAGACGGTCTGGGTGCTGCTTGCCAGGAATCCAGACTGGAGATGGCTGGTCGATCGCGAGGATAGCCCCTGGTACCCCTCTGCCCGCCTGTTCCGACAAAAGGCGTTTGGCGACTGGACCGCCACGGTGAGGACAGTGGCGGCGGAACTGGAAGCCCATTTTGTGCGGCGGCCGCGTTTCCCCTGGGCACGGTTCCTGGGAGGATAGGTGTTGTCGATGCCTACCCGCCTGGAAGCATTCACGAGCGCGCTTGCCGCGCATTCTCTCGCAGGCGAATTCGCGCGGTACTTTGCGGCCGGCCTCGTCGCTTTGGGCGTCGATTTCTCCCTGTACATTGCGCTTACCGAGCTCGCGGGCTGGCATTATTTGGTTTCTGCAACCGCGGCATTCTGCGCCGGCCTCGGCACCGTTTATTTCTTCAGCATCCTGTGGGTATTCCGCGAACGGCGCGCCGAACGAAAAGCGCGAGAGTTCGCCCTGTTCGCGGCGATCGGGATCGCGGGGCTCGCGCTTACGGCTGCGGTGATCTATGCCCTCACCGAATTTTCCGGGCTGGACTACCGCCTCTCGAAGATCGCTTCGGCAGCGCTGGTCTTCGTATTCAATTTCGGTTGCAGGAAGTACTTCCTATTCAGGGCGCCACGCAGACAAGGCATCCGTGCCGACTCCGATGCATCGTGATCCGCCGCTTTTCCCGGTTGGCTTTATCAAATTGAGGGCTTAAAGACAATGATCCTGGTCACCGGAGGCCTCGGCTATATCGGCTCGCACACGTGCGTCGCGCTTTTGCAGGCGGGATACGCAGTTGCGATCGTCGACAATCTTTCCAACAGCAAACTTTCGGTACTCGAGCGCATCTGCTCCCTTGGCGGCGGCAAAGCCAGGTTCCACCAGGGCGACCTTCGCGACCCAAAGGCGCTGGAAGCCGCCTTCGGGCAAAACCCCGTCGACGCCGTGATTCATTTTGCCGGCCAGAAGGCGGTGGGCGAATCCGTCGAAAAGCCGCTTGATTACTACGATAACAACGTCGGCGGCACTCTTGCCCTTCTCAAGACGATGGCGCGATTCTCCGTTCGCCGCATCGTATTCAGCTCATCGGCCACAGTCTACGGAGCCCCGCAGCGCCTCCCCATTCACGAAGACCATCCGCTGGGTGCGGTAAACCCATACGGACGCACAAAGCAGTTTGTCGAATCAATTCTTACGGACGTGGCTGGCGGCGACCCTGCATTCCGGCATGCGACGCTGCGCTACTTCAATCCCATTGGCGCACACCCATCCGGACGCATCGGGGAAGATCCTCGCGGCATCCCCAACAACCTCTTCCCCTATGTCACCCAGGTTGCCATCGGGCGCCAGGAGCACGTCCGCGTATTCGGAGACGACTACGACACCGTTGACGGGACCGGCGTGCGCGACTACGTCCACGTGGTGGATCTGGCCGCGGGACACCTGGCCGCGCTGCGCTACATGCTGGAAAAGGATCGCTCGATCACCGTCAATCTCGGCACTGGCCGGGGAAGCTCCGTGCTCGAGATCATCCACGCCTTCGAGCGCGTCACCGGGATTGCCATCGCGCGCCGAGTCGCGCCCCGGCGTGCGGGAGACGTCGCGAGTTGCTACGCCGATGCGTCTTTGGCGAGGCGGGAAATGGGCTGGCAGGCCCGCCTCGGGCTCGAGGAGATGTGCCGGGACTCGTGGGCCTGGCAGAGCGCCAACCCGAATGGCTACCCGGACTGATTTTTCCAGAACAGGCAAGCAAATCTGCTGGAGATCGGCCTCCAGAGCCGATGTCCAGTTTTGAATCTGGGAGATTCCGGGCTCAGGGGGCGTAGCCCGGGACCTTGCTTTCGTCGACCGTGTCGATCTGCTCCTTGTCGAGGAACATCTCGGCGTAGCGCAAGTACACTTTCCGGCGCACGAAAATGTCGAACAGATCCGGGTCGACGTGGCCGCCAAGGCGCATCTTGCCCAGGATCTCGAGCGATTCCGAAAGCGTCTTGCCTTTCTTGTAGGGGCGATCTTTGGCGGTAAGGGCCTCGAAGATGTCGGCGATGCCCATGACGCGCGCCTGGACCGACATCTGCTCCCTGGTAAGGCCCTTGGGATACCCCTTGCCATCCATTCGCTCGTGGTGGCCGCCGGCGTACTCGGCGACGTTCTTGAGGTGGCGCGGCCAGGGCAGCGCCTCGAGCATCTTGATCGTCGCGACGATGTGGTGGTTGATGATCTGGCGCTCTTCCTGCGTCAGCGTTCCGGCCCTGATCGTGAGGTTCCTGAGTTCGTCTTCGGTCAGGAAGCTCGCCGTGTGGCCGGCAACATCGGTCCAGCGGTATTCGGCGATCCGCCTCACGCGCTCCATGTCGACTTCGCGCATTGCCTCGCCGCCGATATTGCAGGCCCGCAGGAACGAGCGGTCCTCGTCGATGCGGCGAAAGCGCTCGCGGAGCGCGATTTCCAGCTCGCCTGCGCTGTCGGTGCGCCCGGCTTGCGCCAGCTCCAGGCGCTTCTTGAGGTGCTCTACCTCCGCATCCCGCTTCAGGACCTCGAAGCGGGTGTCGATCAGGTGGATCCGGTCGTAGATCGTCTCGAGCTTGGTCGCCTTGTCCACGACGTGCACCGGGGTGGTCACCTTGCCGCAATCGTGGAGGAGGCCCGCGATCTTGAGCTCGTAGCGGTCCTTGTCGCTCATCGAGAAATTCCTGAGCGGACCTTCCTTCGTTTCGTTTACGGCCTCGGCCAGCATCATCGTCAGCGTCGGCACCCGCTGGCAGTGACCGCCGGTATAGGGCGATTTCTCGTCGATCGCCGTGTTCATCAGGTTGATGAACGACTCGAACAGTTCCTCGAGCTGGTTGATCAGCATCCGGTTGGTCAGGGCGATCGCTGCCTGCGAGGCAAGCGACTCGGCCAGGCGCTCGTCCGAGGGCGAAAATGCCTGGATCTCGCCGGTCTTGGGATGGATCGAATTGATGAGCTGAAGGACGCCGATGATCTCGTTCTCGTGGTTCTTCATCGGCACGGTCAGGAACGACTGCGACCGGTAGCCGGTCTTCGCGTCGAAGGCGCGGGTGCCGGCGAAGTCGAAACCCTCCGCCGTGTATGCGTCCTTGACGTTGATCGTCTGCCCGCTCAGCGCGGCGTGCGCCGCAATCATGTTGTGGTTGGGCTGGCCGTCGCGGTAGAGCTGGATCGGATAGAACGGCACCGGGTTGCCGGTTGTGCCGCCGAGATAGTTCTTCAGCGAGCTGGTGCGGACGATTTCGAAGCGCAGCGTCTGGTCCTCGGCCACGCGGTAGAGCGTGCCGCCATCGGCGCGGGTGATCGTCTTGGCCGCCACCAGGATGCTCTCGAGCAGGCGGTTGATGTCCCGCTCGGCCGAAAGCGAGGCGCCAATCGCATTGAGCTGCTCCAGCCGCTGGACGAGGTCATCTGCGGCGGTGGCCGCTTCGCCCGAGAATCGCAGGGCCTGGGTGCTGTCGAGCGTAGTGCTCATCGGCGCACGGACCCTTTTACTTGATGCAAACCGTGCGCACCTGCTTCATGTCGGTCAGGCCCATCATCACCTTGTCCATGCCGTCCATCTTCAGAGTGGACATGCCCTCTTCCACGGACTTGACGAAAAGGTCGGTGACCCGCGATCTCTCCTGAATGAGCTTCTTGACCGCATCGGAGGCGATCATGAGCTCGTGCAGCCCCGCGCGCCCCTTGTAGCCCGATCCGCCGCACGCATCGCAGCCCTTGGCCTTGTAGAACGTCAGCTTCCCTTCCTTGCCGTACTCCTTCAGCCAGTAGTCGTAGAGCTTCTTGGCTTCCCCCTGGGGGTCTTTCTTCCAGGTGTCGGTCTGGCGCATGTCGGTCGTGTACTCGTTCATGAACGCCTTGAGCTCGTCCGGGCCAGGAGTGTACGGCTCCTTGCATTTGCACAGGCGCTTCGCCAGCCGCTGGGCCAGGATGCCGATCAGCGCGTCGGCGAAGTTGAACGGGTCCATGCCCATGTCGAGCAGGCGGATGACCGCCTCCGGCGCGGAGTTGGTATGCAGGGTCGCGAACACAAGGTGACCGGTGAGCGACGCCTCGATGCCGATATGCGTCGTTTCGGCATCCCGCATCTCGCCCACCATGATGATGTCCGGGTCAGCTCGAAGGAACGCCTTCATGACCATTGCGAAGTCCATCACCTTCTTGTTGACCTGCACCTG
>JANMDK010000113.1:0-2107 GCA_031376265.1 Pseudomonadota bacterium
TTACAAGCGCTCCGCGACGTAAGGTTTGAGCCTGGCCCCTTTTTTCCTGGCCCCTTTTACTTCTGGTCGAAGAACTCGGCGTTGAAATCGGCCTGCACGGGCTTGGCGGCGTGGATTCGCGCGGCATCTTCTTCCTCGAAGAGTTCCGCGAGCTTGAAGCTGAGCTTGGCCATGCTGGCGGCCTTGCCGGGATCGGGCACCTTCGAAATCAGCTGCACGTAGATTTCGGCCGCGAGGTCGCGAACCGGGCGACCGACCGAATGGGTTTCGAGACCGGCTGCCGGCGCCGGGGCTGCTTTAGGTGGGGCTGCTGCGTGTCCGCTCATGGGGCTGAATAATAAACCAGATCGGCGCCCTCACGCCGCCTTCGACGCCTTAGCCTCTGGCACGCCGTAGCCGGCCATGAGGTCGTCGACCACCTTGTGAAAGTGGTCCCACGGCGCTTCGCGGAAGTTGTGGTTGCGGATGATGAAGGAAGCCCCGGCGTAGAACTTTTCGTACTGCGCATGACGCCCGGCGAACTCCGAGCCCACGAGATCCCAGGCGAGCTTGAAGAGCTTCATGCGATCGATCGCCGCGAGCTGGGGCGTCTGCCAGTAAGTTTCGAAATCCTTGCGCATCGCCGGGTCGTTCATCACCGAGATGTCCGCAGGCATCTGGAACACGCTGCCGCCGCACAATTCCCTCAGCACGTCGATGATCGCCGAGTGCCCTTCGGTGCACCAGTTGAGCGCGGCGTACATGTAGCGGCGATTGAAGGTCTTGTAGCCTGCCGGCCAGTCTTCCGCGTCCTGGATCTGGCCGGCGATCATGCCGCCCAGTGTGGCCTCTAGCGCGCACAGGCGCCCGAGCGTTTCCCTCACCGCGGGAATCTGGTCGGCGCCCGAAGCCTGCGCGACCTTGGACGCCACGCCGACGACGAGCTGCATCTTTGCGTGGAAGCGCACGTTCGACTGGTGGTTGCCGTAGCAGTGCGCCGGCGTCTTGATGTAGATCTCGCGCGCCAGCACCGCATCGTTGTGGACGAAGACTTTTTCCCACGGCACCTTGACCTCGTCGCACATGACCATGCTGTCGGTCTCGTCGAAGTTGTGGGCCAGCGGATTCTCGAATTCGACCGGGGCATGCTGCTCGAAAGGCTTCCTGGACCAGAGCGTCAGGCCTTTGGCATTGACCGGCACCGCGCAGGTGATCGACTCGGCCAACTGGGTAGGCGCCAGCGGGATCAGGTTGCCGACCCAGATCTCGTTGGAGAACACCGCGCCGGTCGCCAGCATCTTCATGCCGGAGATCACCACGCCGTCATCGTCTTCCCGCACCACGCGCAGGGTCGGGATAGGCAGGTTCTGCTTGACGTAGAACTCCGGGTTGCGCGCCGCCTGCGGCGGGATCACCGCATAGCAGGCATAGATGTCGTTCTCGCGCATGTAGTGGTAGTAGCGCGTGAGATTCTCGGCGTACTTGCCGAACACCGAGGGGTTCGTCGACATGCCGGTGACGAAGCTCGACACGTGGTCCGGCGAGCGGCCGAGGTGCCCGTACGAGAGATTGGCTATCGCGCGATGCAAGGCGGTACGTTTTTCCAGGTCCGCTTTAGTTCGAGCCGGCAGGAAATACGCGCTGTAGCGTTTCCCGCCACGCTCGGACGAATCCTCGTAGCTCATCGCCTCCCGATTCTCCGGCGCGCATTTCAGGTCGTAGATTGACGCGATCGTACGCGCGGCATTGCGGAAAGCCGGATGCGCCGTGACGTCGGTGACTTTTTCCGAGCCGATGTAGACGACGCGCCCGTCGCGCAACTGCTCGAGATGTTCCTTGCCGGTTTTGAGCATCGCGTGCCTCTACTTTTTGCCCGACGTTTCGTAGTAATGGATCTCGTACAACAGGCAGCCGTTCTTCGAGGTGAACGGGCCATGGTGCACGCCCGGCGGTCGGCAGGCGTAGGTGAAGCCGCTCGACGATTGCCCCCCCTGGCCCTTGTCGTCGTTGCCGACGATGAGGTCGCCCTGGACGACGAAGACTTCCTCCCAGTGGTCGTGCACGAACGGCACGGTGGAGAAGGCGCCCGGGTCGAGCCTGAGCAGGCGCGTGCGGCTGCCTTTCTTGG
>JANMDK010000163.1:0-25345 GCA_031376265.1 Pseudomonadota bacterium
CACCGCGCGCGCCATGGCGCTCGCGATGCTTGCAGAAAAACTTCCCGCCGCGGATGCCGAGCGCAGGGGGCTGATCTGGAAGGCGATTGACGACGACAAGCTCATGGCCGAGGCCACTGCCATGTGCAAGCACCTCGCCACGCAACCCACTCGAGCCCTGGGCCTAATGAAGCAGGCGATCTACGCAGCCGGGGGCCACTCGCTTGCCGAGCAACTCGACATGGAACGCGACCTGCAGCGCAAGGCCGGCGGCTCGCCCGACTATCGCGAAGGCGTCAGCGCCTTCCTAGAGAAGCGCAAGCCGAGCTTCACCGGCCAATAGCCGTGACGCCGATGGACGCGGATTCGCTCGCCAAGGCCGGCGCCGAAGTCATGTGGCGCGACGACAACGCGTCCAAGTGGCTCGGCATGAAGGTCGAGGAAGTCCGCCCGGGGTACGCGCGGCTCTCGATGACCGTCACGCCCAACATGGTCAACGGCCACAACCTCTGCCATGGCGGCCTGATCTTCACGCTGGCCGACAGCACGTTTGCATTTGCATGCAACAGCCACAACCAGCGCGCAGTGGCCGCCGCAGCCTCGATCGACTTCCTCGCGCCGGCATTCCTGGGCGACGTGCTGACCGCCGAAGGAATCGAGCAGGCCCTCAAGGGCCGCAGCGGCGTCTACGACATGAAAGTCCATAACCAGAAGAACGAGCTGATCGCCCTCTTTCGCGGCAAATCGGCCACCATCAAAGGATTGCTCGTGGAGGACGCATGAAAACCTTCCCGCTGGACCCGATCGAGAAAGCTTCGATCGACGAGCTCCGCGCGCTGCAGCTCGAGCGCCTGCAGTGGTCGCTGAAGCACGCGTACGACAACGTCGAGCACTATCGGCGCAAGTTCGACGCGGCCGGAGCGAAGCCTTCGGACCTGAAGTCGCTGGACGATCTCGCCCAATTCCCGTTCACCACCAAGGCCGACCTGCGCGAGACGTATCCCTTCGGCATGTTCGCGGTGCCCATGGACCAGGTCGTGCGCATCCACGCCTCATCGGGGACCACCGGCAAGCCCACCGTGGTCGGGTATACGGCCAAAGACATCGATACCTGGACGCACTGCATGGCCCGTTCGATCCGCGCCGCCGGTGCGCGGCCGGGCGACAAGGTGCACGTGGCCTATGGCTACGGTCTCTTTACCGGCGGGCTCGGCGCCCATTACGGCTCGGAACGGCTCGGTCTCGTGACCATCCCGCTTTCCGGCGGAATGACCGAGCGGCAGGTGCAGCTCATCACCGACTTCAAGCCCGACATCATCATGGTGACGCCCTCGTACATGCTTGCTATCGCCGATGAGATGGAAAAGCAGGGCCTCGACCCGAAAAAATGCAGCCTGCGCATCGGCATCTTCGGCGCCGAGCCGTGGACCAACGAGATGCGCAAGCAGATCGAAGAGCGCCTCTCGCTTGATGCGATCGATATCTATGGGCTCTCTGAGGTCATGGGGCCCGGCGTCTCGCAGGAGTGCCTCGAGACCAAGGACGGCCTCACCGTCTGGGAGGACCATTTTTATCCGGAGGTGATCGACCCAGCCACGGGGCGTGTGCTCCCGGACGGCGAGCAGGGCGAGCTGGTCTTTACCTCCCTCACGAAGGAGGCGCTGCCGATCGTCCGCTACCGCACGCGCGACCTCACGCGCCTCCTGCCCGGCACCGCCCGGACGATGCGGCGCATGGAGAAGATCACCGGGCGATCGGACGACATGATGATCATCCGCGGCGTCAACGTTTTCCCGACGCAGATCGAGGAACAGATCCTCAAGCAATCGGAACTCTCGCCGCACTACGTCATGGAGCTCACCAAGGACGGCCCGATGGACCATCTCTCGGTGCTGGTCGAGATCCAGCCCGGCGCGACGGACCAAGGCTCGGCTGCGAAGCTCGCGCACAGCATCAAGTCGTACATCGGGGTGACAGCCGAAGTCAGGATCGTCCCCATCAGCACCATCGAGCGCTCGATCGGCAAGGCCAAACGCGTCATCGACAAAAGGAACTAGTGTGAAAGGACTGCACGGGAAAGTGGCATTGGTGACCGGCGGCGGCGGAGCGATCGGCGCCGCGATTTGCCGGCGCTTCGCCGAGGCCGGCACAAAAGTCGTGGTCGCTGACCGCAATGCCGAAGCGGCTGCGGCAGTCGCAAAAGAAACCGGCGGCCGCGCGCTCGCCTTCGACATCAGCGACTATGCAGCAGCGAAAGCGGCGGTCGATTCGGTCGGGCAGGTCGACGTGCTGGTCAACAATGCGGGCTGGGACCGCTTCCAGAATTTCATCGACATGGACCCGGCCGACTGGGAGCAGCTCATCGCCATCAACCTGCGCGGGCCGCTCAACATGCACCATATCGTCGTGCCGCAGATGGCGAAGCGCGGGGCCGGGCGGGTAATCAACATCTCCTCCGACGCGGCGCGCGTCGGCTCCTCGGGCGAGTCGATCTACTCGGCGTGCAAGGGCGGCATCCTGTCGTTTTCGAAGACCCTGGCGCGAGAGCTGGCGCGCAAAGGCGTGACGGTCAACGTCGTCTGCCCCGGCCCGACGGACACGCCAATCCTGCGCGGATTCGCGGGCGAAGGCGAAGCCGGCCAGAAAGTCATGGATGCGCTGGTGCGCGCGATTCCTCTAAAGCGCGTCGGCCAGCCTGAGGACATGCCCGGCATCGTCGCTTTCCTCGCCTCCGACGAAGCGGCCTATATCACCGGGCAGGTGATCTCGGTCTCCGGCGGCCTGACCATGGCGGGGTGATTCCGCAGATAAATGGGGTCAGAGTCAATTAATGTTCTACTTAAATCGACTCTGACCCCATTTGTGGATGGCAGCATTTCGGCCGCTCGCCCAGCGGCTACGGCCATTCGATCGCAAAAGTGGCAGCATTGGCCTTGATCCGCCCGGCGTGCGGCGGGCCCCAGTGCGCGGGTGCAAAGAGCGCGCCGCTTTCAACGCACGACTCCAGCACCTTGCGTCGCATCGCGCGTGCCGCCGGCGCGTCCTCGCAGAAGCGGCTGTTGATCTCCGGGTAGTACACCTGCAGCGGGTGATGGCAGATGTCTCCGCCGAACAGCATCCGCTTTCCATTCGATTCGGTGCGCAGCACGACGTGCCCCGGCGTGTGCCCCGGCGTCGGCATTATCGTGACGCCCTCCTCCAGGCCGTGCGTGCCGTCCACCGCCTGCAGCTTGCCGGCCTCCATCACCGGCAGGATGCTGTCCTGCCATTGCGCGAGATGGTCGTCGTCCGGATCGTTTTCCTGCGCCTTGGCTTCGGCCGAGCGCAGCTCGGCGGTTGAGCAGATCACTTTTGCGTTCGGGAATGTCGGCACCCAGCGCCCATCGCGCAGCTGCGTGTTCCATCCGATGTGGTCGACGTGCAGGTGGGTGCAGAGAACGAAGTCGATGTCCTCGGGGTTGAATCCGGCCTGCGCTAGGCGCTCGAGGTAGGGTTGCTCGAGATTGTCGAATCCTGGCGAATGCGGCCGCGGCTTGTGGTTTCCGATGCACGTGTCGACGAGGATCGTATGGCGCTTGGTGCGCAGAAGCCAGGTATGCGTCCCCATCACGAAGCGCTTCTTCGCGGGGTCGAAATGGTTCGGCGCGAGCCAATGCAGGTTGCGCTCGATGGCGTCCGGCGGGAGGTCCGGCAGCAGGTGCTGCGGCGGAAAGGCCGCCCCGAGCGTCTCCTTGATGCGGACCACATCGATCGCGCCGCAGCTGAAAGCGACGTTCCGGCCGGCGCTCATGCCGGGTTTCATACCTCCGCCTCGGCCAGCACGGCATCCACGTCATAGCCGTAGATGCGTTGCTGCCCTTCGGGAAACCCGCTCGGGTACCGGGCCTGGTTTTCGCGCAGGCGAGCGTCGCGCCGCGCAACCTTGGATGGGTCGGACATGTTGAACAGCTCCTCGGCTTGCCTCGAATAGCGCTGCACCCACTCGGCGCGCTCCTTGCGCAGGTGCTCGTAGCGCTCGAATGCTTTCACCGGCGCGCCGCGGGCGTCGGCAAGGCAGGCGGCGAGCACGTAGGCATCCTCGATCGACTGCGCGGCACCCTGGGCGTGAAAGGGGAGCATTGCGTGCGCCGCATCGCCCATCAGGACCACGCGTCCCTTGTGCCACGTCGGCAGCGGCTCTCGATCGTAGAGCGCCATGCGAAAGAGCTTGGTCGTCGCCCGGATGACGCCCAGTACCTGCGGATGCCAGCCGGCATACTCCTCAAGCGCCTCGTCCACCGATCCGGTCGCGGACCACGATTCCTGCGAGGGCGCCTGCGAGCGCCCCACGCCGATCCAGTTGTGCGTCCGGCCGCCGGAGATGAAGTAATGCACGATGCAACGCTCCGGCCCCCACCAGTTGCTAGAGAGAAAATCGAGCTTGAGGTCAGCGACGTTCTCAGCCGGTAGCGTGCCGCGCCAGGCAACATTGCCAGAGAAACGCGGCGTGCTCTTGCCGAACAGCTGGTCGCGGACCAGAGAATGGATGCCGTCGGCGCCGATGACGACCTCTCCTTCATGGACAGTGCCGTCCGACAAGGTCAACGAAGCGCCCCGCTCGTCCTGCCCGACGCTCGCGACCTTGCAACCGAGGTGCACGTTTTCGCTGCCGAGCGCGTCGACGAGCAGCGCAAGGATCTCCGCCCGGTGCGCGTGATAGTAAGGTGCGCCGAAGTGCCTTTCCGCCTCGTAGCCCAGCGGCGTCCAGAGGATGCGCTCGCCGCTTTGCCAGGAGCGGACTTCCAGGCCCCGCGGCATCACGGCGATCCCGGCCAGGGGGCCGCCAAGCCCGAGCTTCATAAGGATGCGCATGACATTGGCCGAGAGCTGGATGCCGGCGCCGACCTCGCGGAACGCGTCGGCCTGCTCGAAAAGCTCGAAAGGCACGCCCCGCCGGCGAAGGCAGAGCGCGGTCGCCAGGCCACCGATTCCGCCGCCCGCGATAAGGACTGGTTTCATGCCGGAAAGCATACCGGGGATGCGCAAGAAGCGGATGGATTCGTCCCGGCGGTTTCGATACTCTGGCAGCCATGGAAACGAACAACACACTCATCGACCGGGCGCGCGCCTACCTCGACTCGAGGCGCGGCGAACGCACGACGCTCGAAGAACTTGGCCGCGCGGTTGGCGCAAGCCCCTTCCACCTGCAGCGCAGCTTCAAGCGCGAACTGGGCCTTTCGCCCAAGGACTACCAGCAGGCCCTCAGGCTCGAGGACACCAAGCGCGCGCTTGCGCACGGCAGCCGAGTGACCGACGCGGTTTTCGGCGCCGGGTATGGATCGCTTTCGCGCTTTTACGAAAAGGATGCCGCTGAGCTCGGCATGGCTGCTAAAACCTACCGCGCGAAAGGCAAGGGCATGGCCATCAGCTACACGACGTTTACCTCACCTTTGGGTTGCATCCTCCTGGCCTCGACAGAACAGGGACTGTGCTCGGTCAAGCTGGGCGACAAGCCCGAAACCCTCGTGCAAATGCTTGCGGCGGAATTCAGCGAAGCCGAGCTGAAGGAAGACCGGCGAGGCATGAGAGACATCCGCGACCGCGTGCTCGCTTTTCTTTCGGGCGACGGCACGCTCATCAAGCTGCCGCTGGACATCCTCGGCACAGTGTTCCAGCAGCGCGTATGGGCGGAGCTGCGCAGGATCCCGCGCGGCGAGACGCGCACCTACAAGGACATCGCGACTGCCATTGGCGCGCCGAAAGCCGTGCGCGCCGTCGGGAGTGCCTGCGGCGCCAACCCAGTGGCGCTCGTCATCCCTTGCCACCGCGCGCTGCGCACCGACGGCGGGCTGGGCGGATATGCATGGGGCGTGGGCCGCAAGCAAGCGCTCTTGCAACTGGAAGCCAGGCCCGCCAAGCGCACCGCGCGCTGAAAAAGCCAATCGCCCGTCCCGCAGGCGTCAGGCCCAAACGGGATACCCGAGCGCATTGCGGGCAAGCCCGCCGTGCAAATCGAGCATTCTTTCGCGCCAGGCGAACGTCGGGTCGTCGGGTTCGAGCAGGCGTTTGGGCGACATTACGCGTGCCCACTGAAAAGGGCCGAAGAGGATGTAGTCGGCAAAGCTCGGGGTTTTTCCGCCGAGGAAAGACTGCTCCGACAGAACCGGCCGAAGAGGATCGAGCGCCTGGCGCACCGCGACGAACGCGTTCTGGGAACCTGACGCAAAATCCTCCAGGGTCGTCCCCAGCCGCTTTTCGCGCGACTCCCGGAAGTAGGATCCGTCCCTTTCGTGGAGATGGACGACCAGGTCAGTGAGGATGAGCCTCAGCACGGCCGGATGCAGCGTGCGTTCGATCAGGATTCTCAAGGCATTGATGGCGCCGCGCGCCTGCTCGCTGTCCATCAGCGCCGGGCCGGACGGATACCTCTCGTCGAGGTAAGCGGCTATCCGCCAGGAGTCCGAGACCGTGGTGCCGGAATCGACGATCACTGGCACGGTGCCTTGCCCGGAGAATGCAATTGCCTGCTTTTCGGTGAAGCGCCAGGCAACCGTCTCGAATTCCAATTGCTTGTGGGCGAGGGCCATGCGCACCCGCCAGCAATAAGGGCTGAATCGCCTCTCGTCCTCGGCGCCCGCCAGATCGTAAAGAACAATGCCCATGCGTTCACGCCCCGGCAAGTCGAATCGCACTGCTTTGTCGCGCGAGCCGATCAGGCCTTACATCGGATCGGACCGGCTGCTCGGCATCAAGTAGGCACGAGTGCGACCAGCAGTTCCTCGTCGATCCAGCGCCGCAGCCACTTCGCGGCGAGCGCGGCCGCGTCCCCGGCCGAACGATTTTCAGCCAGATGCGCGCAGATCGCGGCGAAACTCGCGCCCTCGTGCAGCGCCTGCAGTGCCCTGCCTTCATCAGGCTCCAGCGTCCTGAAGTGCGGCTGGGTCTGCTTCCGCCAGATCAAAAGCTTGGCGGCCAAACCGAGTGTTTCGGTTGCGGGTGGCGCGGCATCGCTATCCAGCGCCTGCCACACCGCCACCGTATTCCGGCGCACCTCGAGCATTCGATACGTGGGGTGAAGCTTGAATCCGATTCGGTCCCAATCCTGCGGACTCAGGCCGGCAAAATCGGCAGCTTCGAGCGGCGCGGCTTCGGCCCCGTCGAATGCCGCGCGCAGCGCCCAGTCGAGCGAAGCAAGTTCCGCGACGTCTGGATCCTGAGGATGCGCCGCGCCCACCCATTCGGGAAACGCGTCGCCGTACCAGCGAATGCTGTAGTGCCGTGGCGGATGCCCTTCGACATACTCGAGTGCCATCTCGCGGAATTGGTCGTCGCCCACATAAGTTGCTGTGTGGCCGAAGGTATCCCGAAGTGCGTCGACCAACCGCCCGCGATAGGCGTCGCGATAGATGTCGAAGCGTCGGACGGTGTCCAGGCCCACGCCGGATTTTAATTCGCCCAGGATCGTCCGCTCTGCGCCGAAAACGCCATCCGAGAAAGCTGCCTGAATATTTTCGAGATTCGCGCTCATGCCGCGAGCTTTTGCCGGACGCTTTCCGATACGGCACGCGCGCAATCGAGTTCGGCGAGCAGCTCCGGCAGGGGCGGGATGCGGTCGTCACGCTCGATCAGCGTAGCCACCGACCCAAAGCGTTCGCAAGCGCGCCGGTACAGAGCCCACACGGGATCGGCGATGGGGTGGTCGTGCGTGTCGATGACGTGCGTGCCGTGATCCGTATGCCCCGCAAGATGAATCTGCTGCACGCGCGCAGCCGGCATGGCGTCGATGAAGCGTGCCGCATCGTAGCCATGATTGATGCTGCTGACATAGACATTGTTGACGTCGAGGAGCAACAGGCAATCGGCCTCGAAGGCCACCGCGGCGAGGAACTCCCATTCGGTCATTTCGGAGGCGCGGTACTCGGCATAGCTCGAGACATTCTCGAGCACCAGCCGCCGGCCGAGTGCGTCTTGCGCCTGCCCGACATTGCGTACCACGACGCGCAATGCTTCCTCGCTGTAGGGCAACGGGAGCAGGTCGTGCATCTGGCCGCCGTGCACGCCGGTCCAGCACAGGTGGTCGGATACCCACAGCGGCTGCACGCGCGCAACAAGCGCCGCCAGGTCGTGCAAATAGTGTGAATCGAGCCCGTGCGCCGAGCCGATCGACATCGACACGCCGTGCAAAACGATCGGATAGCGCTCACGGATCGCATCGAGCGTGCGCAGCGGTTTGCCGCCCGGCACCAGATAATTCTCGGAAGTCGCCTCCAGCCAGTCGACCGGCTGGGGCGCACTGAGAAAATCTTCGTAGTGCGAGGGTCGCAAGCCCAGTCCGAAACCGGGCGAAGAGGTGAGGAGCGTGCTCATCCCGGCGCTCCCGGGACCGCGCGCTGCGCGGACCCGGGCCGGCGATTACTTCTTGGCGACGAGGTCGCCGATGGTTCCGTTGCTCCCCAGGCAGTCTTTCGCGGCCATGCCTTTGAACCCATGCGCTTTGCAGGAGTTCTGGCCTTTGCACGCGTTGCTGGAGGTCTTGCAGTCGGCCTGGCCCTTGCACGAGTTGAGGCCATAGCAGTGCACTTTGTCGCCGGCGGCAACGGCGAGGCCGGCGCTGCCAGCGGGTGCATCGGCGGCCATTGCGCCTGCCGAGAAAGCGAGGGCGGCGGCCATCGAGGCGAGGGAGGAAGCTGCGGTGCGAGTCGTCATGAACAAATCTCCTTGTAGGATCGTGGTTGGTCGACCGCGGCTTTTGGGCCGATGCGGCATCCGAATCGGGCGGTCTACTGTGCTATTCGCGCGGGATTGGCGGCCGGTTACACGCCCGTGCACAATGCGCGACCGCTTGAAGTGATTTAAGGCAGCATGTCACGCACGTGTAACCGTATCGGCTTATGCAGCGAATTGAATAAGGTGGCCGATTGAGCACCAATGAGGAACGCCTCCGCGGCCTGCTCGCGCGCGGGCTCGATGGCGATGAAGCGGCATATCGCACTTTCCTGTCGGAGTTGAGCGCGTTTCTGCGTGCTTTCCTGCGGCGTCGGTTGACGCGCATCCCCGACGAAGTGGAGGATCTGGTGCAAGAGACATTGCTCGCCGTTCATAACCAGCGACACACGTACCTGCCGGACCAACCGGTTACAGCCTGGCTGCACGCGATCGCGAAGTACAAGCTGATCGACTTCCTGCGGCGTGGCCGGGCACGGCGCGACCAGTTTCACGACACGCTGGACGACGTGCCCGAACTGCTGGCCGCCACGGACGGCGAAGCGTTGGAGGCGCGCCGCGATCTGGCCAAGCTGCTGGAGACGCTGCCGTCGCGGCAGAGCCTGCCGATCTTGCGCGTCAAGCTGCAGGGCCTGTCGGTGGCTGAAACGGCGGTCGAGTTGGGCATGTCGGAGTCGGCCGTGAAGATCGGGGTGCACCGCGGGCTGAAGGCGCTGGCGGCGAAAATCAGGAGTGAATCGTGAAGACCGAAGAACTCGTGGCACTGCTGGCGACCGGCACGGTCGCCGTCCAACGTGGCGCGACAACTCGCCGGATGGCGCTAGCGCTGAGCGCGGGAGGCGTCGGCAGCGCTTTGCTCATGGCTGGGCTGCTCGGCGTTCGGCCTACCTTGGCGCAGGACGCAACCCTGGCGATGTTCTGGGTGAAATTCGCCTTTGTCGCCACGCTTCTCGCCGGCGGCGTAGCGGCCGTGTTGCGTACTTCGCGGCCTGGCGCCGGGCTGAACCGTCTTATGTGGGCTCTGGCCGCCCCGGTGGCTGCAATGTGGCTGCTCGCCGCCGCCAACCTGGCCACCGCACAGCCGGAGGATCGGGCGGCGCTGATGCTCGGCCAGACTTGGCAGGTTTGCGCGTTCAGGATCGCCCTCTTGTCGCTGCCGTCCTTTGCGGCGGCGCTGTGGGCTATGCGCAGCCTTGCCCCGACACGATTGCGGATTGCGGGCGCGGCAGCCGGACTGTGCGCCGGCGCGATCGGCGCACTCGTCTATACGTTCCACTGCCCGGAACTGTCTGCCCCGTTTATCGGCACCTGGTATTTGCTCGGCATGCTGATTCCGGCTGCCGCAGGGGCGCTGACCGGCCCTTGGTTCCTGCGCTGGTAGCGACGTTCTTCCTGCCAGTTCGAGCGCCGTGGCGTCCTTAATATGAACAAAAATGTACGTCGCCTGTAATCGATCGGTGTGTTGCCCCGACTTATCCCGAATCGCACCACGCGAACCGGCCCTGGAACCCCGCCATGATCGATCTCTACTACTGGACGACGCCCAACGGGCACAAGGTCACGATCTTCCTCGAGGAAGCCGGGGTGCCGTACAGACTCGTCCCGGTCAACATCAGCAAAGGGGAGCAGTTCGCGCCTGAGTTCCTGCGGATCGCCGCCAATAACAGGATCCCGGCCATCGTCGATCTCGCACCCTCCGGCGGTGCCGCGCCGATCAGCCTGTTCGAATCGGGCGCGATCCTGCTCTACCTCGCGGAAAAGACCAAGCGGTATATCCCGGAAGACCTGCCCGGAAGGGTCGAGGTGCTGCAGTGGCTCTTTTGGCAGATGGGCGGGCTGGGGCCGATGGCGGGTCAGAACCATCACTTCAGCCAATACGCGCCGGAGAAGTTGCCTTACGCCATCGATCGCTATGTCAACGAAACCGGGCGTTTGTATGCCGTCCTCAACAAGCGGCTGGCCGATCGCGAATATGTCGCTGGCGACTACTCGATTGCCGATATGGCGTGCTATCCGTGGGTGGTGCCCTACGAACGCCAAGGGCAAGACCTCAACGCGTTTCCGAATATCAAGCGGTGGTTCGAATCGATCGCCGACAGGCCTGCGGTCAGGCGGGCGTATGCGCGCGCCGGCGAGATCAACACCCAGCCCACGGTAAGCGAAGAGTCGAAACGCCTTCTGTTCGGGCAGACCGCCGCCACGATCACGCAATAGTCAAACGGAGAGCAAATCATGGTACGACTGGCAGACCTGCCCGAATCAGAGCGCAAGAGCCACCTGGACAGGGTTTCCACCTTGCCCAGGTTTTCAAGCCAGCCTTGGGCGCGCGGGCCGGCGCTGTCCCGACGGCGGGTCGCGATTGTGACCACGGCAGGGTTGCATGCTCGCAGCGACGCGCCCTTCGACTCCGGCGGCGCCGGCATCGACTATCGGGTCATCCCCGGTGACGCCGCTCCCGCCGATCTCGTAATGAGCCACGCCTCGGTCAATTTCGACCGGACCGGGTTTCAGTCGGACTGGAACGTGGTGTTCCCGCTCGACCGACTCAGGGACCTCGCGCGCGACAAGGTCGTAGGCTCCACGGCGGCGTTTCACTATTCCTTTATGGGCGCCATACCGCAGGTGACCCGCTATGAGCCGAAAGGGCGCGAACTCGCGGCAATGCTGAAAGCCGATAACGTCGACGCAGTCGTTTTATCTCCGGTTTGACCGGTCTGCACGTGCGCCGTGAGCGCACTCGGCCACTACCTGGAAGAGGAAGGCATCCCCACGGTGTCGATCAGCCTAATCAGGGAGCACACCGCGGCGATCAATCCACCCCGCGCGCTATGGGTTCCGTTCATGCTCGGGCGGCCGTTCGGGGTCCCGAATGATCCGGCGTTTCAGCGCAGGGTCCTGCTGTCCGCAATGAGCCTTCTCGAAAGCGAGTCCGGCCCTGTGCTGGAAGACTTTCCCGACGACGCGCCTTACGAAGACCTCGGGAACATCCCGGATGCACTCAGTTGCCCGGTCAGTTTTCCGCGCATGCGCTCGGACGGCACGCTGGGAGAGCGCCTTGCGGACGAAATTTCGCAACTGCAGGCCTGGCACGAGGTCGCCGTCAAGCGCAACGGAAGGACGACACTCGGCATGACCGGCCTGACGCCGCGCCAGCTTGGCGAGTTTGTCGGTGCATGGCTCAACGATGGCGCCCCGTCGATCTATCGCGAAGGAATGACGATGGCGGGAGCCCTCAAGCTCGCCGCCGACGAGTTGAAGACGTTCTACTACGAAGCCAAGGCCGTGCAACCCGGGAGGCATTCTCCTGGCGATATCCTGGACTGGTTCTGGCTCGAAACGGCGGCGGGCCAGGCATTCGTCGCCCTACGCGACAAGGCGGCCCTGAGCGATGATCCCACCATGAAAGGCCTCGCTACATTGAGCCTGGTCCCGCGCGCGATGCAGGCAGCGTTGCAAGCACGGGGGCGCTGATCGGCCCCTCGCCTACCTATGCATCACGTCCCGCTTCATCGGCGCGAGCAGCGCGAGCAGCCGGTTCTTGGCGGAGTCCGGGATGCCGTTCTTCGCGCAGGCAATCCGGAGGTCCTCCACGAGCGCATTGAAATCCCGCTCGTCCAGGTCGAGGTCCTTGTGCGCCTTGGCCATGTCCTTGCCCTTGTAAACGCACGGCCCGCCGGACAGCTCGCAGAACTGCTGGGCGAGGGTTTTCTTGAGGTCGACGCGGTCGATCTTTTCGAAGTGGCGCCGCGTCACCGGGTTGGCGTGCGCCAGGTCCACCACGTCGCTGGTGAGCGCCGCGATGCCTTTCTCGCCGCCGAGGTCCTGGTAAAGGGTTTTGTCCGCGCGGATCGATTCGTAGCCGGCGCAGCCGCCCAACGCCGCAAGCAACATTAGGAAGAGCAGGTTTCGCATGTTCAATAGCTCAGTTGGAGGGAAAGATACCAGCCGCTCTGGCGCAGGCCCGCGATTTCGCCCAGACGCACGCTGGCAAGGGTGACCGACACATGCTTGTCGGGCACCCAGGCAACGAACACGTCGCGCCAGGCCTGCTCCCGGAAGGCCGAAAGGTTGTCGGGCTTGGCTCGGTATTCGACGCCGAGCGCAAGCGAGTCGTGCAGGAAAAGGGCCGCCGAGCCCTCGAAGCGCAGGCTGTAGGCATCGCGCTTGTCGCCGCCGAAGCCTAGCAGCCCGAGTTGGTTGGCCTTGGTGGCGCGCACGGTGGCGTTCCACAGCAGGTTGCGGCCCGCCACCGCCCCCAGGTGCAGCTTGGTGGCAGATGCGTAGTAATCGGTGCCCTGCGCGCTCCTCGCGCCAACCGCGCGTGGGATGAAGGCAAAGTCCTCGTTACGCTTGTGTTGCAATCCCACGGCAATCTGCGGCATCCAACTGTTCTGGTCGGCGACCGCGTCGCCTGCGATTTTCACTTTGACTCCGTAGACATCCTGGCGGATCGCGTTGCCCGGCAGCACCCGGCCGCGCAGCGAAAACTTGTGCTTTGCGAGGGACAGTTCCACCCGGTCGTAAAGACCCACCGCGACACCGCTCGAATCGAGCCGGTAGTCGTCGACGCGCACGCCGGTGGCGAATACGGTCGCGCCGATCTCGTCTTCGGTGCCCAGGCCCCCGATCAGCGCCCAGGGCGTGAGCCCGCCGCCCGCGGCGCCTTCGACCTGCATGACCCCGCCGGTCGCAAGCAGTTTGCCTCCCGCGCTGGCAAGGCATTGCCATCCGGTAGCGAGGGAAGCGAACATGATCAGCCTTACCGCCCTCCCCGCTATGCCTCCGGAACAGGTTGTTACAATCGGCATCCGTTTCGTCCTTTAGGGCGTAAGTCGTATACCCGCCGCGTAAGCTTACTTTACCGATCCGTGACGTAGGCGGAATGGTATCGGAGCGACCCTATCAAACCTCGGACCCTGGCTCGAATGGACAAAATCTTGCGGTTGGTGATCGCCTGTTTGATTGGCGTGGCGGCGCCGGCGCTCGATGCGGCCGGGCTCACGGTGAGCGTCACCGACAGCGCGGGCAAACCGGTGGCCGATGCGGTCGTGTACGCGGTATCCGAAACCGGCGCACCCGCCCAAGCGCGCGGAACCATCGCGGTTCTCGACCAGATCGACAAGGAGTTCGTCCCGTTCGTGCTTCCTGTGCAGGTGGGAACCCAGGTGCGATTTCCCAACCAGGACAACATCCGCCACAACGTGTATTCGTTTTCGCCGGCAAAGACTTTTTCCCTCGAGCTCTACAAGGGCACCGCCGCGCCGCCGGTGACTTTCGACAAGGCCGGCGTGGTGGTGATGGGCTGCAATATCCACGACAAGATGCTTGCCTACATCCTCGTCGCCGACACGCCCCACTTCGCGAAGACCGGTCCGGCCGGCACGCTTGCGCTCAAGGACCTCGCGCAAGGACAGTACGAGGTGCGCGCATGGCATCCCAGGCTGATCGACATGTCCCAGCCGGTCTTGCAGAAGCTTACCGTCGGCGCAGCCGACGGTAAGATTGCCTTCACTCTCGCCCTGAAACCCGAACGCAAGCACAGCCACAAGTAAACCCGGCATGTTCCGCTTCAAGAGTTTCCAAGGGCGACTGGTCTTTTTCTTTCTCGGGCTGGTCTCGCTGATCCAGGTCATCGTGTTCGTCACCGTCGACGCCACGAACCTGACCCACGCCCGCGAGCAGATCGAAACCGCGCTCGACCTCGGCGCGAAGAATTTCCGCCGGCTGATCGAGGCGCGTACCGAGCAGTTGTCCGAGTCGGTGCGGATCCTCGCCGGCGATTTCGCGTTCAAGACCGCGATCGCAAGCGGCGACGTCCCCACCGTGCGCTCGGTGCTCGAGAACCATGGCGCACGCGTCGGCGCCGACATCATGATGCTCGTGTCCAACGAGCAGGTCCTCATCGCAGACACGCCCGAACCCCATCTGGACGCCCTGCCAGGCCCGATGCAGGTGTTGATCCGGGTTGCCGAGCAGCGCGACCGCGCGAGGGCGATCATCGACATCCGGGGTGAGCCCTACCGCGTGCTGGTGCTGCCGGTGCTCGCTCCCGTGCCGATCGCCTGGATCGCGGCGGGGTTCAAGATCGACGACCGGCTGGCGGGCGACCTGCAGCAGTTCACCAAGCTGGGGGTGTCCTTCCTGCATCGGCGCGAGCAAGGCGCGCCCCGGATCATTGCCTCGTCGCTCCCCATGAAGCGGCGTGGCGAGCTCACCCAGGCCCTCGCCCTCCTGCCGCCCCCGACAGAGAAGGCCACGTCGATCGAGCTGCAGTCGGAGGAATTCCTGATCCTCGAAAGCCGCCTCGCAGGCACCTCCGGCGCGCCGATAGGCGTCGTCCTGCAACGCTCGCTGGAGGAGGAAATGGCGCCATTCCGCGAACTGCGCAACTCGGTCTTCGCGCTGTCTGCCGGAGGGCTGCTGCTGTCGCTGTTCGGCGCCATCTTCATCGGCCGCAGCGTCACCAGGCCAGTGCGCGCGCTTGCGCTGGCGGCAAGGAGGGTCGAAAAGGGCGACTACAACTTGAAGCTCGATACCAACCGCCAGGACGAACTGGGAGAACTCGCCGTCGCCTTCAATAACATGGTGAAGGGGCTGGCCGAGCGCGACCAGGTGAGGAGCGTGCTGGGCAAGGTCGTTTCCCGGGCGGTCGCCGAAGACCTCATGGCGCACGGCATCGAGCTGCGTGGCGAGGAACGCGTCGTCACCGTCCTCTTCGCGGACCTGCGCAATTTCACCGGGTTCTGCGAACAGCGCACGCCCCAGGAGGTCGTCACCGTGCTCAATACGTATTTCACGCTGATGGGCGACGCCATAGAAGCCAACGGCGGGGTGATCGACAAATACCTCGGCGATGGCATCATGGCGCTGTTCGGTGCACCGGTCGCCGGGGAGGACGATGCCGGGCGTGCGCTCTCCGCGGCGCTCGCAATGAGCCTGGCCCTCGACGGCATGAACGCAGAGCTTGCAAGCCGCGGTTTGCCCCCGCTGGAGATCGGCATAGGCATCAACACCGACGTGGTGGTGGCCGGCAACATGGGCAGCTCGAGCCGCCTGAACTACACGGTGATCGGCGACGGCGTGAACGTGGCGTCGCGTCTGGAGGGCCTGACCAAGAACCCTGCATACCGTACGCGCATCATCGCCTCGGAAGCGACAATCAGGGCGTCGAACCGCAAGTTCGTCACCCGGGCGCTGGGCAATGTTTCGGTCAAGGGCAAGAGCGCGCCGGTTGCGGTCCATGCCGTGTCCGGTTCCGCCGAAGCGCAGGGCGAATCGGTCGATCGTGTCTCGTCCGGAATGTAGACTCCCCCGCACTCCCAAAAAACGTCCGGAGCCCCAATGCCAGCGTATCCGCATCTTTTCCAGCCGCTCGATCTCGGCTTCGTCACACTGCCCAATCGCATCATGATGGGCTCGATGCACACCGGGCTCGAAGAGCTTCCCGACGGGATCGAAAGGCTGGCGGCCTTCTACGCCGAACGCGCTGCCGGCGGCGCAGCGCTCATCGTCACCGGCGGGTTCTCCCCAGACGATGCCGGCAACCTGAGCGCGCACTCGGCCGAAATGGCCAGCCCGGCCGACCGCGACCGCCACAAGCCGATTCCCCGCGCAGTGCATGACTCAGGCGGACGCATCCTCCTTCAGATCCTGCATGCCGGCCGCTACGGCAAGCATCCGCGCATCGTCGCCCCATCTGCGATCCGCTCGCCGATCAACCCGAATTCACCGCGCGAGCTGACCGTGGCGGAAATCGAGCAGACCATCGAGGCGTTCGCGCGCTCGGCGGTGCTGGCGCGCGAGGCCGGCTATGACGGCGTGGAGATCATGGGTTCGGAGGGCTACCTGATCACGCAGTTCCTCGCGCTGCGCACGAACCAGCGCAACGACGAGTGGGGCGGCAGCCTCGAGAACCGCATGCGCTTTGGCGTCGAGGTCGTGCGTCGCACGCGCGCGGCGGTCGGCAAGGATTTCATCATCATCTATCGCCTCTTGGCGCTGGAACTGGTCGAAGGCGGACAGAACACCGGCGAGATTCTCGCCATGGCGCGCGCCATCGAAGGGGCCGGCGCCGACATCCTCAACACCGGCATCGGCTGGCACGAGGCGCGCATCCCGACGATTGCGCAGGCGGTGCCGCGCGGCGGCTTCGCGTGGGTGACGCGGCGATTACGCGAGGCGGTGAAATTGCCGCTGATCGCCTCGAACCGCATCAACGCGCCCGAGATCGGCGAGGAGATCATTGCGAGAGGCGATGCCGATATGGTCTCGCTTGCACGCAGCATGCTGGCCGACGCGGAGTTCGCCAACAAGGCCAAGGCGGGTGACCGTGCCGGCATCAACATCTGCATCGCCTGCAACCAGGCCTGCCTCGACCATATCTTCTCCGGGCGCTTCGCCTCCTGCCTGGTCAACCCGCGTGCCGGACGCGAAACCCAGCTCGCCTTCCTGCCGGTCACCTCGAAGAAGAAAGTCGCCGTCGTCGGCGGCGGGCCCGCAGGACTTTCTTGCGCGGCGATTGCGGCCGAGCGCGGCCACGCAGTCACCCTCTTCGAGCAGGCCGGCGAGCTCGGCGGCCAGTTCAACCTGGCCAAGAAGATTCCCGGCAAGCAGGAGTTCGCCGAAAGCGTCGCCTACTACGCCGATCGCCTGAAACGCGCTGGCGTCACGCTCCGGCTGGGCAAGACCGCGGGCGATGCCGAGCTCGCCGGGTTCGACGAGGTGGTGCTCGCCACCGGCATCGATCCCCGCCGCCCCGCGATTCCCGGCATCGAGCACTCCAAGGTCGTCGGCTACGTTGACGTGCTTCGCGGCAAGGCCAAAGTCGGGAAGAACGTCGTCATCATCGGCGCCGGCGGGATCGGGTTCGATGTCGCGCTCTACCTGCTCGAAAAGGACGGCCGCTCGCAAACCGATCCGAAGGCGTTCGCCACGCATTGGGGCATCACCGCCGATGCCGCTGCTTCAGGCGGCCTCAACCCCGCCGGAGCGGATGCGCCGCATCCCGCGCACAAGATCACCATGCTCAAGCGTTCCGACCTCGCCTTCGGCAAGACGCTCGGCCTCTCCACGGGCTGGGTCCACCGCATCGAGCTCGCGCGGAACGGCGTGGCGATGATCAAGGGCGTGCAATATCGCAGCATCGACGATGCGGGCGTCCATATCACCGTCGACGGGAAGGAGTCCTGCATCCCGGCCGACACCGTCATCCTCTGCGCCGGGCAGGACGCCAAGCGCGACCTGCTCCCCGGCATGGAAGCCCGCGGCCGCAAGGCCCACCTGATCGGCGGCGCCCGCGAAGCCGGCGAGCTCGACGCCAAGCGCGCGATGCTCGAAGGCGCTGAGCTGGCGGCCGCGCTCTAGATTGCCAAATTACGCAAGACATCTGACCTAAGAGCCGCTCTGGCATTGGATCCTGTCGACTCAATGTTTAAGAATCTGGCTGCTGGTAAACTGCATATGCCATGAACGCGCCCGGCGCCCCGATCCAGCCCCTGCCCGCGACCGAAGCCCGCGCGGTGCTCGACCGCGTCGCGAAAAATATCGAGCGGGTACTGCAGGGCCAGCACGAGTCGATCCGCCGGCTGCTGGCCGCCTTCGCCGCCGGCGGCCACGTCCTGATCGAAGACGTGCCCGGCACCGGCAAGACCACGCTTGCCAAGGCACTGGCCCAGTCGATCGGCGCGCCGTTCGCGCGCATCCAGTTCACGCCCGACCTCCTCCCGTCGGACATCCTCGGCGTCTCGATCTACAACCCGCGCGAGCAGAACTTCGAGTTCCGCGAGGGCCCGGTCTTCACCAGCATCCTCCTGGCCGACGAAATCAACCGCGCCAGCCCGCGCACCCAGTCCGCGCTGCTTGAGGTGATGGGCGAGGCGCAGGTGACGGTGGAGGGCCGCACGCAACGTCTCGACCCGCTGTTCTTCGTCATCGCAACGCAGAACCCGGTGGAGTTTCGCGGCACCTACCCGCTGCCGGAAGCGCAAATGGACCGGTTTGCGATGCGCCTCGCGCTCGGGTACATCGACGCCGCGATGGAAGTCGCGATGCTCACCGCGCAGGAGCACGAGCATCCCTTGGGGACCATCGGCGCAGTGGCAACGCACGCCGAAGTGCTCGGTGCGCGTGCCGCGGCGCACTCGGTGCGCATCGCCGACGAACTGAAGGCCTACATCGTGGCGCTCGCGCGCGCCACGCGCGAAGTCGCCTCGGTCCAGCTGGGGTGCGGGCCGCGCGCCTCGATCGCCCTGACGCAAGTGGCCCGCGCGCTGGCGCTCATCGACGGCGAATCCTTCGTTCGGCCGGAGCACATTCGCGAAGCGGCCCAGAGCGTGCTCGCGCACCGCATCGTCCTGCAGCCCCAGGCGCGTTACGCGGGAGCGAGCGGCGCCTCGGTCGTGTCCGACGCGCTCGACGCCGTGCCGGTGCCTGCGTAGGCTGGCTCGCCGTGAGGCGGTTCCACTACTCGCTGCTCCGTTTCGTCACCTGGTTCGACGGCTTCGTGCGCGAAAAGCTCACCGGCGCCGGCAAGCTCGCCGCGATCAGCGCATTCATGGCGGCGATCGTCGGGCTGGACACGCACCAGTCGCTTGCCTCGCAGGTCTTTGCCTTGCTGGCGGCAGTGCTCGCCCTCTCCGCCTGCATGAGCCTCCTCTTTCACCCACGCGCCCAGGTGCGGCGCAGCCTGCCGCGCTTGGCCACCGCCGGCGAGGAGCTGAGCTACCGCATCTCCGTCAACAATGCCGACTCGAGGCCATTGGCCGATGTGGAAGTGCGGGAACGCTTTGCCAACCTGCGCCCTACGTTCGACGAGTTCCGGCGCGCGCGAGACCCGCGGGACGCTCAGCGCAATTGGTTCGACCGCAGGGGCGGGTACTTTCGCTGGCGCCACCTGATCGAGCGCCGGCTGCCCGAGCGCGCCAGGGGCGGCCAGCTTGCGCTGATGCCGGCCGGCTCGCAGTCGGAAATCCGCGCGACGCTCGTGCCGCGCCGGCGCGGCGTGCTCGCATTCGCCGGGATCGACCTGGTGCGTCCCGACCTCTTCGGCCTCGCGTACGGCCGCGCGAGCGTGCCGCTGCCCGACCGGCTCATCATCCTACCCAAGCGCTACCGGCTGCCGAAAGTGCTCCTGCCTGCCCAGCGGCTGCTGCAGCCCGGCGGGCACGCGCTCGCCTCCACGATCGGCGACTCGGAAGAGTTCCTCAGCCTGCGCGAATACCGCCCCGGCGACAGCCTTCGGCGCGTCCACTGGAAAAGCTTTGCGCGCACCGGCGAGCCCGTGGTCAAGGAGTACGAGACGGAGTTCTTCGAGCGCCATGCGCTGGTCCTCGATACCGGCGCGGACAGCGAGACGGAGGCGTTCGAAGAAGCCGTGTCGATCGCGGCGTCGTTTATCTACACGATCGACACGCAGGAGTGCCTGCTCGACCTGGTCTTCGTGGCCGGCGAGCCCGAATGCCATACCGCCGGCCGCGGCGAAGCGTCGAATGTGCACCTGCTCGAGGTGCTTGCCGGCCTGGGGCCATCGAGGCCAGAGCATTTCGACCAGCTTGCGCGCGAGTTGACTGCGATGCGCGGCACGCTTTCCTCGGCGGTGTTCGTGCTGCTCGCCTGGGATGAGCCGCGCAGGAAACTCGTTTCAGCGCTCACGATGTCCGGCCTTGGCGTGCGCGTTTTGCTTGTCACCGACTCGCCGCCGGCAGAGACCGAAGGCTTGCTGGTTCTCCAGCCGGGCAAGATCGAGGCGGGGTTGCAGAAACTCTCATGAGTGCCGCCGCCCAGACGCCCAGCCCGGAAGCCGGAGCCCTCGAGAGTCCCTTCCAGATCTCGCCGGTACTGCTGGCGGTTGCGCTGGGTTTCTGGGGCTGGCAGACGAAGAACGGTTTTGCCTCAGCGGGATTCGCGGCCGCCCTGCTCCTGCCGGTGCTGACCAAGCTGCGCCTCGACCTTGCCGAGCGCGACCAGCACCGCATTTCGGACCTCACGATGATCCTGTACATCGCGGTGGCGGCGTCTTTCATCGCCACCGACGGGCTGCGCGCCGGCGTGCACCAGTCGCTCGTCTGGCTGCCGGGGATCGCCATGCCGCTGATGCTCGCGCAAACGATGTGCGTCGAGGGACGCGTGCCGATGACCGCGTTGTTCCGCTACCTGCGCAAGCTGAAGCGGCGCGGCGAGAAGATCAACGATTTCCGCGTCGACCTGACCGGGCCGTACCTGGCGATGATCCTGATTGCCTCCGGCATGGCGAACCAGCCGGGGTACGGTTATTTCGCCGGTATCGTGCTGATTGTCGGTGCTGCGCTCGCGAGAATCCGGCCGTTGCGCGTGGGCCTGCCCGTCTGGCTGCTCGCGCTATCGCTTGCGACCGTCATGGGATTCGCCGTGCATACTGGCTTGTATACGCTGCAGACGCTGATCGAGGACTGGATCATCGACTGGCAGCTCAGCGGCCCGCTGCTGGACCCCTACCGCAGCTCGACCCGGATCGGCGAGCTCGGCCGCCTCAAGAAGGAAGACGCGATCGTGTTGCGGGTCTACGCCGGTCGCGATGGGGCGAACCGCCCTGCGCTACTGCATCGCGCGAGCTACAACCAGTACGTAGGCACTTCGTGGCTCGCACGCCATGGCACGCTCGAAGCCCTGGCCTCACGAGGCGACGGGACGCTGTTCGCCCTGGGCGGGCCGGGTTCCCCGGATCCGGATGCCGACTCTCAAACGCTCCGGATGTCGCAACGCGTATTCGGTGGGCGAACACTGATCGGCCTGCCGCTGAACACCGCGGCCGTCAGCGACCTGGTCGCCAGCCGGGTGCGAAGCAACTCGCTCGGCGCCCTGCAGGCCGAGATGGAAGTCCCTTGGACGTTCTTCAACGTCGTGTACAACACCACGCCCGCAACTGCACCGCCCGGTTACTCGGATGCCGGACCGGACGACCTCCTGGTGCCGCCAAGGGAGCGGCCCGCGCTCGAGGCCCTTGCCACCCGGCTGGGCCTGGCAGGCGTTGGCGCGGCTGAGGCGGCGCGGCGCGTCAACGCGCATTTCGCCACCTTCGAATATGCGACTGCACGGAACACGGCATTTTCGGACCTGATCCAGGGCAGCGAAACGCCGCTGGCCGAATTCCTCAACACGACCCGGCGCGGCCACTGCGAGTATTTCGCGACGGCCGCCACGCTGCTCCTGCGCACCGCGGGCATTCCCGCGCGCTATGCCACGGGCTACGCGGTCCAGGACTGGAGCGAATGGGAAAAAGCCTGGATCGTGCGCGAGCGCCACTCGCACGCGTGGGCGCGCGCCTACATCGACGGCCGCTGGACCGATGTGGACGCCACGCCGCCGGCCTGGTTTGCCGACGAGGAATCCCTCGCCCCGTCCCTGCAGAAACTCACCGATTTCCTGCGCTGGGCGGGGTTTCGCTGGACCACCCGCGATGGCAGCGAAACGAAAATGCTTGCCTGGGCGGTCGTCGCGCTCGCGGCCGTCATCCTGGTGTGGAAGCTGGTGACGGAAGGGGGCCTCGTGCGCCTCGCCCAGCGGGCAGGAAGCGGCCGGGCCGAGCGCCCGGGCGGCGATTCGGAGTTCTATGCCGTCGAAGCGGCGCTGGCGAAGAAGACCCCGCGCAAGCCGAGCGAACCGGTGCTCGAGTGGCTGCCGCGCGCGGCTGGGGCACTCCAGGACCGCACGCGTGTCCAAGTCGACGAGCTTGCGCGGCTGCACTATCGCTACCGGTTCGACCCCGCCGGCCTGCCGGACGGCGGGCGGGAAAAGCTTTCCGCCGGCTGCCGCGAGGCGGTTTCGGCGATAAGGGATGCGTAAAATACCCGCTTTCGGGAAGGAGCAAACATGTCAGGTGGTGGCCACGTAGATCCGTCCAACAAGAAAATCGCGCTGCAGATCGCGATCCTTGCGGTCGTGCTCGCATTTTCGGAGACGCTGGGCAAGGGCGCGCAGACGGCGGCGCTGAGCTACAACATCGAGGCTTCCAACCTGTGGTCGTTCTTCCAGGCGAAGACGATTCGCCAGACGACGATGCGCACGGCGGCCGAGAGCCTGGACGCGCAATTCGGCGACAAGGCCACCGACCCGGTGAAGAAGCAGATCGAAACGTGGAAGAAGACGGCCGACCGGTACCAGTCGGAGCCCGAAACCAACGAGGGCCGCAAGGAACTGGCCTCGCGCGCCAAGAAAGCCGAAGAGAAGCGCGACCGCTCGCTTGCCTCATACCACCACTACGAAACGGCTTCTGCCGCGGTGCAGATCGCCATCGTCCTCGCCTCGGCCGAGGTGATCACGAGCGTGATTGCGCTCGGCTGGGCTTCTGCGGCACTTGGCGTGGTTGCCGTGGCCTTCTGCGTGATCGGTTATTTCTGGCCGATGTCGGTGCACCTGTTCTGAAGATGCGCCTTGCCCTCCTCTTTGCCTGCCTGGTGTCTTGCTCGGCTTACGCGCAGGAGAGCGACATCCAGCGCGCGCTAATGCAGCGCGAGCAGCAATCGGAGGCGTTCTCCCTGCAGCTGCGCCAATCGCAACAGCGGCTGCAGGCGTTGCCCGGGGACCTGGGCCAGCAGCAATACCTCGACAGCCGGTACTTGAACGAGCGGCAGGCGCTCGAGAACCTGGGCGCGCAGCAGCAGCTGTCGATCGGCAATTCCGGATTTCAGCCCCAGGTCGAGCGCCAGGCAGCGGATCGCGCGCGCCAGGTGGAGATGCAGCGGCCGTTCGAACTGCGCCTTCCGCCACCGATGGCTCGGGCGCCGGTCGCGCCGCAGCTGAAAGTGCGCGAGCCCTACTTCCCGAGCTACGAAAACTAGGGCTTGCGGGCGCGTCAGCGCTGCCAGGACGGTGGACGAGCGCCGTCGATTCGATACAGCTCGATGGCCTTGGCGACGGTCTCGCGAGGCACGCCCCCTTCGTCTGCCAGTGCGGCCAGGGCCGCGACCGCGATGTGCTCGCGGCTCACCTCGAAAAAATCCCGCAGCGCGGCCCGCGTGTCGCTGCGCCCGAACCCGTCGGTGCCGAGCGTGACGTAACGGCGCGGCACGTAGGCGCGGATCATCTCCGCGACGCCACGCACGTAGTCGCTCGCCGCGACCACCGGCCCCTGCGTGCCGGCGAGCATTTGGGCGACCCAGCTTTGCGCTCTGGCCGAGAGAGGGTTGAGCCGGTTTGCGCGCTCGGATTGCATTCCATCGCGGGCCAGCTCGGAAAAGCTCGTGACGCTCCAGACTGCGGACGGGATGCCCCAGTCCCGCTGCAGCAGCTCGCCCGCGGCGATCGATTCGCGCAGGATGGTGCCCGAGCCGAGCAGCTGCACCTTCGCGTCCTCGGGACCGTGCAGCCGGTGCAGCCCGCGCAGGATCCCTTCTTCCGCGCCGGCGGGCATCGCGCCGTGGACGTAGTTCTCGTTCATCACGGTGAGGTAGTAGAAGACGTCTTCCTGCGCCTCAAGCATGCGCCGGGCGCCGTCCTGCACGATCACCGCAAGCTCGTAACCGAAGCACGGGTCCCAGGCCCGCAGGTTCGGGATCGTCGAAGCAACAAGATGGCTGGACCCGTCCTCGTGCTGCAGCCCTTCGCCGGAAAGCGTCGTTCTTCCTGCGGTAGCGCCGACGAGGAAGCCGCGCGAGCGCTGGTCGGCGGCCGCCCAGATGAGGTCGCCAACGCGCTGGAAGCCGAACATCGAGTAGTAGATGTAGAACGGCAGCATCGCCTGGCCGTGCGCGCTGTAGCTCGTGGCTGCGGCGATCCACGAAGACAGGGCGCCGGCCTCCGTAATGCCCTCCTCGAGGATCTGGCCGTCCTTGGCCTCCTTGTAGTAAAGCAGTTCGTCCTTGTCTTCCGGCTCGTACAGCTGGCCGACCGCCGAATAGATCCCGACCTGGCGGAACAGGCTTTGCATCCCGAAGGTGCGCGCCTCGTCGGCCACGATCGGCACCACACGCTTTCCGAGTGCCGGATCCTTCAGCAGTTGGGAGAGCATCTGTACGAAGATCATCGTGGTCGACTGCTCGCGGTCACGCGTTCCCTCAAGCAGCCGCGAAAACGCGCCCAGCGCCGGGACAGCGATGGCTTCGCATGCGGAACTGCGCGCCGGAAGGAAACCGCCCAGCTTTTCGCGCCGCTCGCGCAGGTATTCGATCTCCGCGCTGCCCGGCCCGGGCGAGAAGAAGCGCACCGACTCTATATCTTCGTCCGAAATCGGCAGCGCGAACCGGTCGCGGAAGGCGCGCAATGCCTCGGTATCGAGCTTCTTTTGCTGGTGCGTGCCCATCTTCCCCTGGCCGGACTCGCCCATGCCATAACCTTTCTTGGTCTGGGCAAGAATGACCGTCGGGCGCCCCTTGTGCCCCACGGCCGCGGCATAGGCGGCGTAGATTTTGATCGCGTCGTGGCCGCCGCGCCGCAGATGGTCGATGTCGGCGTCGGTCATGTGCGACACGAGCGCCTGCAGGTCAGGATACTTGTTGAAGAAATGCTCGCGGTTGAAGCGGCCATCCGTCGCCGCGTAGGTCTGGAACTCGCCGTCGACCGTCTCGTGAAGCCGCTTGAGGAGGATGTTCTCCTCATCGCGCGCGAAAAGGCCGTCCCAGTCGCCGCCCCACAGGAGTTTTACGACATTCCATCCGGCGCCGGCGAAAAGGCCTTCGAGCTCCTGCACGAT
>JANMDK010000195.1:0-24634 GCA_031376265.1 Pseudomonadota bacterium
GAGAACCGGCCCGGCGCCGGCGGCACGATCGCGAATGCGATGGTCGCCAAGAGCGCGCCCGACGGCACGATGCTGGTGATGTCGGCCGCCAGCCACACGATCAACGGCTCGCTTTACACCAAGCTGTCCTATGACCCCATCAGGGACTTCACCGGGATGGCGCACGTCGGCAACGCAAGCTACGTGCTAATCGTCAATGCCGAGGTCCCGGCGAAGAACGTGGCCGAATTCATCCGCTATGCGAAATCGAACCCGGGCAAGATGAATTACGCGACGGCCGGCAACGGCAGCGCGACGCACTTGTCGATGGCCTATTTCAACGGCCTCGCGGGCATCGACCTGGTGCATGTGCCCTTCAAGGCCACCGGCGAAGCCGTCAACGAAGTGCTGGTGGGGCGCGCGCAGGCGGTGATTGCTGCGAACATCGGCGCGATTCCATACGCGAAGGATGCCCGCGTCAGGCTGCTCGGGGCGACGTCGGCGAAACGCTCCCGCTTCCTGCCGGAGATTCCCGCCATTGCCGAGAGCGGCCTGCCCGGCTACGAGTTCGATTCGTGGTTCGGGCTGCTGGGGCCGGCCGCCACGCCCAAGCCGATCGTCGACCAGGTCAATGCCGCCATAGGCAAGCTGCTGAGGGACCCGGTGATCCTCGAGCGGCTGGCCAAGCAGGGCATTGAGCCGCAAATGATGACGAGCGAGGAATTCAACCGGCTGCTGCGCGCGGACTTCGACAAGATGGCCCGGGTGGTGAAGCTTTCGGGCGCGCGGATCGACTGAATCGGGGCGCACCACCTTCGTGCGCGGGGGTGGGGTCCGGAACGCGCCGCCAGCACGGGAAATGTCTGACGGACGCTACAGTATTCCGTCTCCGCATTTGGGATGGCGTTACGAAAGCCCATGTTACACTCCGACGCGTTTTTTGCCGGAGACCGGCCCGCGGGCAGAAGCCGGCCGTGGCGTAATGATCCAGGAGGAGGCACATGAAGATTAAAAGTCCCAAGGATTTCTGGGCAGGCCTGATGTTCATCGCGTTCGGCCTGTTCTTCCTTGTCGTTGCACGCAACTACCAGATGGGCAGCGCGGTGCGCATGGGCCCGGCGTACTTCCCCTCCGTCCTGGGCGGGATCATGGCGGTGCTCGGCGCCATCATCGTTTTCCAGTCGATGATCTTTGCCGGCCCCCCGATTCCCAAGCTCTCCTTCAAGCCGCTGTTCTTCATTTCGCTCGCGCTGGTCCTGTTCGGCTACCTGCTCAAGCCGCTCGGGTTCATTCTTGCGCTGGCTGTCCTCATCTTCGTGTGCGCCTTCGGCGGCCACGAGTTCAGGGCCAAGGAAGTCGCAATGCTTACAGTGGTTCTCATAATCTTCTCCGTGCTGGTGTTCGTGAAGGGCCTCACGCTGCCCTTCCCGCTCTGGCCCGAGAAGTTCAGCTAAGGGGCCCGCCATGGACATGTCAATCTTCAGCAATCTGGCGCTCGGCTTCGGCGTCGCGCTCACCCCGATCAACCTGCTGTACTGCCTGATCGGCGTGCTTCTCGGCACGCTCATCGGCGTGCTGCCCGGCATCGGCCCGGTCGCGACGATCGCAATGCTTCTCCCGGTCACCTTCAGCCTCTCGCCGATCACGGCGCTGATCATGCTGGCCGGCATCTACTACGGCGCGCAATACGGCGGCTCCACCTCGGCGATCCTCGTCAACCTGCCCGGCGAATCCTCATCGGTGGTCACCTGCCTGGACGGTTACCAGATGGCCCGACAGGGACGGGCGGGCGTCGCGCTTGCAACGGCGGCGATCGGCTCGTTCTTCGCCGGCTGCGTCGCAACCCTGATCGTGGCAATGTTCGCTCCGCCGCTGGCCGAGGTCGCGCTGAAATTCGGCCCGTCGGAGTACTTCTCCCTGATGGTGCTGGGCCTGGTGGCGGCGGTGGTGCTCGCGCACGGCTCGGTCCTCAAGGCGATCGCGATGGTGATCCTCGGCCTCTTGCTCGGCCTGGTCGGCACCGACGTCAACTCGGGCGTGCTGCGCTTCGCGTTCGGCATCTCGGAGCTTGCCGACGGCATCGGCTTCGTCGTCGTAGCGATGGGCTTATTCGGGATTGCCGAGATCATCACCAATCTGGAGCTGAAGGACGAGCGCGAAGTCTTCACCAACAAGGTCACCAACATGTGGCCGACCAGGGAAGACTGGAAGCGCATGTGGAAGCCGATCCTGCGCGGCACCTTCCTCGGCTCGGCGCTGGGCATCCTCCCCGGCGGCGGTGCGCTGCTCGCCTCGTTCGGCGCCTACACGCTCGAGAAGAAAGTCTCCAAGTACGGCCACGAGTTCGGCAAGGGCGCGATCGAGGGCGTGGCTGCGCCCGAGGCGGCCAACAACGCCGGCGCGCAGACCTCGTTCATCCCGCTGCTCACGCTGGGCATCCCGTCCAACGCCGTGATGGCGCTCATGATCGGCGCGATGATGATCCAGGGCATCGCCCCGGGCCCGCAGGTCATGACCGAGAAGCCGCAGCTCTTCTGGGGCATGATCGCCTCGATGTGGGTCGGCAACCTGATGCTGATCGTGCTGAACCTGCCGATGATCGGCCTGTGGATCAAACTGCTCACCGTGCCCTACCGCATCCTCTTCCCCTCGATCCTGGTGTTCATGGCGATCGGCGTCTACAGCCTTTCGAACAACCCGTTCGACGTGCTGCTCATGATGCTGTTCGGCCTCTTGGGCTACATCTTCACCAAGCTCGAATGCGAAGGCGCGCCGCTGCTGCTGGGCTTCATCCTCGGGCCCCTCATGGAAGAGAACCTGCGGCGCGCGATGCTGCTGTCGCGCGGCGACCCGATCGTGTTCTTCACCAAGCCGATCAGCGCCGGGTTCCTGATCGCCTCGATCATTCTCCTCATCATCCTGCTGCTGCCGAACATCCGCAAAAAACGCGAAGAGGCGTTCGTCGAAGCCTGACGACGGCGGCAATCGTCCAGACGGCGCGCTTTGGCGCGCCGTTTGTTTTTCTGCGAGGAGTCCTGCAATGAAGCGAATCCTGGTTCTCTTGGCGCTGCTTGCCGGCGCGGCCGGCGCCGGCGCCCAATCCTGGCCTTCCAAGCCCGTCAGGCTCATCTGCCCGTACCCGGGCGGCCCGGTGGACATCTCCTCGCGCGTCATCGCGCAAAAGCTGCAGGAAGCGCTCGGGCAGCCCGTCGTGGTCGAGCTCAAGCCCGGCGCCGGGGGCGTGATCGCGGCGGACTACGTGGCCAAGAGCGCCCCCGACGGCTACACGCTGCTCATGGGCGCGATCGCCACCCATGCGATCAACCCGGCGCTGATGCCGAGCCTTCCGTACGACCCAATCCGCGATTTCCGCCATGTGGCGCTGGTCGTGCAGGTGCCGAACGTGCTGATCGTCAACACCGACCTGCCGGCGAAAAACGTGCGCGAGCTGGTGGCCTATGCGAAATCCCGGCCGGGCAAGCTCGACTTCGGCTCCGGCTCGACCGGCTCCACCGGGCACCTGGCCGGCGAGCTCTTCAAGCAGATGACCGGCACGTTCATGGTCCACATCCCGTACAAGGCCTCGGCGCCCGCGGTGCTCGACCTGATTTCGGGGCGGCTGCATCTCATGTTCGACAACCTGGCCAGTTCCCTTCCGAACATCAAGGCCGGCAAGGTGCGGGCGCTCGCGGTGACGACGAGGATGCGAACCGACTTCGTGCCCGAGCTGCCGACGCTCGACGAGTCCGGCCTCAAGGGTTTCGACATGACGACCTGGTGGGGCGTGATGGCGCCGGCGAAGACGGGAAACGACATCGTCGCGCGCCTGTCCGGCGAGATCCTCAGGGCGCTCGACTCGGCCGACACGAAAGAGCGGCTGCGCACGATGGGCTCTGAGACGCCCTCGGTGCGCTCGCCCGAAGCGTTCACGGCGTTCATCGAGTCGGAGAAAGCGCTCTACGCGAAGCTCGTGAAGGTCTCGGGCGCCAAGCCGGACTAACCCGAATATATAGCGGAAATATTATTCAAACTGGCCTGGGAGCCGCGCCAGGCTTGAATCCGAACAAACGAATGTTGCAGATTTAGAGCGCGGCGATGGTCTGCACCTCGACCAGGAACTGCTCCTGCACCAGCCGGTCGACGATCAGCAGCGTGTTCGGCGGGTACTTGCCGTCCGGGAACATTTTCGGGAATTCCCGCAGCCGCCAGGCCATGAATTTCGGGATGTCCTGCGAGTGCACGAGATAGGTGGTGAATTGCGCCACGTTGCCCCAGCCGGCGCCGGCCGACTTGAGCGCCGTTTCGATGCTGCGGAACACGCCGGTGCACTGGGCGTCGAAATCTTCTCCGGGCGCGAGCATGCCGGCGATATAAAGCGTTTCGGCGGCCTTCACGCGCGTGACGTGCGAGTACTGGCCGAGCGGGGCGCCGAGCGCCTCGGGATTGTAGATGCGGATCTCCGCCATGCTTTTCCTTCCTTGGCTCTCGGTAAATTTCGGGAATCAGGCTTGCGGGCGCGCGCGACCGGCGATCTGCGCCCTGACCGTGGCGGTGAGCGAATTGCGCTCGACCGGCTTGACCAGGTAGGCGTTCGCGCCGGCCTGGGTGCAGCGCTCGACCGTTTCCGTGTCCGAGATCGACGACACGATGACGATCGGCGTGGACGTGTTCGGCGATTTCGCGCGCAGCTCCTTGAGCACGCCGAAGCCGCCGATGCCCGGCATCATGAGGTCGAGCAGGATCGCGTCGTAGGCGAAGCTGCCGCCGAGGCGCAGCGCCTGCTCGCAGGTGCCGGCCAGCATGACTTCGACGCCCATGTCGTTGGTGAGAATCCGCGCGAGCAGCAGCCGGGTGGCTTCCTCGTCGTCGACGATCAGCACCCGATGTTGGGAAGCCTGCTTGATGTCGCTCATCCAAGCCGCCGGGCGAGGTCGAGGAAGTCGTTGGCGTTGATGTCGAACGCGGACTCGGATCGCAGTTCGTTCTTCGTGTCTTTCTTGACGCCGGGGCCGTGCTCGAGCGGCCTTTTCACGAAGGCCGTGGCGAGGCCGCAGGCCTTGGCCGCGAACAGGTCGCTCTTGTGCGCGGCGACCATCATCACCTCGGCGGGTTTCATCGAGAGCAGCTCGCAGGCGCCGAGGTAGGTTTCCCGGTCCGGCTTGTAGTGGTGAAAAATCTCGCCGGAGAAGACGACGTCCCAGGGCAGGCCGCCGAACTTGGCCATGTTGGCCAGCAGCAGGACGTTGCCGTTGGAGAGCGTGCCGATGATGCGCGACTTCTTCATCGCCTTGAGGCCGGCACGCGAGTCCGGCCACGGCTTGAGCCTGTGCCAGACGCGGTTCAGGTCCTCGATCTCGGTTTCCATTAGGCCGAGCACGCCGAAGCGCACCAGCAGGTCGTCGAGGATCAGGCGGTGCAGGTCGTCGATCTTCGTCCAGCCGAGCTCGCCCGAGCGGACCCGCGCCATCGCGGGCTGGTAGCCGGCACGCCAGGCGTCTGCAAACGCTTCGGCGTCGAGGTCCAGCTTCTTCGCGCGCGCCAGCGCCTTGGCTTCGCGGATGATCGACCCGCGCCAGTCGACCACGGTACCGAAAACGTCGAACACCAGCGCCCGGATCGGGGAGAATTTGCCGCGCATTCTGTTGGGGCCTTCGCTGCGGAAAGTGAGCGCTTATTGTACGTGCAGGGGGCCGCGGCGAAATCCCACGGCCGGTCTAGCCGGCGTTACTGGAGCTGCACGGTGCCGCTGATGTTGACCTGGATCGTCGACGCGCCGGGCTCGACCGCCGGCGCTGCGACCGAAGCCGCAGCCACGCCGCCGCGTTGTGCCGCATACATGCGCGGCTGGATGCCGCCACCCGACGCGACCTGCAGGTCTTTCACGCGATAGCTCTTGGCCTTCTGCGCGTCGCGAACGATGCCGGCGCGCTCGTGGAAGGCGGCCAGTGCCTCGACGATGAGCGAGTTCTCCGCCTGCTTGCGCGCCTCGGGCGAGAGCCCGACGTTAAGCCCGGAAACCACGAGCGTGGACTGCAGCTTGCCGATGAGCTCGGTGGCCTGGGTGAAGTCGCGGGATTCCAGCCGCAGCTCCTGCCGCACGCGCCAGCGCGTGATGCGCTGCTTGTTGTCGTACACCGGCCACGTCTGGTAGTTGAGCGAGCGCGATTTCACATTGCGAAAACCCTCGGCAACCTTGAGCGCCTCGCGCATCGCGCGGTTCACGCCGTCGGCCAGCGCCGCCGGGTCGGTGCCCTCGTTGTCGACGGCGAGCACCGCGGTAATCGTATCGTTGGCGACCTCGCGCTCGGCTTGCGCGGTCAGGTTGACGAGGTTGAAGAGGGCCTCGGCCTTGTCCTGCGCGCGCGCGCCGCAGGCGGCCGCGATCATCGCGACCGACAGGAGGATTCTCACCAGATCTTTACGCATGCCCCGGTATATAGCACGGGCCCGGTGGGCGCGCCTGTAGGCGAACCGCCCGGCGGCTCGAGGCTGATCGCGAGCACCGTGGCATCGCCGAGCGCCGCGTCCGCGGCGCCCTTCAGGTTGACCGCATGCTTTTCCTGCGTGGCCACCACGCCCAGCGAGCGCGGCGCCTTGCCGGGCGGCAGCGCCCAGAGCTCGAGGCTTTTCTCCGGCACCACGATGCCGGCATCCAGCCGCTTCACGATGAGCTGGGTGGAATTGCGCGCCGCCGAAACCGCGAGCACCGGCTTTTGCGACTTCGGATCGGTGAGCACGGCCACGTAGGCCGCGGGCAACTCGTCGGCCGGCACGCGCACGATCTGCGGCGCGGGCGCAGGGCGGGGCGCGGCCGGAGAGAAAAGCACCACTGAAGCGAGCAGGGCGGCCGTGGCGCCGCTCGCAATCAACCCGAGGTTGCGCCAGAAAGAAAGGCTGTCCCACAGGCCGCCGGACCGCGCAGCCTTTCCCGCCGGGCCGTCAGTCCGCGCGCGGATGTTCTCCCAGACCCTTTTCGGCGGCTGGACCGGGGCCACTGCGGCCGCGATCGGCACCAGGCGCGCCTGCCACGCGTCGACAACCCCGCGAAGGCCCGCATCCTCGAGCATCAGGCGCTGGAAGCGCAGGCGCGCCGGTCCGCGCAACGTGCCGAGCACGTACTCGGCCGCGAGGCGATCCTGCAAGTCCGGGTTGCGGCGAAGGTTCATCAGGCCGCCGTGGCGAGGCATCCCTTGAGGCGGGCGAGGCCGCGCCTCACCCAGGTCTTGACCGTGCCGAGCGGCTCGCGCAAGTGCGCCGCGAGCTCCGAGTGCGAAAGGCCTTCGTAGAAAGCGAGCACGATGGTCTGGCGTTGCCTCGGCTCCAGCCCCTTGAGGCAGGCGGCGATCGCGCTCGCGTCGCTCGAGCGCTCGAGCAATGCGAGCGGGCCCTCGAAATCGGAGGCGGTGGCGTCCGCGATCTCGCCGTCCGGGTCGCTCTGCTCCATGCGGGGCCGCCGCAGCCAGTCGAGGCACCGGTTGCGCACGATGCTCGTCATCCAGGTCATCGGCGCGGACAGGCCGCTCGCGTAGCCACCTGCGTGAGTCCAGATGCTCACGTAAGCCTCCTGCAAAACCTCTTCGGCCCAGTCTTCACGCTTCAATATACGCAGCGCAACGCCAAACAGTTTCGGCGAGGTGGCCCGGTAGAGTTGCTCGAAGGCCCGGCGGTCATGCCGCGCGCAGGCGGTAAGCAATCCGGGCAGGTCGTCCGGCGAGGCTGTCATGCGGCTGGTTTCAGGTCCGCGCAGGGCCTGAATTGCGTCCCGGCTGCCAAAGCACGTCGCCCCGGCCGGCATGGCGGTTGGCAAGGCGCCCGACCACGAAGGCGAGATCCGACAAGCGGTTGAGGTACTGGCGCGAGCGCTCGCTCACCTTCTCGCTGCGGGCTAGCGCCACGAGGCTGCGCTCTGCGCGGCGGCACACGGTGCGCACGAGGTGAGCGCAGGCCGCGGCGCGCGAGCCGCCCGGCAGGATGAATTCCTTGAGCGGCGGGAGGTCGGCGTTGAGTTTGTCGAGCAACGCCTCCAGCCGCATCACATGGGCTTCGCCGATCGCCTCGCGGCCCGGGATCGAGACTTCGCCGCCGAGGTCGAAGAGGTCGTGCTGCACGCCTTCGAGCGCGTCGCGGATCGGCTGCGGCAGGTCCTCGGCAAGCAGCAGGCCGAGCGTGGAATTGAGCTCGTCGATGTCGCCGATGGCGCGGATGCGCGGGCTTTCCTTCGGCACGCGTGAGCCGTCGCCGAGGCCGGTCTCGCCGGCGTCCCCGGTGCGCGTGTAGATCTTGGAGAGGCGGTGTCCCATGGCGGGCTGTCCGGGAGGGTGATGCGGCAGGGCCGGATTATAGCTGTACGTCCCGGCGCGACTTTTGGATTCCCGCCGTCGAAAAGCTGCCGTTACGGCCCGCGGCTCTTGACCTCGCTTTTTGCCCAGCCGCGGGCGAATGCGGTGGTGAGGAGCTCGGCCTCGCCGAGTGTGGCGGCATCGCGCACGACTTCGCCCTTGGCATTGCGCGTGACGCTGTAGCCGCGTGCGAGCACCGAATCCGGGTCGAGCGCCGCGAGGCTCGAGCTTGCGCGCGCGAGCCGCTCGCCGCTGCGCTCGAGGTTGCGGCGCATTGCGGACGCAAGGCGCCTCGCCAGCTCGCTTCGCGCCAGCTCGAGGCGCTTCACGTCGGGCCGCGCCGCCGCGAGGCGCGCGACGATCTGTGCCAGCAACCGGCCGCTCGCCGCGAGCCTTGCACGCGGATGCACCAGGCGCCGCGCGAGGGAGTCGATCTTCTGCAGCTCGGTCTCGATCCGGCGTAATGCGCAGCGCGAGGCACGCTCCACCAGCTCGCCCAGGCGCGCGAACAGCGCATCGCGCGAAGGGCTCACGGCTTCGGCCGCGGCCGTCGGCGTCGGCGCGCGCAGGTCGGCGGCGAAGTCGGCGATCGTGAAGTCGGTCTCGTGGCCGATGCCCGCGACGACGGGGATGGCGCTCGCGCGGATCGCCCTCGCGACGGATTCCTCATTGAACTGCCAGAGGTCCTCGATCGAGCCGCCGCCGCGCGCGAGCAGCAGCACGTCGCACTCCGCGCGCCGGCTCGCCGTGGCGAGCATCGCCGCAATGCGCTCCGCCGCGCCTTCGCCCTGGACCGGTACCGGGTAGACGATGACCTTGATCGAAGGATTGCGCCGCCTGAGCGTGGCGAGGATGTCGCGTAAGGCCGCCGCCGCAATCGAAGTCACGACGCCGACCGTGGCCGGGAAGGCGGGAATCGGCCGCTTTGCGTTCGCGTCGAACACGCCTTCGGCTTCGAGCTTTTCCTTGAGCCGCAGGAAGCGCTCGTAAAGGGGGCCGAGGCCCGCACGGCGCATGGTCTCGACGTTCAGCTGGAAATCGCCGCGAGGCTCGTAGAGCGTCACCAGCGCGCGCACCTCGACCTTCATGCCCTCGCGCGGCTGCCAATCCAGGGCCTGGCCGCGGGTCCGGAACATCACGCAGCGGACCTGCGCGCCGGCATCCTTGAGGGTGAAGTAGGAATGGCCCGAGTCGTAACGCTTGAAGTTCGAGATTTCCCCGGCGACCCAGCCGAGAGGGAACCGCCGCTCGAGCAGGTCCCGGGCGCTGCGGTTGAGTTCGGACACGCTAATGACCGGGGCGTCAAACAAGCCGGGCAGGCCCGGCGGGGGGGGCGTTTTCTCGGGAGGCGGGCTCAAGGCGGATGGTCTGTAGGGCTTTTTCAGGCGGCGCGAGTCTACCGCAACCGGAGGATGACACGTGTAGTCCCAGCACCTACAAAACCCCTTAATATTTCAACTGTTTTACGCCTCTTCCCATTGACTAATCCACATCTCGGGGGCGATTCGGCCCTGGTCCCCGCGGACGCCGATTCTTATTTACAAGCGCCTGATTTAACGAGGGAAACCAGCGATGAAAAATTAACCGGACCGAGTTTCAGGTCGCGCTTGGCCCGTGAAAGACGATCTGTACAGCCACAATCCACAAACTTATCCACAGGTTTTGTGGATAACCGCCGTGGCGCAGATTTTGCGCAACGAAAAAGCTGCGTGGGGCCCATCTGGACGCATCTGTCTGCCACACTCCCGGGAGACGCTTTTAATGCATTGCACAAAGTTGCCGGGGGGCAGGCGTTTGGCTAAAGTGCGCGCCAGACGCCGCAACCCCCGGCCCCGCATCGCGAGGAGAACGAATTGTTTGCCATGATCCAGGCCGCCGGTTGGCCGATTTACCCGTTGCTGCTCGCATCGATCGTCGCGGTCGCGCTGATCATCGAGCGCTCGGTGAGCCTGCGGGCGAAGAAAATCGTGCCGCCCACCCTCCTTGACGAGGTCGTCACGGTGTACCAGCGCCAGGGCATCACGCCCGACGTGATCGACAAGCTCGCCAAGGATTCGCCGCTCGGGCAGGTGCTTTCGGCCGGCCTGCGCAACGTGAACAGCCCGCGCGAAGTAATGAAGGAGGCCATCGAGGAGGCCGGCGCCAGCGCCGCGCACGACCTCGACCGCTTCCTCACGACGCTCGGCACGATCGCCTCGGCGGCGCCGCTGCTGGGCCTCTTCGGCACGGTGATCGGCATGATCGAGATCTTCGGCTCGCAGGGCCCCACCGGCACCAACCCGCAGCAGCTCGCGCAGGGCATCTCGATCGCGCTCTACAACACCGCGGTCGGCATCGGCATCGCCGTGCCTTCGATCATCTTCTTCCGCCATTTCCGCAGCAAGGTCGACGGCTTCGTCGTCGACATGGAACGCTCGGCGGCCAAGCTCGTCGACATCGTGCACGGCGAGCGGGGGGACTATCGCAGTAATCCCCAGGGCAAGCCGCGCAAATGAAATTCCGCGCGCGCACGCGGGAGGAGCCGGAGATCAACCTGGTGCCCCTCATCGACGTGATGATGGTGATCCTGATCTTCCTCATGATCACCACGACCTACTCGAAGTACACCGAGCTGCAGATCAACCTGCCGACGGCGGATGCCGAAAAGCAGCTCGAGCGGCCGAACGAGATCTCGGTTTTGGTCAACGCCAGCGGCCAGTACGTGATCGACAAGGCGCCGGTGACTTTCACCACCATCGCCGCGCTCGGCGATGCGCTGCGCCGCGCAGGCGGCGAGCGCAAGGACCCGATCATCGTGATCAGCGCCGATGCGCTCGCCTCCCACCAGTCGGTGGTGCGCGTCATGGAAGCGTCGCGCTCGGCGGGCTACGCGCAGATCACGTTCACCACGCAGGCCCCGACGAAGTAGCCGTCGGGCATCGACCTTCCCGGCCATCGCCCTCGAATCGCTAGCGGCGCACTGGTACCGCGAAACGCCGGTCACGCGGCTGCTTGCGCCGCTGTCATTCCTCTTCGGGATGGCCGCGTCCGCAAGGCGCGCGCTCTATCGGGCCGGCGTGCTGCCGGTGGCAAGCGTGCCCGTGCCGGTCATCGTGGTGGGCAACCTCAATCTCGGCGGCAGCGGCAAGACGCCGCTCGTGCTCTGGATCGCGGAGTACCTGCGAGCACAGGGATGGCGTCCCGGCATCGTCAGCCGCGGCCACGGCGGCCGCATTGCCGCGCAGGGCGGGGCGCCGACCGAAGTGAACGAGGGCTCCGGCGCAGCGCAGGTCGGTGACGAGCCGCTGCTGCTCGCGCGCCGCGCGCGCTGTCCCGTCTGGGTCGGCGCGAACCGCGCGGCAGCCTGCCGCGCGTTGCTCGTCCAGCATCCCCAATGCGACGTGCTCGTGCTCGACGACGGCCTGCAGCACTACGCGCTCGCGCGCGATGTGGAGATTGCGGTGGTCGATGCGCGCGGCTTCGGCAACGGGCGCCTGTTTCCCGCCGGGCCGCTGCGCGAGCCGGTGTCGCGGCTCGCATCGGTCGACGCCGTGGTGCGAAACGGCGCAACCGCGCCCGCTTTGCAAGCCGCCTATGCAATGCGCGTCGAGGGCGGCGAGTTCGTCAATCTCGCGACCGGCGCGAAAGCCTCGACGCCGCAAGCGCTCGGCTCGCGGCGCGTGCATGCGGTCGCCGGCCTGGGCGATCCGTCGCGGTTCTTCGCGCACCTCGAGGCGCTCGGCCTCGATCCCGTGCAGCACGCCTTCCCGGATCATCATCCCTATGTCGCCTCCGACCTGGCGTTCGGCGACCGGCTGCCGGTCGTGATGACCGAAAAGGACGCGGTAAAATGCAGCGCCTTCGCCGGGCCGCATTGCTGGATGCTGCCGGTGCGCGCCGAGCTCGATCCGGCTTTCGGCCCGATGCTCGAGGAAAAACTGCGCGCAAAACTGCAAGGGAATCGCCGTGGACCCGAAGCTGCTTGAAATCCTCGTCTGCCCGATCTGCAAGGGCCCGCTGGTGCATCGCAGGGAAGCCAAAGAGCTGATCTGCAAGGCCGACCGGCTGGCCTTCCCGGTCAAGGACGGCATCCCGGTGATGCTCGAGGAGGACGCGCGCAAGCTCGACCCGCTGGAAGAGGTCGCGTGACCGGATTCATCGTGGTTATTCCGGCCCGATACGCTTCGAGCCGGTTCCCGGGCAAGGCCCTTGCCGACATCGGCGGCAAGCCGATGGTGGTGCGGGTCGCGGAGCGGGCAAAGCTGAGCGGCGCCAGCGCGGTGTACGTGGCGACCGACGACGCGCGGATCGAGTCTGCGGTGCGCGCGCATGGCATCGAGCCGATCCCGACGCGCACCGATCACGCCACCGGCACCGACCGCCTTGCCGAAGCCGCGCAGAAGCTCGCGCTTAATGAAGACGCGATCGTGGTCAACGTGCAGGGCGACGAGCCGTTCATCGAGCCCGCGCTGATCGCCGATGTGGCCGCGGCGCTCGAGCGGGCGAAGGACGCGGCGGTCTCGACGGCCTGCCATCCGATCGCGAGCGGCGAGGAGATCGCAAGCCCGAACGTGGTCAAGGTCGTGCTCGATGCAAAAGGCTATGCGCTCTATTTCAGCCGCGCGCCGATTCCCTATGCGCGCGAGGCCTGGGCCGGCGCGCCGGAAGCTGCCGCGCGCAATGTGCCCCCGGGGCTGCCCTGTTACCGGCATATCGGCATCTACGGCTATCGCGCGGGGTTCCTCGCGAAATACGCCCGGCTCGCGCCGAGCCCGCTCGAGGGTTTCGAGGCGCTCGAGCAGCTGCGCGTGCTCTGGCACGGTTTCCGCATTGCGGTCGCCCTCAGCGAAACCGCCTCGCCGCCCGGCGTGGACACCCCCGAGGACCTCGAGAAAGTGCGTAAACTCGCGCTAGCCGGGTAAGCAGGCAAAAAAAGAAGACACGCCAGACAACGGAGGAAAGGATGCGACTCATATTGCTCGGCCCGCCGGGTGCCGGCAAAGGCACCCAGGCCGCGTTCATCAAGGAGAAGTTCGGCATCCCGCAGATTTCCACCGGGGACATGCTGCGCGCGGCGGTCAAGGCCGGCACGCCGCTGGGCCTCGCGGCCAAGAAAGTCATGGACTCAGGCGCCCTGGTGTCGGACGAGATCATCATCGGCCTGGTGAAAGAGCGGCTGAAGGAAGCCGACTGCAAGGGCGGCTACCTCTTCGACGGCTTCCCGCGCACGATCCCGCAGGCCGACGCAATGAAATCCGCCGGCGTAGCGCTCGATTACGTGCTCGAGATCGACGTGCCGCCCGAGGAGATCATCCTGCGCATGAGCGGCCGTCGCGTGCACACCGCTTCGGGACGCACGTACCACGTCCAGTTCAATCCGCCCAAAGCCGAAGGCCGCGACGACGTCACCGGCGACGCGCTGATCCAGCGCGAGGACGACAAGGAAGAAACAGTCCGCACGCGGCTCGACGTCTATGCCGCCCAGACCCGCCCGCTGGTCGACTACTACAAGCAGTGGGCCGCCTCCGGCGACAAGCGCGCGCCGCGCTACCGCTGCATCGCCGGACGGGGCGGCGTGGAAGAGATCAAAATGCGCGCCTTCGAAGCATTGAAATGACCGCCTGAATCGACCGAAAGCGCCTGATTTTCTGCTAGAATCCGGCGCTTCTCGCGGGCCTCCCAGCCTGCAAATTCGTCAGCAAAAGAAGGGGAGTCAGGAATGGAACAGATCATCTTCGCGCTCGTCTGCGCGGCCATCGCCATTGCGTACGGCGCTATCTCCGCGAAGTGGATCGTGTCGCTGCCCGCGGGCAACGCGCGCATGCAGGAAATTGCCGCGGCGATCCAGCAGGGCGCCAAGGCGTACCTCAACCGCCAGTACACGACCATCGCGATCGCGGGCGCAGTCCTGTTCCTCATCATCGGTTTCGTGCCGGGCCTGGGCTGGTCCACCGCGGTGGGCTTCGCGATCGGCGCGATCCTGTCGGGTGCCGCCGGCTACATCGGCATGAACGTCTCGGTGCGCGCCAACGTGCGCACTGCGGAAGCAGCCCGCGAAGGCATCGACGCCGCGCTCAACGTCGCTTTCCGCGGCGGCGCAATCACCGGCATGCTCGTGGTGGGCCTGGGCCTCCTCGGCGTCGCCGGCTTCTTCGCGGTGCTGGTCAATTCCGCGCCGCACGGCATGGGCAAGACGGTCGACCTGCACAGCGTACTGCAGCCGCTGATCGGACTTGCGTTCGGCTCCTCCCTCATCTCGATCTTCGCGCGTCTTGGCGGCGGCATCTTCACCAAGGGCGCCGACGTAGGTGCAGACCTGGTGGGCAAGGTCGAAGCCGGCATCCCCGAAGACGATCCGCGCAACCCCGCGGTGATCGCGGACAACGTCGGCGACAACGTCGGCGACTGCGCCGGCATGGCGGCGGACCTCTTCGAGACCTATGCGGTCACGCTGATCGCGACGATGCTGCTGGGCGCGCTGATGGTCAAAGGCGCGGAGATGCAGGCCGTGCTCTACCCGATGGTGCTCGGCGGCTTCTCGATCGTGGCCTCGATCGTCGGCTGCTACATGGTCAAGCACAAGGAAGGCGCCAAGATCATGAACGCGCTGTACCGCGGCCTCATCGTGGCCGGCGTGCTCGCGCTGCTGTGCTTCTACCCGCTCACCGCGTGGGTCTTCAACGGCACGGAATACGCCGCGCAGGGCGGCGTGATGAAGCTCTACCTGTCCGCCGTCGTCGGCCTCGTCCTTACCGGTGCACTGGTCTGGATCACCGAGTACTACACCGGCACCGAATACCAGCCGGTGCGCTACGTCGCGCAAGCTTCGACCACGGGCCACGGCACGAACATCATTGCCGGCCTCGCCGTGTCGATGCGCTCGACCGCGTGGCCGGTGCTGTTCGTCTGCGCCGCGATCTACGCCTCGTACACGCTTGGCGGCCTCTACGGGATCGCGGTCGCCGCGACCTCGATGCTCTCGATGGCCGGCATCATCGTGGCGCTCGACGCCTACGGCCCAATCACCGACAACGCCGGCGGCATTGCCGAAATGTCGAAACTGCCGGAGTCGGTGCGTGCAGTCACCGATCCGCTGGATGCAGTCGGCAACACCACAAAAGCCGTCACCAAGGGTTATGCGATCGGTTCGGCCGGCCTTGCCGCGCTGGTGCTGTTCGCCGATTTCACCCATGCGCTAGACCATGCGGGCAAGACCACGGCGTTCAGCCTGTCCGAGCCGGCCGTGATCATTGGCCTGTTCATCGGCGGCATGATCCCGTTCCTGTTCGGCGCGATGGCGATGGAAGCCGTGGGACGCGCAGCCGGCTCGGTGGTGGTCGAAGTGCGCCGCCAGTTCAAGGAAATCCCCGGCATCATGGCCGGCACCGCGAAGCCCGAGTACGGCACCGCGGTCGACATGCTGACCAAGGCGGCGATCAAGGAAATGATGATCCCCTCGCTGCTCCCGGTGCTCACGCCGGTGGTGCTCGCGTTGGTGATGCGCTTCCTCATGGGCGCGGAAGCAGCGCGCATGGCGATAGGCGGCATGCTCATGGGCACGATCGTGACCGGCCTCTTCGTCGCGATCTCGATGTGCACCGGCGGCGGCGCCTGGGACAACGCCAAGAAGTACATCGAGGAAGGCAACTTCGGCGGCAAGGGCTCCGAGGCGCACAAGGCCGCGGTCACCGGCGACACGGTCGGCGACCCGTACAAGGACACCGCCGGCCCCGCGATCAACCCGCTGATCAAGATCATCAACATCGTGGCGCTGCTGCTGGTGCCGCTGCTCTAAGCGCTTTCCGATGAACGGCGCCGTACTTCTCAGTTCCTGAAGAAGGACGCGGATTGCAATGAAGGCTCGTCCGGAAGGGCGCAATTGCTGCCATATTTCAGGCAACCCCCAGGCTCTGAGCCACTCTCCGGTCGAATTGCTGCCATTTTCTAATCTTTCGCGGAGCCGTACGCGCTAGCGGCACACGCGCCAATATCGCGCCAACCGAATACCGCCACCGAGTCCCGTGTCTGCCGGTCGGTCCCGCCGTACACCAGCGCGGCTTCCATCCCGCCCGACCAACGCATGTATTTCTGCAGGGGCGCGAACCAGTCGCCGGCCAGGGTCTGGCCTGCCTTGAATTCGACCGCAATGAGACTGTCGCCGCGATCGATGACCAGGTCGATCTCGTTTCCATTGTTGTCGCGCCAGTAGTAAAGCTCCGGCGCAAGTCCGTAGTTGCTGCGGTACTTCACGAACTCCGCGACGGCCCAGGTTTCGAACAACTGGCCGCGCATGGCGCCCAACCCGAGGGTGTAGGCGTCCTGCACGCCCGCGAGGCCGGCCGCGAGCCCGGTGTCGTAGAAATAGAGCTTCGGCGCCTTCACCAGGCGCTTGCCGAAATTTCTGTGATGTGGAGGCAGCAGAAAAACGATGTAGCTCGCCTCGAGCACCGAGATCCAGCTCTTGGCGGTGTTATGGCGCACGCCGCAGTCGGCAGCGAGCGCGGAGAGGTTGAGCGTCTGTCCGGTGCGCGCCGCGCACATGCGCACGAAGCGCCGGAAAGTGGACAGGTCACGCACATTGACCAGCTGGCGCAGGTCACGCTCGATGTAGGTGGCGATGTAGTCGCGGTTCCAGCTGCCGGGCGGGATATTGCGATCGTGCAACGGCGGGTAGGCGCCGCGCCAGAGGAGCGTTTCCAGATCGCTCGGCGGCGCCAGGCTGGCAATCTCGGCTAGCGAAAAAGGCAACAGGTGGATCAGCCCCGCCCGTCCTGCGAGCGACTGGCTGATGCCGGCGAGCAGACCGAACTGTTGTGAACCGGTGAGCACGAAGCGGCCCGCGCGCTTGTCCGCGTCCACCGCGGTTTGCAGGTAGGAGAAGAGGTCCGGGACGCGCTGCACTTCGTCGAGGATGACGCCATCCGGGTAGCGGGCGAGAAATCCGCGCGGATCCGTTTGTGCGAACTCGCGCACGTCCGGATCCTCCAGGCTGGCGTACGCCTTGCCCGGGAACGCGATGCGGGCAAGTGTCGTCTTGCCGGACTGACGCGGGCCGGTCAGCGCGACAACCGGGTAGTAGCTGGCGAGCCGTTGTAGCGTGGGCATGGCGTCGCGAGGGACCATGTAGACAGCTTACACCACTTATACAGATTGTCAATTTAATTGCCAATATGTATATCGCTCGATCCGCCTCGATGTGCACCGGCGGCGGCGCCTGGGACAACGCGAAGAAATACATCGAGGAAGGCAACTTCGGCGGCAAAGGGTCGGAGGCGCACAAGGCCGCGGTCACCGGCGACACGGTGGGCGATCCCTATGCTGGTGCCGCTGCTCTAAGAGTGCAGCAATGACCGAGGCAAAAGGCGACGCCGTCAGACTACAGTAGCTTGACGCGAAACATTCCGCACGCGGCGCGGCCAGCGGAGTGGAGGAGCCGAAAAACTTGATGCGCGCGACGCGGTGCGAGAGGCGGTTGTTCACGTCGCGCACGACCCGGTACTTTTGTCCCGGTTGCTACCAGAAGCGCGCGTCGCTATGCTGGCGAGCGAGCCGCGAAAAATAAAATAATCAAACTGGGGGAAGGTTATGAAATTATCGAATCAGCTGTCATGCACATTGGCCGCCGCACTGCTATTGGCTGCGCTGCTGCCTAACCCGGCGAAGGCGGACGCCGAAGTCGACCGCATGATAAGAATGCAGAAGAATTGCGATTCCGGCATCGGCGATAGCAAGAGCAGAGCCGACACATTCAAGGACTATCTCAAAAAGCCGGCGTTGGGGTTTAAGGAGTCCGCCGCTAACAAGCAAACGTATAACGACGCGCTCACCTCCTACAACACCTATAAGAAGGGCGGTTTCAAGGACGACGCCCGCACCCCTGGCTACTCCCAGGATAGGTACGAAGCCTGCTCGGGGGCCGCGGATGGCTTCAAACAATACTATACCGACATGGATATCGACAATGCCGAAGCGTACCGGAAATGGCAGGCCTCTCAGACGACGCTGACGCCGGCGCAGGCCAAGATCAAGACCGCCCTCGACGCCTGTATCGTCAAGCTCGCGGCATTGCAGGCCTCGAACAACAAGCTCAGGGACGATTCGAAAGCGTTCTTTGGCGCCATAACCGACAGGATGCTGAAGGCGTGGAAGCCGGTGGATGACAAGATCAACGGCTTCAAAACGTATGCCACCACCTATACGGACGCCAACCTCTTGACGTGCCAGACCATCGCCGCCGATACGTCGGTCGCCGCCGCGTACACCACAGAGGCCAACCTGAAGAGCCAACAGGGAAGGAGCGACGCGGCGAAAGACAAGGCCGATGCGGACGCCAAGCAGGCCAAGGCGGACCAGGCCTCGAAGGACGCCGAGGCCAAGATCAAAGCCGGCTACGCCGCACAGCAAAAGGCCATCGCCGACCAGGCGGCCGCTGACAATGCCAAGCTCCCCGCCTGTTTGAAGGACGTGAAGGACCGGCGCGACGCCATCGGGGCGCGGTTCTCGGCGGTTTCCAAGTCCAGCATCTTCACCGAAGCGGACTTCAAAATGTGGAATTCGTTGACCAGCCAGGTCGATCCGGGCACGAAGAACATGCTGCAGTCGAAGGCCACCACGCTGCAGAACTGCGAATCAGGCAAAGGCGACTACGCCGCGCTCGAAAAGTTCGTTGCCGGGCTCGAAGCAAAAAACGCGGTTGTCGTCCAGGCGGCTGCCGAGAAGGCCAAGGCGGCTGCCGATCAGGCGGCTGCCCGCAAGGCGGTTGCCGACCAGGGCAAGCTCGTCGCCTCCCTTGTCGCTTCGGTTCCCCCGCGAGCTGTGGCTTGCGCAAAGGATGGCCAGCAATGCCAAGGTACCGGGAACTGGGCCGGATACTACGGAGCGAACGGCAAATTCGCGCCGATCTCGGGCTCGGGAAGCTTCACCTGCCTCCCCGGCACCTTCGGTATCCCCGATCCCTTTCCGGGTGCCGAAAAGACATGCTATGTCATCGACCTTGTCGCATCGGCTCCCCAGGGAACCGAGCCTTGCGCAACAGATAGCAACAATTGCCAGGCTTCCGGGAATTGGACCGGGGTCTACGGAGTCCCCGGCAAGTACGTACAGATCTCGGGTTCGGGTGCCTTCACCTGCCTCTCCAACACCTTCGGTGTCCCCGATCCTGCTCCGGGTGTCCTGAAGACGTGCCATGTCAGCGCAGGGGCAATAGTGAAGGCGCCTGCGGCGGCTGCTACGACGGGTAGTGCTTTCGTCACTTCGATCCCGGCGGATGCCACCGCTTGTGCAACGGATGGCAAGACCTGCACTCGTAGCGGGAGCTGGACCGGGGTCTACGGAGTGAACGGCAAATACGTCAAGATCTCGGGCTCGAATAGCTTTGTCTGTCTGCCCGGCAACTTGAAGGTCGACGATCCCGTTCCGGGTGTCCTGAAGACGTGCTATGTGACAGCGACAGCGACAGCGCCTGCGCCGACGCCTCCTGCGGGGCCTAGCGCGCTCAAGGCATTGGTCGACCGCTGTAGCGCCTCGCTGGAGGCCGCCACGAGGCCGATAAAGTGTCCTCTGTCAACGAAGGATCCCAATTACCGCAGCTGCATTTCCAGTAGAGATGCGACCGGCGGAACAGCTTTCGCGCAGTGCATGAATAGCGACGGCAGGGGAAAGTGTGTCCTGATTGAAATGGGTGTGCCTAGGGCCGGAAAGGCAGGACAGAGCGAGCGCTACGGCGCTCTTCTCAAGTGCGGTTATTCCAGTCGGGAAGTCGACGATCTCGGAGGTTGGGTCACTAACTGACGAAGAAGTAACGGGGGAGCATGGGTTCCCCCGCTCCGAGTGTGCAGATTGCGGCAGTCGGAGATAATGGCCGCATGAAAGCGCCGCCAGTGCACGCCAAAGAGGGCGACCCGCGCGGTCGCCCTTTTTATTTGGCCCGCATTTACGCCCTTGCCGGCCTTGCCGCCCTGGCGGTGGCAATGGGCGTGGGCCGCTTCGCGTTCACGCCGCTGCTGCCGCTGATGCAGGCCGACGCCGGCCTCACCCTCACGGAGGGCAGCTGGCTCGCGTTCGCGAATTACCTCGGTTACCTCGTTGGCGCGCTGGCCACGATCTGGATGCGCACGGCACCGCACCTGATGGTGAGGAGCGGACTCTTGGCCACCGGCCTGCTCACGATCGCGGTCGGCCTGGTGCATGGCTTCGTGCCGTGGTGGCTGTTGCGCTTTGCCACCGGCGTCGCGAGCGCATTCGTGCTGGTGCATGCCGCAGGAATGACGCTCGAGCGCCTCACGGTTGCCGGGCGCGTGCAGCTTTTCGGCGTGACTTTCGGTGGCGTCGGCATCGGCATCCTGCTCTCGGGACTCGCGTGCCTTGCGCTCACGCTCGCCGGGTTCGATTCGTCGTCGATCTGGATAACGTTCGGCTTTGCGGCGCTGGCGGTCACCGCGATGTGCTGGCAGGCGTTCGGGCCGATGGCCGTCACGCACTCCCCGGCGTCAGTCGACAGAGCCGCAACCTCCACCCGTCGGTGGGGCGCGGCCGAGTGGACGCTGATCATCGCCTACGGGCTTTACGGCTTCGGCTACATCATCCCCGGCACCTTCATGCCGGTCATTGCGCGCGACCTGCTCGGCGGCGCGTTTGCTTCCGGCTGGTTCTGGCCGATGTTCGGCGCTGCCGCGCTCGCGGGCACGCTGCTCACCGGCCGCGTGACCAGCGCCCACCAGCGCCTGGCGCTCGTAGCCTGCTACTTCGTCGAGGCGCTCGGCGTGATCTTTCCGGTCGTGCTCGAGAATGTCGTCGGGCTCGCGCTCGGCAGCCTGCTGCTCGGGAGTGCGTTCGTAGCGATTACGCTGCTCACGTTGCGCGAGGCGCGCTCGATGAGCGCGAACCAGTCCGACGCTGCGCCGCTCATGGGCGCCCTGTCCGCGGCGTTCGGTCTCGGCCAGCTCGCCGGGCCGCCGTTTGCGAGCTACCTCGTGGTCGGACTCGGAGGGTTCGGGCCTTCGCTGGCGTTCGCCTCCGCGTGCCTTGCGCTGGGCGGCGCGGCGTTGTGGATAATGCGCCGGTGAACGCGCTGTCCCGCCTCTTGCTCGCTCTGTTGCTGCTCTGTGCCCCGGTTGCGCGGGCGCAGGGCCTGTTGAATCCCGAAGGCGAGTCCGGCTACGAGCCAAAGCAGGCCGTACTTGCCAAGCGCTTCATGGTCGTGGCAGCCAATCCGCTGGCCAGCGACGCGGGAGTGGAGATCCTTCGCGCGGGTGGAAGCGCGTTGGACGCGGCGATCGCGGTGCAGATGGTGCTTGGCCTGGTCGAGCCGCAATCCTCCGGGCTGGGTGGCGGGCTGTTCCTCCTGCATTGGGATGAAAAGGCTCGCGCGCTGAAGAGCTACGACGGCCGCGAGACCGCGCCGGCGGCTGCGAAGCCGGTGCGCTTCGTGAATGCGCTCGGCCAGCCCATGGACCGCTATGAGGCGATGGCGAGCGGACTGGCGGTCGGCACGCCGGGCGCGCTGCGCGCGCTCGAGCTTGCGCATCGCTTGCACGGACGATTGCCGTGGGCGCGGCTGTTCGTGCCGGCGATTCGCCTGGCGACGGAAGGCTTTGCGATGCCGCGACGCCTGAACCTGCTCTTGTCGCGCGAGGCGTTCCTTGCGAAGGACGGCGGCGCGCGAGCGCTCTACTACGATGGATCCGGGCGGCCGCTGCCGGTGGGCACACGGATCGTCAACGCATCGTATGCAGGCACGCTCGCCGCTATTGCTTCAGGTGGCGCCGATGCTTTCTACCGCGGCACGATCGCGTCCGACATCGTCGCCGCGGTGAAATACCACGTTCGCCCCGGCGACCTTTCGATCGAGGACCTCGAGCGCTACCAGGCAAAGGAACGCGAGCCGGTGTGCGGTGCGTACCGCGACCGGCGCATCTGCGGCATGGGCCCGCCGAGCTCCGGCGGGGTGAGCGTGCTCGGGCTGCTTGGCCTCCTCGAGCGTGCCGGCTTCGAGCGAGCCGCGCCGGGCTCCGAGCTTGCGGTGCACCTGTTCTCCGAGGCCGGGCGCCTCGCCTATGCCGACCGGCTGCGCTACCTCGCCGATCCGGACTTCGTGCCGCAGCCGGTGGCCGGATTGCTGGACGCCGGCTATCTCATGGCTCGCGCCGCGTTAATCGGCGAGCGCGCGATGGGCGTGGCGCGCGCCGGCCGGCCGCTGGGCGCATTGGCGCTTGGCGATGCGGAGGAAACCGAGGCGGCCGGCACCAGCCATGTGTCAATCGTGGATGCGGAAGGCAACGCGGTGGCGATGACCACCACCATCGAGAGCCAGTTCGGCAGCCGCATTTTCGTGCGCGGTTTCCTGCTCAACAACCAGATGACCGACTTCGCTTTCTCGCCGGAATTCGAGGGACGCCCCGCGGCCAACCGCGTGGAGCCCGGCAAGCGGCCGCGCAGCTCGATGGCGCCGACTTTCGTGTTCGACCGCGAGGGCAGGCTGCAGGCCGTGATCGGCTCGCCCGGCGGAAGCGCGATCATCAACTACGTGGCCAAGGCGCTCGTCGGACTCATCGACTGGGGCCTCGACATGCAGGCGGCGGTCTCGCTGCCGAATTTCGGCGCGGCCTACGGGCCGACCTTCATCGAGCGCGGCACCGGGTTCGAGGACCTGGCCGACGCGCTCGAGAAACGCGGCCACACCCTCAATTTCTCCGCGCAGACCAGCGGCCTGCACGGCATCGAACGCACGGCCACCGGATGGCGTGGCGGTGTCGATCCAAGGCGCGAAGGCGTGGCCCGCGGCGACTGAACCTGCAACAATGAAAGCACTCTTCGTGGAACCGCCATGCCCAGCCAATTGAACGTTTACGGCGAGCCGATCGCCGAATGCTGCACCCGCCCGATGACCGGCTTCTACCGCAACGGCAGCTGCGACACCGGCGCCGAAGACCTCGGCGTGCACTCGGTCTGCGTCAAGGTCACCGCCGAATTCCTCGAGTATTCGAGCTCGCGCGGCAACGACCTTTCGACGCCGATGCCCGCCTACGGTTTCCCCGGGCTGAAGCCGGGCGACTGCTGGTGCCTGTGCGCCGAGCGCTGGAAGGAGGCGCTGGCCGACGGCATGGCGCCGCCGGTGAAGCTCGCCGGCACGCATGCCAAGACCCTGGAGATCGTCCCGCTCGAGGCCCTCAAGGCTTACGCGCTGGATCTTTCCTAGCGAGTTCCGCCGCAATCCGCTCGACGGCGGCTGGCACTTCGAGCGCAGCGTCGACCAGCACCGCATCGCGCGGCGGCTCGAGCGTTTCGAACTGGCTCACAAGTAACGCGGCCGGCATGTACTTGTGCTTGCGCGCCTTCATGCGCTCGCGGAGGAATTCGATCGAGCCCTGGAGATGCACGAGCCTTGCGTCCGCGAGCCCCTGCATCAGGCGGGCACGATAAATTTCCTTCAGTGCCGAGCACGCGAGCACTGCGCCGCGCCCCGCGGCCTGCCGCGCGGCCAGTTCCCCATTGAGCCGGTCCAGCCAGGGCCAGCGGTCCGCATCGGTGAGCGCAATCGCGGCCGACATCTTGGCGACGTTCTCCGCCGGATGGAAATCGTCGGCATCGAGGAATTCGGCGCCGAGGCGTTCCGCAAGCGCGGCGCCCACCGTCGTCTTGCCGGCGCCGGACACGCCCATGACTACGACGATCACGCCTCGCTCCCCGCGACTACGCCTTGGGCGTCGCCGGCCCCGTCCTCGTGACTGCGTGCCCGCCGAACTTGGCACGCATCATCGCAAGCAGTTTTCTCGAGTAGTCCGACTTGCCCTGGCTCGAGAAGCGGCTCATGAGCGCCATCGTGATTACCGGCGCCGGCGTGCCCTGCTCGATGGATTCCATCGCGGTCCAGCGGCCTTCGCCGGAATCCGCGACCACCGGGGCGATCGAGGTCATGTCCTCGTCCTCGGCCAGCGCCTCGGCGGTGAGGTCGAGGAGCCACGAGCGCACCACGCTGCCATGGCGCCAGGTTTCCGCGAGCCGCGCGAGGTCGATGTCGAAGTCCTTGCGGCCGGCCAGCAGCGCGAAGCCCTCGCCGAAGGCCTGCATCATCCCGTACTCGATGCCGTTGTGGATCATCTTGGTGAAGTGCCCCGAGCCGCTCGGCCCGCAATGCAGCCAGCCGGTTTCCGGGCCCGGCGCGAGGATGCGCGCGAAAGGCTCGAAGTGCTCGATCGCCTTGGGCGTCCCGCCGATCATCAGGCAGTAGCCGTTGGCCAGGCCGTGGATGCCGCCGGAGACGCCGGCGTCGACGAATCGCACGCCGCGCTGCGAGAGCTCGAGCGCGCGGCTCATCGAATCCTTGTAGAACGAGTTGC
>JANMDK010000241.1:0-4416 GCA_031376265.1 Pseudomonadota bacterium
AGAGCCGCGAAAATCGTTGCAGTTCGTAAAGAGGACATCGAGATAATCTAAGCGGTAATGTTTAGTTACGTCTGTAGGCGAATATCGCTATCTATTCGACCGGATAGGGCGCACTGTTCGCGCATGACACTGAAGATGAAACTCGAAGCAGCAGTCGCCGTCGCGGAAGCCAATCTCCTGCGCGCGGTTTCAATCATGGCCGCAGCCGGCGACACCCACGGTGACGCCGGCGACGACGTCGGCAAGGCGCGCACAGTCTGCCGCCAGGCCCGGGCGGCGCTGAACGCCCTCGAGAGCGCAGACCGCAGCTAACCCCGCGCGAGCTCCGGCTGCCACAGCCGGTTGGCGTGGACGAGAAGCAAAACGTCCCCGCCGAAAGTTCCCACCAGCTGAACCCCCAATGGCAAACCCGCCACGCCGCTTCCCCACGGCAGCGTGAGGCAGGGCACGCCGAGCAGGGTCCACAAACCGTTGAACAGCGAGTCGCCGGTCGAGGCGAGGCCTTTCGGCGCTTCGCCCGGCGCGGCCAGGGTCAACAGCACGTCGAAGCTGCGCATGAGGTCGGTGTGCTGCTGCCGGGCTTCGAATGCGGTGCGCTGGGCGCGGTCGTAGTGCTCGCGGCTGACCGACCAGCCGTCGTCCAGACGCGTAAGGATCCCGGGGCTGAGGAGGCTGCGATGGTTCTCCTGCTCCCAGGCCAACGCGCGGGCGGCTTCGAATTTCATGATGTGGCCCTGCTCGACGAACAGGGCGTCGACCGAGGGTGGCAAGCGCACCTCCGCCACAATCGCCCCGGCGGAAGAGAAGTGACTTGCCGCCGCTTCCAGCATGTCCTGCGAAGCGTGATCGGCTTTCTCCCAGCGCGAGGTGCGCGCGAAACCCACGCGCAGCGCGGAGGACGTCTTTGCCTGTTCCGGCAAGCGCAGGCCCGAGAGCACATGCAGAGCCTTGCCTGCGTCTTCCAGCGTCTCGGAGAAAAATCCCACGGTGTCGAGCGAATCCGATACCGGTTTCACCCCGGTGCGGTTGATGCAGCCGAAACTGGGCTTGAGGCCGATCACTCCGCAGAAGGCCGCCGGGCGAATCACCGAGCCGCCGGTCTGGGTGCCGAGCGCCAGCGGCACCATGCCGTCCGCCACCGCAGCGGCCGATCCGCTGGAAGAGCCGCCCGGCGTATGCGCGGGATTGTGCGGATTGGTCGTGGCCGGCGGATTGTTGAACGCGAATTCGGCGGTCGCGGTCTTGCCGAGGATCACGCAGCCTGCGCGGCGCAGCAGGGCGACGGCCGCAGCATCCGCGCGCGGGCGATGGCCGCCGTAGATGGCCGAGTTGTATTCCGTCGGCATGTCCGCGGTGTCGAAGACGTCCTTGATCCCGACGGGCATGCCGTGCAGCGGGCTGCGCGGCGATTGCTTGTCGAGGGCTCGTGCTTCGGCGAGCGCCGCGTCGGCGGCGACATGCGCCCAGGCCTTGAGTTGCGCATCGCGACTGGCGATGCGCTCGAGGCATGCGGTGACGAGCGATTCCGAGCGCACGCGATTCTCCATGCGGTCATTCTAGCCGTGGCACAGGTAAGATGGCTGCAACGCGTGCGGCACCACACAGCTCGCGACAGTCAAGCGGCGGAGACAAGGATGGCGGACCTGTTTCGGGTAGGCAATTGCGCCGGCTTCTCCGGCGACCGCGTCGATGCGCCGGGCCCGGTCGTCGACACGCTGATCGAGCTTGGCGGCCCGTCGGCCGTGTTTTTCGAGGTGCTCGGCGAGCGCACCGTCGCCCTTGCGCAGCTGGAAAAGCGCCGCGACCCGCAGCGCGGCTACGAGCCGATGCTCGAGCGCCTGCTCGAGCCGACCCTTGCCAAGTGCGTGAAACACGGCATCCCGATCATCGGCAACTTCGGCGCGGCGAATCCGCCGGGCGCGGCAAGGGTCATCGCGAAGCTTGCGCAGAGGCTCGGCTTGCCGGACCTGCGCATCGGCATCATCGAAGGCGACGATGTGCGCGAGCGCGTCGATCTCGCGAACCTCGAAGTCTACGAGGCCGACGCGATGCTCGAGACCGGCGGCGAGATCGTCTCTGCGAACGCCTACCTGTCGGTGCAGCCGATCGTCGATGCGCTCAAGGCAGGCGCGCAGGTAGTGGTGACCGGGCGCACCGGTGACCCGTGCCTGGCGCTCGCGCCGCTGATCCACCATTTCGGCTGGGCCTATGACGACTGGGGCAATATTGCGGTCGGCTCGACCGCGGGCCACCTGCTGGAATGCGGCTCGCAGGTCACCGGCGGCTACTACTACGATCCCGGCTTCAAGGACATCCCGGATCCGGCCAACATCGGCTTCCCGATCGCGGAGGTGGGCCGCGACGGGCGGCTGGTGATCACCAAGGCTGCGCGCACCGGCGGCCTGGTCAACGAGCAGGTGGTGAAAGAGCAGTTGCTTTACGAGATCCACGATCCTTCCGCTTACATCACGCCGGATGTGACGCTCGACCTTTCGGGCGTCAGCGTGAAGGAAATCGGCCCCGACCGTGTCGAGATCCTCGGCATCCGCGGCAAGCCCGCGCCGCAGAAGATCAAGGCCACGGTGTGCTTCGAAGGCGGCTGGCTCGGCGAAGGCGAGATCTCCTACGCCGGGCCCAACTGCCTCGCCCGCGCGCGGGCCGCGGCCGACGTGCTCCTGCAGCGATTGAAGCTCCGCAAGCTCGACGTGCAGCCGCGCATCGACCTCATCGGCGTGACCAGCGTGCATGGCGGGGATTCGGGCGAGGGGTGGCGCGGGTTTAGCGGTGCGGAGCCAAACGATATTCGCGTGCGGCTGGCCGTCGCGTCCCGCTCGCAGGATGACGCCGACCAGGCTTCGCGCGAGGTGCTCGCGCTTTATTGCTGCGGCCCGGCCGGCGGCGGCGGGGTGCGCTGGAAGACCACGCAGCGCATCCGAACGCAGTCGTATCTCCTGCCGCGGGAGGCGCTCGCGCCGACGAGCACCGTGCGCACCGCTCGCGAGATCGCGCGATGAGCGCCGCGGAAAAGCTCGTCGAGGTCCCGCTGCATCGCGTCGCTCACGGCCGCGCCGGCGACAAGGGCAACCGGCTCAACGTGAGCCTGATGCCTTACGACAGCGAGGCGTACGCCGCACTAGGCGAGCAACTGACCGAAGCCCGGGTGCTCGAGGCCTTCGCGCACCGCGGCGCGACGCGCGTAAAGCGCTACGACCTGCCGAAGCTGCCCGCCTATAACTTCGTCATCGACGACGTGCTCGAGGGCGGCGTGAACGGCAGCCTCAACCTCGACGGACACGGCAAAAGCAACTCGTTCCTGCTGCTCGCGATCAGCGTGCGCGTGCCGGAGCGGTGGATAAAAAAGGAGGGGACATCAAAATGAATCACCCGAAACGGATTCTTGCGGCCCTTGCGGCGACTGCGCTGGGCGCGGTAGTTGCTACAGCGGCCTTCGCGCAAGGCAAGTGGCCGGAGAAGTCGATACGCCTCGTCGTGCCGGCGCCGCCGGGCAGTGCGCCCGACATCCTTTCGCGCCTGCTCGGCCAGAAGCTGTCGGAAACCTGGGGCCAGCCGGTCGTCATCGACAACGTGGTCGGCGCCTCGGGCAACATCGGCACCGACCGCGTGGCCAAGGCGCCGGGTGACGGCTACACGCTGCTCTTCAATACGATCGGGCCGATCGCGGTCAACGTCTCGTTGTTCGGCGACAAGCTGCCCTACGACCCGCTCAAGGATCTTGCTCCGGTGAGCCTGGTCACGCGCATGCCGAACCTGCTGACGGTCAACCTCAAGGTGCCGGTCCACAGCGTCAAGGACCTCGTGGCGCTGGCGCGCAAGGAACCCGGCAAGCTCCGCTACGGCACCGCCGGCCCGGGCACCACGCAGCACCTTTCAGGCGAGCTCCTCAACACGCTGGAGAACATCAAGCTGGTCGCGATCCCCTACAAGTCGAGCGCGCAGATGACGACCGACGCGATCGGCGGCCAGTTCGAGGTCCTCTTCCACAATGCCCAGCCGCTGATCCCGCACGTCAAGGCGGGGACGCTGCGCCCGATTGCGATCACCAGCGCGAAGCGCTCGCCGATGCTGCCGGACATCCCGACGATGATCGAATCCGGTATCGCGGGATTCGAGATCACGGCATGGTTCGGCTTCATGGCCCCGGGCACGACGCCGCCTGCGCTGGTGCAAAAAATCGCGACCGACGTCCAGCGCGCGACCAACCTGCCCGAGATCCGCGACCGCATCCTTGCCGATGCCAGCGAGCCGGTGGGCAACCGCCCCGAGGAATACGCGGCCTTCATCAACGCCGAAGTCATCAAGTGGCGCGGCGTGATCAAGCAGGCGAATATAAAACCGGACTAATTTAAAGGGGCCAGGCTCAAACCTGACGTAGTTTCACGTCGTCAGGTTTGAGCC
>JANMDK010000255.1:0-31660 GCA_031376265.1 Pseudomonadota bacterium
TCGACGTCGATGTTCTTGAGGTTGTGCTCGCGCGCGTTGTGGATGCTTACCACGTTCGAGAGAATCCGCTTCTGCAGGGGCACTTCGCGCGCGACTACGGCCGTCGAGGGCGCAGACAGCGTCTCCTCGTAGGCCTTGAGCGCGACGCCCGTATGCGAGGCGGGATTGGCCGCGATGTCGATCGGCGTGCCCGCCGCGACCAGGTAACCGCCGGCGTCGCCGCCTTCCGGGCCGAGGTCGATGATCCAGTCCGACGCCGCGATCACGTCGAGGTTGTGCTCGATCACCACCATTGAATGACCAGCGGCCAGCAACTGGCGGAACGCACGCAGCAGCTTGGCCACGTCGTCGAAGTGCAGGCCCGTGGTCGGCTCGTCGAAAAGGAAGAGCTTGCTCGCGGAAATCGGGGACAGACCACGTTTTCCGCGGAAAACGTGGTCTGTCCCCGATTTTCCGCCCTTGGCCGTCTCCGCCAAGTGCCCTGCGAGCTTGAGGCGCTGCGCCTCGCCGCCGGACAGCGTCGGCACCGGCTGGCCGAGGCGCAGGTATTCCAGTCCAACGTTGGCGAGCGGCTTCAGTACGCGCTGCACTTCGGCATTCTGGTGGAAGAAGCCGATCGCCTCCGATACCGTGAGCTCCAGTACATCGGCGATCGACTTGCCGCGAACGACGATCTCGAGCACCTCGCCGCGGAAGCGCTTGCCGTCGCAGTCCGGGCAACGCAGGTAGACGTCCGAGAGGAACTGCATCTCGACGTGCTCGAAGCCGTTGCCGCCGCAGGTCGGGCAGCGCCCGTTGCCGGAGTTGAAGCTGAAGGTGCCGGGCGTGTAGCCGCGCTCTTTCGCCGTGTCCGACTTGGCGTAGATGTCGCGGATCGCATCCCAGGCGCCGACGTAGCTTGCCGGGTTCGAGCGTGTGGTCTTGCCTATAGGCGATTGGTCGACCATGACGACTTCGGACACATGCTTGTGCCCGCGCAGCTCGCGGTGCTTGCCGGCCATCTCCGACGGCTTGCCTTTGGCCTTGAGGAGCGCTGCGTACAAGACGTCGTGCACCAAGGTGGATTTGCCCGAGCCCGACACGCCAGTCACGCATACGAGCCGCTGCAGCGGGATCGTGACGTCGATGTTCTTTAGGTTGTGCTCCTCCGACCCGAGCAGCTCGAGGCTCGGCGCCGCCGGCAGCATGCGGCCGCGGCCTTCGCCATAAACAGCCACGCCGGCGCGCTTGCGTCCGGAGAGGTATTCCGCGGTCAGCGTCTTCGAGGCCTTGAGCTCGTCGGGCGTGCCGAAGAACACGATCTCCCCGCCGCGCTCGCCCGGGCCGGGGCCCATGTCCATGATCCTGTCGGCCTCGAACATGATCTGCGGGTCATGCTCGACGACCACCAGCGAATTGCCGGCGTCGCGCAGGCGCTTCATCACGTCGATCACGCGCCCCATGTCGCGCGGATGCAGGCCGATGGAAGGCTCGTCCAATACAAAGAGCGTATTCACCAGCGACGTGCCGAGCGCCGTCGTCAGGTTGATGCGCTGGACCTCGCCGCCCGAAAGCGTTCTGGATTGGCGATCAAGGGTGAGATAACTCAAACCCACCGCGCAGAGGAACTTGAGGCGCGAGCGGATCTCGGTGACCAGGAGGTCGGTGGCTTCATCCAGCGGCGCGGGTAGCTTGAGCACATCGATGAAATCGCGCAGCCCCTCGATCGGCATGAGCATGAGGTCGTGGACCGACTTGCGGCCCGGCTCAAGCTTGTAAAGCAGCGCGTCGGGCTTGAGGCGGGAGCCGTTGCAGGTCGGGCAGGGCGTATAGGCGCGGTACTTGGAGAGCAGCACGCGGATGTGCATCTTGTACGCCTTGGTCTCCAGCCAGGCGAAGAACCTGCGCACGCCGTACCAAATGCCGGGCCACGACTTCTTCCAGTTCTCCCATTCCGGCTCGCCTTCGAGCGCCCAGTGGCGATGCGCTTCGCTCAACTCGCGCCACGGCGTGTCGAGGGGGATGTCGCGCTTTTTGGCGTACTTGAGGATGTCGTCCTGGCATTCCTTGAAGCTGGGCGTCTGCCAGGGGCGGATCGCGCCTTCGCGCAGCGTCTTGGTCTCGTCCGGGATGATCAGTCCGAAGTCGATGCCGATCACGCGGCCGAAGCCGCGGCAGGTTTCGCACGCGCCGAGCGGCGAGTTGAACGAGAACAGGCTCGGTACCGGCTCGCTGTAGTGGATGTCGCAGTCGGGGCAGTGGAGGTCTGAAGAGAACCGCCAACTGGGGCCAGGTTCAAATTTCGTCGAGGCCGGTGGAGATTCCGGGACCGCGGCCGAAATTTGAGCCTGGCCCCTTTCTTCGTGCACGTAGATGTTCACCTTGCCCTGCCCGACGCGCAGCGCAGACTCGAGGGCCTCGCTGACGCGCGCTTTCTCGGCCGTGCTCATGCGGATGCGGTCCTGCACGACCTCGATCACGCTCTTGGAGCGCGCGTGGATTCGCGTATACCCCTGCTGCTCCAGCATCTGCAGGACTTCCGCATCGCTGAAGTTCTTCGGGACCGTGATCGGGAAGGTGATCACGAGGCGCGGATCGCACGAAGGCTGTGATGCGGCCGCCGCGCGCTTCGTCATCTCTGCGAATATCGTCTCCGGCGTGTCCCGCTTCACCGCCTGCCCGCAACCGCGGCAATAGAGCTGCGCGGCGCGCGCGAACAGCAGCTTCATGTGGTCGTTCAGCTCGGTCATCGTGCCGACCGTGGAGCGCGAGGTGCGCACCTGGTTGGTCTGGTCGATGGCGATGGCCGGCGGGATGCCGTCGATCCGGTCGACCTGCGGCTTGTCCATGCGGTCGAGGAACTGGCGCGCGTAGGGCGAGAAGGTCTCTACGTAACGGCGTTGCCCCTCCGCATACAGCGTGTCGAAGACGAGCGACGACTTCCCCGATCCCGAGACGCCGGTGACGACGACGAGCTCGTTGGTGGGGAGGCTGAGGGTGAGGTTCTTGAGGTTGTTCTGCCTGGCGCCGTGGATGACGATGGCGCCGGCCGAAGGTGTTTCCGGCATGGCGCTATTTTAACTTGCGGGACGCGCCCGGCCGGCCCGGATCGGCGAAAATTGGCGGGAAAATGCCCGCCTAAATTCACAATGGCCGATCAACTACTTGCACCGCTCTGCGCCCCGCATGATCCCGATCCGAGGCGGCCTAAGCTCACCTTGCCGCCGTTGTCCTGTGACACGCACGCGCATGTCTGCGGGCCCGAGGCGGTCTATCCGTATTGGTCCGGGCGCGTCTATACGCCGCCGGATGCCTTGCCGTCGCAATATAAGCATTTGTTAGAGACGCTTGGGGTCGAACGCGCTGTTCTGGTGCAGCCCAGCGTCTACGGGGCCGACAATAAGGCGATGCTCGATGCACTCGCGGCGGATCCGGAGCATCTGCGCGCGGTGGCCGTGGTCGAGCCGGGAGTTTCAAATGCCGAGCTCGAGCGCCTGCATGTGCTCGGCGTGCGCGGCGTCCGCTGCAACATCGTCGACATCAAGGAAGGCAAAGGTCAGCTGCCCATTGCGATGCTGAACGCGCTCGCCGCCAAGGTGAAGCCGTTCGGCTGGCATATCGAGTTCCTGATACACGTGGATGAATTTCCGGACCTCGACCGGCTGCTGGACAAGTTTCCGGTCGACGTCGCGTTCGGGCACTTGGGCTACATGAAAACCGCGCTGGGCCTCGAGGCGCCGGGATACAAGGCGCTTCTTCGGTTGCTCAAGGCCGGCCGCGCCTGGGTAAAGCTCACCGGGCCGTACCGGATTTCCGGCAGCGCGCTGCCGTATGCGGATGTCACGCCGTTTGCGCACGCGCTCGTCGATGCCGCGCCGGATCGCATCCTCTGGGGGACCGACTGGCCGCACGTCATGGTCAAGGGCGCGATGCCGAACGATGGGGACCTATGCGACCTCCTCGCGAACTGGGTGCCGGACGAAGCGAACCGGAAGCGCGTGCTCGTCGACAACCCGGCGAAGCTTTACGGCTTCTAGATGCAAAGGCGCGTCATCCACCTCGACATGGACGCGTTCTTCGCGTCGGTGGAGCTCCTGCGTCGCCCCGACCTGCGCGGCAAGCCGGTGGTCATCGGCGGGCGGGGCGAACCCAACAGCCGCGGTGTCGTCTCCACGGCGACCTATGAGGCGCGGGCGTTCGGCATCCGGTCCGCGATGCCGATGCGCACTGCGCTCAAGCTCTGCCCGCATGCCATCTTCCTTCCTGTGGATTTCGAGTCGTACCGGCACTATTCGGGCGTGTTCAAGGACCAGATGCGCGCGGTCTCGCCGATTTTCGAGAGCGGCGGCATCGACGAGGGTTACATCGACGTGACCGACCTGCCCGGCGACTCCGAGTCGATCGGCCGCGACCTCAAGCAGCGAGTGCACACCGCCACCGGCATCACCTGCTCGCTCGCCATCGCGCCGAACAAGCTGCTGGCCAAGCTCGGCTCGGAGCTCGACAAGCCCGACGGCCTCACGATCCTCGGCTTCGAGGACATTCCCACGCGCATCTGGCCCATGGAAGTGAGGAAGCTGCAGGGCGTCGGGCCGAAGTCGGAAGAGAAGCTGATCGCGCTCGGCTACAAGACCATCGGCGACATCGCTGCCGCGCCGCTGGAGAAGCTGCGGGAGCACTTCGGCGAGTCCTATTCCCGCCACCTGCACGAAACGTCCAACGGGCGCGACGATCGCCCGGTGGTGACTTTCCGCCAGCCGAAGTCGCGCAGTGCTGAGACCACGTTCGACGAGGACACGCGCGACTGGCAGGAGCTTGCGCGCGTGCTGGCGCGCCTGGCCAAGCGCGTGGCCGACGAGCTTCGCGAGGAGGGCTACCGGGCGCGGACGATCGGCATCAAGCTGCGTTACTCGGACTTCGAGCGCATCACGCGCGACAAGACGCTGGAGGCGCCGACTGACGATCCGATGGCGATCCGGCGGGCGGCTTTCGAGTGCCTCGGGCGGGTGGAGCTGAAAAAGCGCGTGAGGCTGCTGGGAGTGAAGCTCTCGGACCTGCACCGGGCGGATGAGGCGCCGGCGAAACCGGCTACCCAGCCGGACTTGCTAGGCGATGTGCCGCTGGCTTGAATTCATAACATTTGTTTACGTATACTGAGTAACTGAGCCGGTCTCCTGTCAATTAGTATTATAGAAATAGGATAATTATCTGAGTCACGGCCGCAAGAACGACCAACCCTCGCATCGCTTCTGCATACGTGATAGAAATGGAAAACCCTCGAAAATAAGAAATGCCTACTCTCAATTGGATCGGTAAGAATGCTGTCGTAAAGCACCACAAGGATGTGCCGTATCGACTCCTTGAAGTGGTCGCGGACCTTTCGTGTGGCGACGAGCAAAGTGGAAACCTAATTGTGCATGGGGACAATCTTCATGCTCTGAAAGCTTTGATGCCGCGCTACGCCGGGCAAGTCAAGTGCGTATACATCGACCCGCCATATAACACTGGCGCGGACGAGCGGGATGACGAAGGGAAACGGACAGGGTGGATATACAACGATAACGTCGACAGTCTCGAAATCAGACAGTGGCTTGGAAAGGTGGTGGGCGACGAAGCGGAGGACCTTTCTCGGCACGACAAATGGTTGTGCATGATGTATCCGCGCATCGAGCTCTTGCATCAATTTCTCCGTGATGATGGAGTTCTTTTTGCCAGCATCGACGAAAATGAGTACGCAAATCTCAGATGCTTGCTCGACGAAATATTCGGGATCGGAAATCGCGTCGGCACGATCATTTGGAAGAACGTTACTGACAATAATCCGACAAACATCGCCGTCGAACATGAATACGTCATGTGCTACGCGCGGCGGAAAGATCGACTGCCTAAAGAATGGAAGTCCTCGAATCTTGCAGTAAAGGCGCGACTACTTGAGATCGGCGAGAGGTTTCTTCGCGAGTATCCCGAGGAACAAAGGCGGCGTGTCGCCTATACAAGATGGTTTCGCGAAAATAAAAATGAGTTGTGGCCGTTCCAAGACTACAAATTCATCGATGACGGTGGAATTTATACTGGCATGAGAAGTGTGCATAACCCGGGCAAAGAGGGCTATCGCTACGACGTAATCCATCCGCAAACAGGAAGGCCTTGCGTTCAGCCGATGATGGGCTATCGATTCCCTGAAAGCAGTATGCGTGAACTCCTCGCCGAAGGTCGCATCTTGTTCGGGAAGGACGAAACAAAACTTATCGAGCTGAAGGTATATGCGAAAGACTACCGCGCGAAGTTATCGAGCCTATTCGAACTTGATGGTCGCGTCGGAACCAACGAAATAAAGGAGATGTTCCCAGGTGATAGGCGGCCGTTCGATTTTCCAAAGCCGACAGAATTGATCGAGGAGATCGTCAGCTTTACTACTACTGGCGACGACATCATTTTGGACACATTCGCGGGTTCAGGAACCACAGGGCATGCTGTCTTGAAATTGAATGCCGCCGATCAGCAGCGGCGACGATTTATTTTGGTGGAGATGAAGGAAGCGATTGCCTTGGAAATGACGCGAGAGCGCGTTCGGAAAGCAGTGATGGGATTTGAGAGTGCGAGTGGCGATAGACAACCTGGTCTCGGGGGTGGATTTCAATTTTGTCGACTTTCCGCGGAGCCCCTATTTACTGCAGAGGGTCAAATACGCGCCGACGTCACGTTCGCCCAGCTCGCCGAATTCGTATGGTTCGCAGAAACGGGGACGGGCTATGTCGGCGAGGCAGACTCTTCGCTACTCGGTGTGCATCGCGATCGGGCGGTCTATCTCCTCTACAACGGAATCCTGAAGGACAAGTCTGCTGGCGGAGGCAATGTGTTGACCGGTGCCGTATATGACGGCCTTCCTCGTTTTGATGGTTCCAAGGTAATTTATGCCGCTGCTTGTCGTTTAGGCGCTTCCCGGCTTATGCGCGAGGGAACAGTATTCAAGCAAACACCTTACGCGCTGGAAATTTGAGGCATGACGACTTTTCAGCCCAAGAAGTATCAGGCGCAAGTCCTGGATAGTATTGAGGCCTATTTTCGCGCGTGCCACGAGTTCCCGAGCCCGAGCATTGCATTCAACGCTGTCACTGAGCGCCTATCGGGCAAAGGGTTGGCATACAGTCCGATCGCAGGTTTCCCTGCTGATATGCCCTACTTCTGCCTGCGCGTGCCAACCGGCGGAGGGAAGACATGGCTCGCGGCAAAGAGTGTGCATCCGATCAACACTCATTTGCTTCGTAGCGAGCACAGCGTAATTCTGTGGCTGGTGCCATCCAAAGCGATTCGTGAGCAAACCTTCAAGGCGCTTAAAGATCGAAATCATCCGTATCACTCCGCTCTCAGAGACGCCGGACCGGTTACGGTACTTGAACTTGACGAAGCCAAGAACTTGACTCGTGCCACTTTGGAGACATCTACCACGGTTATCGTCTCTACCCGGCAGGCGTTTCAGGTAGAGGATGCAGAAATCCGGAAGGTGTACGAGTCGAACGGCGCGCTGATGCACCACTTCGAACATCTCACCCTGGAACAGCGAGCAGAGTTATTGAAGGATGGCGACACTACGCCGTATTCGCTCGCCAACGTGCTTCGGCTGCATCGGCCGTTTCTCATTGTGGACGAAGCGCACAACAGCCGCACCGAGCTAAGCTTCGACACGCTGTCACGTTTTCGTCCTAGCGGCATCATGGAACTGACGGCTACGCCAGACATGGTCAGAACACCGAGCAATGTATTGCACAGCGTTTCGGCGGCCGAGTTGAAGGGCGAGGAAATGATCAAGCTGCCAATCGTGCTTGAGACCGAACCGAATTGGCAGCAATGTCTTGCAGATGCAATCGCGCGGCGAAGCGAATTGCAAATGCTGGCGGAACAGGAGCGTCGCAAGGGAGCGGCCTATCTGCGCCCTCTGGTATTGATACAGGCAGAGAAACGCCGGCAGGGCGTGGAGACTCTGGACGTAGAACGGGTGCAGAAGGAATTGACAGACAACCACCGCGTCCCGTCAGAGGAAATCGTGATCGCAACTGGTGAGGAACGTGGGTTGGAGAAGATCGAGTCCAATTACGCGCAAGGCATCGCTGACGAAGCTTGTCCTGTGAAATTCGTGATCACTCAACAAGCACTAGCGGAAGGGTGGGATTGCCCCTTTGCCTACATTCTCGTAAGCATGGCGACACTACATTCAGCCACGTCGGTAGAACAACTACTCGGCCGAGTTCTGCGACAGCCGGCGGCTCGACACCGTGAAGCGCGCGCGCTCAATCAGTCGTATGCGTTTGTGGTGTCGCGGGATTTCGGTGAAACGGCACGCAGCCTCCGCGATCGATTGGTTGAGGCCGCAGGCTTCGAGCGGCGTGAAGTCGGTGAGTTTGTTGTGGCCGCCAAATCGGAACAAGCGCCGTTGGACATTGAAGGTCATGCCGGGCGCATCGTGATTCATCCGGTAGATGTGCCGCTTCAAGAAAAGCCCAACCTGCGCAGTATGCCCAAAGATCTTCGCGACAAACTGGTGTGGGACGACAAGGCGCAAATGCTGACAATCTCGCAGCCGCTTTCCCCGGAGGAAGAAGAGACCGTCAAGCAAGCGGTTAAGAGTGAGCCAGCAAAACAGGCAATTCAACAAGCCGCTGAAGCGAGTCGCACCAAAGCGATCGAGTTCTTTAGGACCCCGGCCGAAGAAGGTGTGCGCTTCGCGGTTCCGCAAATCGCTTTGTCAGTACAGGGTGCGCTTGCACTCTTCGACGATCCAGAAGTGCTGAACTATCCATGGGATCTCTCTACCTATGATGCGGCGCCTGACGCGGATCAGTTGTCAGTTCTGAACGCCGCTCTGAAAGTGTCCGAAGGCGGGGAAATCGATGTCGATGGGGAGACAGGGAAAGTCACGACGCGATTTATTGCCGACTTGCAGCGCGACCTTGGGCTCGCGTACCAGCCCGAACATTGGGATGAGGTAAAACTCGCGGCGTGGTTGTGCCGCAACCTGCCTGAACCTTCGGTAACTCATGCCAAGAAGCAAGCCTTCGTCGCCAAATGGACAAAAGAACTGCTTCGGCACCCGGGCTATGACCTCGGTCGACTTAACCGCCAGAAGTTTCTCGCCCGCAATCTGCTCGAACACAAATTCCGAGAATTGCGCCTTGCCGCGGTGAGGCAGGCATATCAGCAGACTCTGTTTGGAGACGGTCGCGAGTCACGGGTGAAGATAGATGATGCATGCCGCTTTGAGTTTCACCCTTACGCCTATGCGCCGAGCAGGGATTACGATCATCGCTTCGGCCATTTCGCATTCCGCAAGCACTATTACAGCCGGATCGGCGACTTCGATAGCAAGGAGGAATTTGAATGTGCCGTTTGGCTGGATATGCAAGCGCAAAAAGGACGTATGGAATTCTGGGTGCGCAATCTGGTCCGCAAGGAAGGGTGCTCGTTCTTCCTGCAGAAGGCAGACGGACGTTTTTACCCCGACTTCCTCTGCCAGTTACCGGGCGGCGTTCATATGGCGGTTGAATACAAAGGCGCGAACCAGTGGGCGGCTACGGAAGATGACCGATTGATCGGCGGATTGTGGGAAGAACTCTCCAATGGCCGCTGCCGATTCGTCATGACCACGGAAAAAGACTGGTTAAGGATCGACGCCAAACTGTGATGCCGACTTTATCGTAAGCGATGCTTCTGTATGATCTCGCCTACGCCGACGCTGACGTAGCAGATGCCGCCTAGCGTGTCCTCGCGCCTAAGGTGGCCGTAGCAGATAGTGATTTCGCAGGCCACGATCTTCGCGACTACGTGAAAGGTCCTCCCTGATGCCCTTCAATCGCGATGGCTAATCGTGCCAATACCCATGGAGGTGTCCGATGCCTAAGAAACTTATCCGCATGGCGATTTCCTATGATTTCGACGGCACCCTCGCACCAGGAAACATGCAGGAGTACGACTTCATTCCGGCCTTGAATATGCTATCCAGACAATTCTGGGCGTCCGTCGAACACCTCGCGAAAGCGCATGAAATGGACCAGATACTTGCCTACATGCACACGATGCTCGACGAGGCAAGGAAAGCTCAGGTCCCGGTAAGGAAGGTCGATTTCAAGAATTTTGGCGCAAAAATCGTATTGTTCCCCGGCGTTAGGGACTGGTTTAAGCGAATCAATGCCTATGCCCGGTGCAAGGGCGTGCGACTAGACCACTTCGTAATTTCATCCGGCATCCGGGAAATGGCGGAGGGCACCCCGATCTATAGGGAATTCACGAAAGTCTACGCATCCGGTTTCATGTTCGACCATAACGGTGTCGCCTGCTGGCCGGCGTTGGCGGTGAACTACACGACAAAGACCCAATACCTATTCCGCATTAACAAGGGTAGCTTGGACGTTCACGACAACTCAGTGATCAATAAATTTGTGCCAAAAGATCAACGCCCAGTTCCTTTCGAGCACATGGTTTTCATCGGCGACGGGGAGACCGATATTCCCTGCATGCGTTTGGTCAGGGAGCAAGGCGGCCATTCCATCGCGGTGTATAACCCCAACAAGCGAGGAACGAAGAAGAAAGCGCAACAACTCATCAAAGATGGCCGGGCGACCTTAGTTGCCGCGGCTGACTATCAAGATGGCAGTGCAATCGATTTGGCTGTGAAGGCCATCATCGACAAGATCGAAGCATCCTCGCGGGTTGCGTAAGGACCGCCGTGAGCAGCTTCCGCTTCGACGAATAGACGAGAACGGATCACGCGCGACCGCACGCTGGAAGAACCCACCGACGACCCGCTCGCGATCAGGCGCGCCGCGTTCGAGTGCCTGGGGCGGGTGGAGCTGAAGAAGAAAATCCGGCTGCTCGGCGTCAAGCTCAGCGAACTGCTCCGCGTGAGCGAAGAGCCGCCACGCACCGGCCAGCCTGACCTGCTGGAAGGCGTCCTGAAGCCATGAAACTTAAACTTTCAATTCTGTAGACCTAATACCCGCGCGGCTCACGAGTCGATTAGATTGCCGAATAGGGAAAATTCCTCCTGATGGCTCAAGGCCGGATGTACGACCACCCCTCGCGCTGCTTCTGCATGATCTCGACCACCCCCGCCTTCACATACCCGATGCCGCCCTGCATGTCCTCGCGCTTGAGCTTCTGGTTGCGCATGGTGTTCTCGCAGGCCACCACGTTCACGCCGTCCTTCATCGCCTGCTGGAGCACGTTGCCCGCTTCGGATTCGAGCCTCAACATGCCGATGCCCGGGCCGTAGGCGACGAGCTCGATCTCGACGTTTTCCTTGCCGAGGTCCTCCTGCACGTTGCGAGCGTTGTTCAGCGCGAGGCGCCACTTGCCGGGCTCCGCGTCGCTGACCTGGATCACCACGCGATGCCGGCCCGCGGGAGATTGGGCTTGGATTGAAGGCGCGGCCGAAATCAAAGCGGCTGCAATGGCAAAAGCTGCAACGAGTGTTTTCATTCACTGCTCCATCAACGGGCGCCTGCGCGCTCCAGGATTTGCGCGATCTTGACATACCCGCGCCGCCTCGCGTGCTGCAGCGGGGTCACGCCTTCGCGGTCTGCAAGGTTCACGCGGGCGCCGTGCGCCACGAGGAGCCCCACGATCTCGGTGTGCGCCGGGCCGCCGTCACCGAGGATCACCGCCTCGAGCAGCGCCGTCCAGCCGAGGTTGTTCACATGGTCTACGTCGACCTTGGTTTTGAGCAGCTCTCGCACCGTGTCGACATGGCCGTAGTGGCAGGCGGGAATCAGCGCCGTGCCGCCGTAGCGATTGGTGCTGTTGAGGTCGGCACCGGCGGCAAGGGTGAGCTTGAGCACCTCAGTGCGGCCCCGTGCGCCGGCAACGAGGTAAGCGCTGTTTCGATTCTCGTCCTGCGCGTTGACGTTGCCGCCGGCGGCGATCAGGCGGCGCACTTCAGCGGTGTTCCCGCTTTCGGCCGCGGCGATCAGCGCGCGATCGACTTCGCGCAGCTGCGCCAGCGCAGCCTGCGAAAGGGCGATCAGCGCGGCAAGCGCGACGGTTCGCATCCTGTAAAGTGGCTTACGTTTCATGGAGGAGTGAAAATATTATGGCGCATTCGGTTTTCCTGAGGGTGGTGGTCCTCGTGCTCGTCACAGCGGCTTCACAAGCCTGGGCGCAAGGCTATCCGAACAAGCCGGTGCGCCTCATCGTGCCCTGGCCGCCCACGGGCACGGTCGACATCCTCGGTCGCTCGCTCGGCCAGACGCTCTCCGAGTCGATGGGCCAGAATTTCCTCGTCGAGAACCGCGCCGGCGCCAACGGCATGATCGGCACCGAGATGGCCGCCAAGGCCGCGCCCGATGGCTACACGGTGGTAGTGGAGAACGTCACCGGCGAAACGATAAACGCCGCGCTGCGCGACAAGATGCCGTTCGACCTCCACAAGGACCTCGCGCACATCAGCCTGCTCGCGTGGGTGCCCAACGGCATCGTCTCCCTGCCGACGCTGCCGGCAAAGAACGTCCAGGAATTGATCGCGCTCGCCAAGTCCCAGCCCGGCAAGCTCACCTATGCGTCGTTCGGCATCGGCAGCAGCGCGCACCTCACCTTCGAGCTCTTCAAGGGCATGACCGGCATCGACATGCTGCATGTGCCGTACAAGGGCGGGCAGCCGGCGATCGCCGACCTGCTCGCCGGGCAGGTGTCGATCTATATCCCGGTGCTGCCTTCGGTGGTGCAGCTGCACAAGGCCGGGCGCCTGCGGTTGCTCGCGGTGACCAGCGCCAAGCGCTCGTCGGCGGTGCCGGAGATTGCAACGGTCGCGGAGTCCGGGGTGCCGGGTTTCGAAGCCAGCAACTGGTTCGCCTTCATGGCGCCGGCCGGCACGCCGCCGGAGATCGTTTCGAAGCTCAACGCCGAGGCCACCAAGGCCCTCCAGGCGCCGGATGTGCGCGAGAAGCTTGCGGGCCTCGGCTTCGAGACCCAATCGAGCACGCCGGCGGAGTTGTCGGCGTTGCTGAGGAGAGAATCTGCAAAGTGGGCCGGAGTGGCCAAGGCCTCCGGTGCGCGCGTCGACTGAGCCGCCCTTGCTGCAATGTGCTTGCCGCGGTATTATTACGCTTGTAATTACACGGAGTGCCATGCCATGTTCACGCTCAAACTGACCCAGATCGGAAACTCCGTCGGCGTTGTCCTGCCCAAGGAAGCGCTGGCACAGCTCAAAATCGACAAGGGCGATACGCTATTCCTGACCGAGACCCCCGGCGGCTTCAAGCTCACGCCCTATGACCCCGCAGTCGAGGCCCAACTGGAACTCGGTCGGGAAATCATGCATCGGTACCGGGACACCCTGCGTGCATTGGCGAAGTGAGAGGGCAAACGCGCCGGTGGCGCTGGGTCGACAAGACCGCGCTGATCCTGCTTCACGATGAAAGCCTGGCCGAACACGGCGGGGCCGCCGGAATGCGCGATGAAGGGCTGTTCGAATCGGCGCTGGCGCGCCCGGAGAACCTTGCGGCGTACGAGAGCCCGGATTTCGCGGCGCTTGCGGCGTCCTATGGTGTCGGACTTGCAAAAAATCACCCCTTTGTCGATGGCAACAAGCGGGCCGCATTCCTGGCAGTCGGACTGTTTCTCGCGCTGAACGGCCGCCGGCTTTGCGCCACCCAGATCGATGCCACGACGGCAATGCTCGCGGTCGCGGCCGGACAGATGAGCGAATCGGACTTTGCCGCCTGGATACGGCAGAACAGCGAAAAACTGAAAGCGAAGTAGATTTCCTCCTCGGGTGAGGCTCGGACATGCGCACCCGCGCCCACATTCTCCGCCTGAGATAATCCGTCTTTCCCTTCGCAGGAATCCCCCATGGCGCAGTACGTCTTCTCGATGAAACGGTTGAACAAGACCGTTCCTCCGCAACGCCAGATCCTCAAGAACATCAACCTCGCGTTCTTCCCGGGCGCCAAGATCGGCGTGCTCGGCCTCAACGGCTCGGGCAAGTCCACGGTGCTGCGCATCATGGCGGGCGAGGACACCAATTACGACGGCGAAGCCACGCCGATGCCGAACATGACCATCGGCTACCTGCCCCAGGAGCCGGTGCTCGACCCGGCCAAGACGGTGCGCACGATCGTCGAGGAGGGCATGGGCGACATCGCCTCGGCCAAGAAGCGCCTCGACAAAGTCTATGCGGCATATTCCGAGCCGGATGCCGACTTCGACAAGCTGGCGGAAGAGCAGGGGCGGCTGGAGGCGATGCTCAACTCGGGCGGCGGCGACGGCATGGAGCACCAGCTCGAGATCGCGGCCGATTCGTTGCGCCTGCCGCCGTGGGACGCCAAGGCCGAGAACCTCTCCGGCGGCGAGAAGCGCCGCGTCGCGCTTTGCCGCCTGCTGCTTTCCAAACCGGACATGCTGCTGCTGGACGAGCCGACCAACCACCTGGATGCCGAGAGCGTGGATTGGCTCGAGCAGTTCCTGCAGCGCTTCCCGGGCACCGTCGTGGCCGTGACTCACGATCGCTACTTCCTGGATAACGCCGCGAGCTGGATCCTGGAACTGGACCGCGGCAAGGGCATCCCGTGGGAAGGCAATTACTCCTCGTGGCTGGAGCAGAAAGGCAAGCGGCTCGAGGCCGAAGCCAAGCAGGAAGACGCCCACATGCGCGCCATGAAGGCCGAGCTCGAATGGGTGCGCCAGAATCCCAAGGGCCGCCAGGCGAAATCCAAGGCGCGCCTCGCGCGCTTCGACGAGCTGTCGTCGCACGAGAGCCAGGAGCGCAACGAAACCAAGGAAATCTTCATTCCGGTGTCCGAGCGCCTGGGAAACGAGGTGATCGAGTTCGAGGACGTGAGCAAGGGCTACGGCGACCGCCTGCTGATCGACAAGCTCTCGTTCAAGGTGCCGCCCGGCGCGATCGTCGGCGTGATCGGCCCGAACGGCGCCGGCAAGTCGACGCTCTTCCGCATGATCACCGGCAAGGAAAAGCCCAATTCCGGCAGCGTGAAGATCGGCAAGACGGTGCAGCTCGCCTATGTCGACCAGTCGCGCGACGTGCTCTCGGCCGAGAAGACCGTATTCGAGGAAATCGCCGAAGGCCAGGACATGATCACGGTCGGCAAGTTCACGATGCCTTCGCGCGCGTATCTCGGCCGCTTCAACTTCAAGGGCGCAGACCAGCAGAAGATCGTCGGCCAGCTCTCGGGCGGCGAGCGCGGCCGGCTGCACCTGGCCAAGACGCTGATGTCCGGCGCGAACGTATTGCTGCTGGACGAGCCGTCGAACGACCTCGACGTCGAAACGCTGCGCGCGCTCGAAGAGGCGCTGCTGGGCTTTGCCGGCAGCGTGATGGTGATCTCGCACGACCGCTGGTTCCTCGATCGCATCGCCACGCACATCCTCGCTTTCGAGGGTGAGTCGCAGGCGGTGTTCTTCGACGGCAACTACCAGGAATACGAGGCCGACAAGAGGAAGCGCCTCGGCGAGGAAGGTGCGCGGCCCAAACGCATCCGATACAAGCCACTCAAGGTCTAGCGGGGGATTCCGGCTAAGGGTCCGGGCTGGGAGGAGGGGAGCGATGCAGCAGGCGGTGTTGATGCTCGTGCTTGCGACGATGGTGTACACGGTCTCGCTCGACCTGCGCGTTGCGGATTTCCGCTATGTGGCCACGCACCCGGTGGCGGTGGGTGTCGGGCTGGTGGCGCAATTCATCCTGCTTCCCGGCGCCACCTTGCTGGCGACGCTCCTGCTGGACCTCCCGCCCGCGACCGAGGCCGCGATGATGCTCGTTGCGGCCTGTCCCGGCGGCGCGCTCTCCAACGTGATCACGCATCTCGGGCGCGGCAACCTCGCGCTGTCGCTTTCGATCTCGGCGGTCTCGAATGTGCTTGCGCTTTTCCTTACGCCGCTCAATTTCACGCTCATGATCGGCGCGAACCCGCAGACGGCAGCATGGGCACGATCGATCTCGGTGGATCCGAAGGACCTCGTCGTCAGCCTGCTGTTGCTGCTCGCGATTCCGATGACCGCGGCGCTGCTCACTACGCACAAGGCGCCGATGCTGGCGGCGCGCATCCGCAAGCCGCTCGGGCATTTTGCCGCGGTCGCCTTGGCTGCGTTCATCATTTTTGCCGTCGCCGCGCAGTGGAAGCTCTTCGTCGTCGAACTCACGCGCACGCTGCCGCTGGTCGTCGTGCAGAACGCGCTCGGGCTGGGACTCGGCTATGGCGCGTCGGTGCTTGCGCGGCTGGCAGTCGCCGACCGGCGCGCAGTCATCGTAGAAAGCGGGATGCAGAATTCCGGGCTCGCGCTCGGCATCATCGCGTCGCAGTTCGGCTCGGACCTCGCCATGGTCGCGGTCGCCGGGCTATGGGGGATCTGGCACATCATTTCCGGCGGTTCGCTGGCGCTGCTCTGGCGGAGCCTGGACAGGAGACCGAAGCACGCTTGACCTAATCCCCAAAAAGGGGCCAGGCTCAAACCTGACGAAGTTCCACGTTGTCAGGCTTGAGCCTGGCCCCTTTTTCCAATGACGGAGCACCGATGCCCGAGCATCTCAAATCCATCCACTCCAGCCTCACGCTCGAAGCCGCCGAGAAAATCATCGACGCCGCCCTCGCGGCACGCCGCAAAGACGGCCTCATGCCTCTCGTCGTCGCGGTGCTCGATGCCGGCGGCACGCTCGTGGCGTACAAACGCGAGGACGGCTCCGGCCTGCTGCGCTTCGATATTGCGTTCGGCAAGGCGTGGGGCAGCCTCGGCATGGGCATGTCGACGCGCCTGATTCGCGACCGGCTTGGGCAGCGGCCGGCTTTCCAGGGCGCTCTGGGGACAGCGGCGGATGGCCGCTTCATCCCGGTGCCGGGCGGGGTCCTGATCCTCGACGCGAAGGGTGTCGCCATTGGCGCGGTAGGGGTAAGCGGCGACGCCTCGGACAAGGACGAGTACGCAGCAATCGAAGGCATCCGCGCGGCCGGGTTGGGGAGCGAGCCGGCGGAGCCGAATCCCGAATGGCGCAAGGCCGGACTCTGAGGAGAAGCATGAAAACGTTTTCGATATCGAAGCTGGTTCTTGTAGCGGTCGTCGGCCTTTGCGCCGCCACCCAGGCCGCGGCGCAGGCGTTTCCGACGAAGCCGTTGAGGCTGGTCGTGCCTTTCCCGCCGGGCGGGCCCACCGACGTGTTCGGTCGCGCCTACGCCGCAAAGCTATCGGCGGTGCTCGGCCAGCCGGTCGTCGTCGACAACAAGTCCGGCGCCAGTGGCATCGTCGGCACGCTCGAGGTCAAGCGCAGCGCGCCGGACGGCTACACGCTCAACTTCGGCACCGCTTCGACCAATTGCCTGTATCCGCTCCTGTCGAGCAATCCGCAGTACGACGTGCTCACCGATTTCGTGCCCGTGGCGGTGATCGGTGGCGCGAGCATCGTGATCACTGCGCACCCGTCGCAGCCGCCGACGCTCAAGGCGCTCCTAGACGCTTCCCGCGCGCAGCCCGGCAAGTTCCAGTTCGGTTCGCCCGGCACCGGCACGCTCATGCACATGACCGTCGAGCGGCTCAAGCGCGAGACGGGTGCGGACCTGCTGCACGTGCCGTTCCGCGGCAGCGCGCCCTCGATGCAGGCGCTGCTCGGCGGGCAGATCGGCGTTTCGGTCGACACCATCGGCCCGTCGCTGCAGAACCACAAGGCCGGCAAGATCCGCATCCTCGCGCTCGCCAGCCCGAAACGCTCCCCGCTGATGCCCGAGGTGCCGACGGTCGATGAAGCGCTCGGCATCAAGGGGTTCGAAGCCGTGCTTTGGAACGTGATCGTCGTGCCTGCGGGCACGCCTCCCGCCGTGGTCGACGTGCTCTCGCAGGCGACTGGGAAGGTGATGGCGGACGCAACGCTGCAGGAGCAGCTCGCCAACCTCGGGATCGAGACAGTGACCGGTTCCAACCCCGCCTCGGCCGCCGCGTACATCCGCGCGGAGCAGGTGCGGTGGAAGCCGGTAATCGACGCCAGTGGCGTGAAGATGGCCGAATGAGCGCGCCCATGAAGAGGGAGTGTTTCGAAGTCTCGGTCGAAGGCAAGGTCGCGCACATCCGGCTTTCGCACCCCGAGCGCATGAACGCCATGACGCTCGCGTTCTGGCGCGAGATGCCCGAAATCGCGCGGGAGCTCGACGCCCGGGGCGACGTTCGCGCTGCGGTGATCTCGTCCACCGGCAAGCATTTCACCGCGGGCATGGACCTTTCGGTCTTCCAGGGCAGCGATTCTCTTGGCACCGATAGCGTCGCCGCCCGCGAGAAGTTCCGCGAGAAGCTCGTCGAGCTGCAGCAAACCTTCTCCGCGTTTACCGAAGCGCGCTTCCCGGTGATCGCCGCGGTGCAGGGCGGCTGCATCGGCGGCGGCGTGGATCTCGTTACGGCCTGCTGCCTGCGTTACGCAACGCGGGACGCTTGGTTCGTAATCCAGGAAATCAACATCGGCATGATGGCCGACGTCGGCACGTTCAACCGCATGCCCAAGCAATTGCCCGAGGCCGTCGTGCGCGAGCTCGGCTACACCGGCGACAAGCTGGGCGCGGAGCGCGCCGAACGGCTCGGGTTCGTCAACGGCCTGTTCGATACGCACGAGGCGCTGGTCGAGGGCGCGCTCGCGGTTGCGAGGAAGATCGCCTCGAAAGCCCCGGTCGCGGTCGCCGCCACCAAGGAAATGATCTCGTTCACCCGCGACCACGGCGTTGCGCAGAGCTTCGGCTTCCTCAATGCGCTGCAGCCGGGCATCTTCAGCGTCGAGGACATCAAGCGCTCGCTCGTCGCGGGCAAGTCGGGCAAGCCCGCGGAGTACGAGGACCTGCCGCCCAAGAGCGCACCGAAGCCCGGCTAGGAGGCCGCAATGCAGAGCACGATGATGCAGGACCCGCTCTCGCTGAATCACCTGCTGGAGCGCGCCGGCAAGCTCTTCCCCGAATCCGAAATCGTCTCGCGCCTGCCGGACAAGAGCCTGCGGCGGCACACTTATGCCGAGTACTACGCGCGCACGCGGCGGCTTGCGGCGGCGTTGCGGGGCCTGGGACTCAAAAAAGGCGACCGGGTCGCCACGCTCTGCTGGAACCATCACGCGCACCTCGAATGCTATTTCGGCATTCCCGCGGCTGGCGGCGTGATGCATACGCTCAACTTGCGCCTCTCGCCGGATGAGATCGGCTGGATCGCTGCGGATGCCGGCGACCGGTTCCTCATCGTCGACGACATCCTGCTGCCGCTCTACAAGCAATTCGCAGGCAAGCATCGATTCGAGAAGGTGATCGTGTTTCCGTTCTCGGGCGCGCCGGTGGCGACCGGGTACTCCGACTACGAAGCGCTGCTCGAACGCGCGCCGAAAACCTTCGACTACGCGCCGCACGACGAGAACGATGCGGTAGCCATGTGCTACACGAGCGGCACGACCGGCCGGTCCAAGGGGGTCGTCTACTCGCATCGCTCGACCGTGCTCCACACGCTGGTCGCTTCGCTGCCGGAGTTCTGGTGCCTGCAGGGCCGCGACGTGGTGCTGCCGGTCACGCCGATGTTCCATGCCAACTGCTGGGGGATTCCTTACGGCGCGGTGATGCTCGGCACCAAGCTCGTCTTTCCGGGGCCCTACCTGCATCCGGACGACCTGCTCGACCTCATCAAGCTGGAGCCGCCGACGATGGCACTCGGCGTGCCGACCATCTGGCTCTCCCTGATCCAGGCGCTCGAAGCCCATCCCGAGAAATGGAGCCTGCCGAAGGGCATGCGCAGTCTGGTCGGCGGCGCCGCCGTGCCCGAGTCGCTGATCCGCGCGTTCGCGAAGCACGGCGTGAAGATTGCGCAGGGGTGGGGGATGACCGAGACCTCGCCGCTGGCGACGCTGAGTTACATCAAGTCCGAGCTCGCGGAGACTTCCCAGGACGAGCAGTTCCGCTTCGCGGCGACTGCGGGCGTGACCGCGCCGCTGGTCGAGCTGCGCCTGGTCGGCGACGAAGGCATTGCGCCCTGGGACGGCAAAACGCCAGGCGAAGTGCAGGTGCGAGGACCTTTCATTACGGGCAGCTACTACAACGTGGGACGTGACCCTGCCAAATTCACCGACGACGGCTGGCTGCGCACCGGCGACGTGGCCAAGATGGATTCGCACGGCTACCTGCATATCACCGACCGCACCAAGGACCTCATCAAGTCCGGGGGCGAATGGATCAGCTCGGTCGACCTCGAGAACGCGCTCATGGCGCACCCTGCGGTCGCCGAAGCCGCGGTGATCGCCGTGCCGCACGAAAAGTGGGGCGAGCGCCCCCTGGCCTGCGTGGTCACCAAGCCCGGGCAGTCGACTACGCCCGAGGCGCTGAACGAGGTGCTCGCAAAGAAATTCGCCAAGTGGCAGCTCCCCGACCGCTACGAATTTCTCGACGCCATCCCGCGCACTTCGACGGGAAAATTCTGGAAGATGAAGCTGCGGGAGCGGTTTGGGGCGAAGACTTAAGTGCGTGTTTTTACCTCGGTTGATACTTCCGCTCCTGCCCATGGAGTGACCGCGTATTATCCGAATTGGACTCTTTGGGAACGAACCAAGCATCACAAATGACTGAAATTACGATTGATCAGGGAACGGAGAGTAAGCCGACCGTCCCTCATTTCCGAGTATCGCCGCTAGTCCTTGGCCCATTGGGTGCCGAACAGCTACAGGATCCGGCATTGGCCGTCCTCGAACTCGTCAAAAATGCATGGGACGCCGACGCAACCAGAGTGGCGATCTTGGTCAACCGGAAAATATCTTCCGGCCGAATAGCTGTGATTGACAACGGCCACGGAATGACCCGGTCCGAATTCGAATCAAGATGGTTGGTAATTGGCGCCTCTCACAAAAGAGAAAAGGACAAGAGTGAACTCGAGCGACCGCTAATTGGCGAGAAGGGGCTCGGAAGACTCTCTTCGTTCGCATTAGGCAAGTCGGTGACATTGAGATCCTCTCGCCGCTCGCAACCGGGATTTATCGCCGAGGTAGATTGGGAAGAGATGAGGGTAGCGCCGAGCTTAGAGGAATATCCCGTAAAGATCGATTCGAGCAGACCAAGGATCGGCACTCGAGTTTGTATCCAGGAATTGAGAGTTGAATGGAATGACACTTACACTGAGTTTTTAATGAGCCACGCGCAATTTCTTGCCTCTCTTCCTGGGGAGCGATTTAGAGTCTCCCTCCGGGTTGACGGGAAATTGCGTGCAATGGAAGACCCGCTTTCCACGGGATCCCGCCTTGCAGAGGCGGACATGAGGGTATGGATCGAGGCAGACGGCACGCCCAAGGTCCAGTCTTGCATTGTGAAAGGCGCAGATAAGACAAACGTTGTTTTTCGAAAAATGAAAAGCTCTGAGCTCGATCGCCGGCTCGCCGGGTCCAATTTGCATTTTCAATTTTTTCTTCGCAATGAGGCTGCGAGAAGCCTGTCCCAAATCTTGCCATTGAATGAAGTTGCAGCTGTTCTAGAAAAATATCAAGGGATTCGAGTATATCGGGACGGAATAAATGTTCCGCCTTACGGTTTGAATGGTGACGATTGGGCAGGCCTTGAAAAACAACGTACGTCGACGGGTGGTCCTACGTTGGTTCCTGGCAACTCGCAGTTGATCGGGGAATTTCATGTTGCCAGAAAAAATCAAACTCACCTTATCGTAACTGCGGGGCGCTCCGGATTTTCAGATCAGGCAGCCGTCAGTTCAATGGCGAATTATGTTCGTTGGGCCGTTCGTGAACTTGGTACCGCGCGGCGTGCCGAGAAACTCCGTATTGATTCCCCCAATGACGCTGTTCCGTCGCGAGTCGATTCGCCAAAAAAACCGAGCGTTCAAAATCCAGAGCGCATCGCTCGTTTGACGATGGCGCAGATTTCTAATTCGCAAACTGTTCAACGTGATCCAGATCTTAAGAAAGAGGTAGAAGCAGCGTCGCTTGCCGTTACAGAAGTATTAGATAGAAGCGAACAGACATTGCGGCTATACGCTCAGCTTGCATCGACCGGGATAGCTGCGACAAGCTTTGCGCATGAATTGCGCGCGGAATTTGATGTTGTGTCGGAAGGGATAGAAGAACTCGATAGAGGACGAGGTAGGCCGGACCAGGATTTGGTCAATCTTCTTAAGGAGGCTTGGAAGAGAATAAGATCATTTGCCGCACTTTTTCGTGTGATTCCGGTAAAGCTTAGAAGGCAGAGATCGCTCATTGGCACAATCGATTTAAGAAATTCGATTGAAACCATAGCCGGACTTGCGCCCCCCGAAAAAGTCAAAACAGAGATAGATCTCCCCGAGATTCGCCTTCGTCTTGTACCGGCAGAACTTGACTCTATTTTGCTCAACCTTGTTTCGAATGCGATTAAAGCGGTGGGTGAGAGTGAAAGAAGAGAAGCGGGTCGAATTAGAATTTCGTTTCAGGCCAAAAAAGAAGATCTTGAAGTGAGAGTCGCCGACAATGGGTGCGGAATTTCTCCCAAAGTCGCGAAGGTAATGTTTGAACCTTTAGAGGGAAATTTCTCTGAAGGAACGGGAATGGGACTATCAATTTCCCGATACATTGCCGAGCGATATGGCGGGGACGTATCGATTGCGAGTACCCCAACTCAAGGGTATTTGACAGAAATGGTAGTGACTTTGAAAGGGGTAGTTCAATCGCCATGAGAAAAACAATAAGTAAGGAGTTCGGAGATCGTAAGCCTCGGGCAATTGTGCTAGATGACAATGCTCGTGCTCGCCAAATGACAGGGCGCCATCTCCGCAGAAGGGGCTTTGAGACAATCGAATGCGCGACTACGGAGCAATTTCTCGACAAATGGTTGCCGGGCACGGTCGACGTCGTTATAGCTGACTGGCAACTTTCGAGCGATCCAAAGAAACATGGAGACAAAATACTTGAAGCTGTTCGAATGAGGGATTGGGACGTGCCGTTTGTACTTGTGTCAGGGAAGTTGGATGAGGACTCAGAACGCATAAAAATACTTCAAGGTCTTCTAAATAAAGGGGGCGCCGCATTTGTTCAACGTGGTGAGGGGGGAATAAAGAAGGCATGTGAGAGCGCAGAAGATTTAATGGAGCGAAGGGATTTGGCGTTACTCAAATTAATTCTGTCTCTGCGCAACGCAGCGATGGATGGCGAGAAGATAAGAACATCGTCTGGGGAGCAATCTGTGGCAAAGCTTTTGGAATCAATCGTTTCGAATCCGAAAACGTCGCATGACGCTGAGCGTCCGATTGCTCAGAAGCTCGGTCAACCATAGATGGCACGGCAGCCCAGGTCAGTTACGTATCTGGTTTCTGGCGATGAAGACATACGACCCTCGCACGAAGTGTTGCGCAAAACGAATAGGTTGGTTCGATACGACGCGGAGGTGCACGAAGATGCCGCAGTCGAGCTAAAAGCTGGACATGGATTCGTGGTAGTTGCGCATGGCAGTGCGAGTGGAACTGTGACTTGGTTTAATTCGATCAAGAACAGCGAGTCAAACTGGCTTTGGGTCGGAATGCCGACACCTCCGCGCGGGAGTCACATATACGTCTATGCCTGCAATGCGGGGAAGAAGTTGGCTCAGTTTCTCGTCAATTGTGAGGTCTTGGGACATGTGGACGTGGTACCCATGCCCTTAGGAAACTTAGAGCCCGCGGTGACCAGCTTTCTCGACAAAGTCGATTCATTGTTGAGAGACCCAAGTCTAAATCCTCAAAACTGGGCGGATGAGCTTGCTCGATTTGTCAACAATTCTCTAGCGGAAAAGGGACTCAATCCGGACTCCGCTTGGGAAGATGTTGCCACAATGTTGCTCTTGAGAAGATCCATGGGTTATGCAGATACTTAGTACCCAAAGAGATTCATTATTTTCGAGTTGGAATCCTCATTTCACGCCGCCGTGGCTAAGTAAGCGACTCTGTAGTCATATCCCGATCAATTTCGAAGGTTCGATAATCGATCCAGCATGTGGCGCTGGTAACTTGTTGGGTGCTGCGGCCATTAGGACTCATGCAGCGACACGGGAACCAAATGAACTTGAGTTCCTGGGCGCTGACACTTCGATTCGGGCTGTCCGCGATTGTAAGAGTCTCTTAAGGGACTTGCTCCCCCGAGGAAACTATAGAGTTCAGCGGGCTGATTTTTTAAGAATTGCGCCGACCTTGAAGTTACAAGCTTCGACTGTCGTTATGAATCCGCCTTTCAGCGGATACGGCTTGCTGTCGAAAACCGTGCGTAAACGAATCTCAAACCTGGAAATGAAGGGCCGATTCAATTTGGGCTATGCATTTGTCCAGCGAGCGATTGTCGAATACCGCCCCAGGTGCTTGGTTTCTTTATTACCATCAAACTGGATTCATTCTCGCAACAGTGCTTTTCGATTGGAGCTTGACGCGCTCAATGGTCGCTGGGAATGGGAAGACATTGGCGACAACGCTTTCCACAATATCGACGCTCACCTCGGGATTTTGCTTTGGCGCCCCGATAGAAATCGAAAATCCAAAGGCGAAGGAGTCGGCGAAAAGGTTTCACCGTCTTTGGGGAGCCTGGAAGTGCGCCAAGGAGTGGCGACGGGTCGAGACGCTCTATTCATAAGAATTGCGCAAGACCCACCACCTTTTGGTAGGCGTATGTTGGCGGCACGCGGGCGAGATGTGGGGAGAAAAACCGATATCAAGATCTGGGTACCTCCGAAATATCTTAGTAGTCAAATGAGGGCCGAATTTAGAACGCTAGTTCCTCGGAAGATACTAGATGGGCTTAGATCTCGAAGTTGCGTAACAACCAAGCGCAGGTACGCATTTGAATATCACGAATCAATGCCAACTTGGTTTTCGGGAGAGCCAAAAATACTTTTGCCAGAAATCGTTACAGGAAAGGTTCGAATTGAGTTAGACGGCGCTGGCTCGATAATTCCGCTTCACTCGGCGATCGCGATTCGAGTTGCGTCAATTCGAGAGGGCCGAAAATTGAAACGATTTCTGGAGAGTAGTCGTATTCAGAAAAGATTGCTTGAGCGTGGGCCGCGACTTTCGGGGGGATCAGCACGTCTTCAAGTGGGCGCTATTCGCGATGTGCTCGCTATATGGAAAAGATTTCTAAAGCGAGAAGAACGCAATTCAACTCTCTAAGTTCATGGATGTAATAGGACGTTCGGAAGCCGTGGTGGACGAATCTTAGATGTCGCGATCAATATTTTGAGCGATCGTGGAGTTGCGGGCTACTGCCCCAGCGTGACGATCACCAGCCCAAGCGTCAGGAGCAGCATCCCCGCAATCTCCAGCTTGTTCAGCCGCTCGCGGAAGATCTTCCGCGAGACTACCGACGCGAACAGCAGCTCGACGAGTCCAAGCGTTCGCACATGCGCGACCGGCTCGATGGCCATCGCCGTGAACCATCCGGCCGAGGCCGCGGCGCCCATGAAGCCGGCGAACAAAGACCTGCGCCACGCGCCGAAGACACGGGTGACCACCGGCGGGTCGCGCAGCAGGAGCCAGCCGCCAAGCACCAGCGTCTGGAGCGTTTGCGCGCACACGAGCGTGAACGCGGCGGCAACCAGGAAGGGCGTGTCGCCAAGCGCAAGCGCGGCACCGCGAAAGCCGACTGCCGAGAACGCAAAGAATGCCCCCGACGCGAGACCGAGCATCGCGGATGGCGTGGTCCAGCCGCTGAGCATCGTGCGGAACGGCCGCTCGCGATCGGCCGGCGAAAGCAACAGGACGCCGAGCGTGCCGCATCCCACCGCCAGCACGGTGGTGACCGTGACCGGGTCGCCGAGCACGATGAGGCCGAAGATCGCCACCTGGATGATCTCGGTCTTTGAGTAGGCGACGCCGAGGGTGAAGTTGCGCATCGCCATGACCCGCAGCAGCAGTGCAGTGGCGATGATCTGGCTAAGGCCGCCGAAGACAACCCAGCCGGCGAACGACAAGGTGGCTGAGGGCAGCGAGTAGCCGCCGATGGCCTGCACGCCCAGCAGCCACAGGATCGCGAACGGCAGCCCGTAGAGGAAGCGCACCAGCGTCGCGCCGAGCGTGCCGAGCTCCGCGGTGAGGCTGCGCTGCGCGGCATTGCGCAGCGTCTGGGCGAACGCGGCCCAGATTGTGACCGGGATCCAGAGCCAGTCGGGCGCGATCATGCGACGCGCAGCGCTTTAAGGATAGGCAATCTGATCTTCGCAAAGGCCTGCGCATCGGCCTTCAGCGATGCGGGGTCGCCTGCCCCCATCTTTTCCCAGGCGAATCTCGCCCACTCGTCCTTTGACGCGTGCCCCAGCGAAATCGCGCGCAGGAAGAGCATCTCCCGCCGGTCGGCGAACACGCCCGCGCCAGTGACCGGGCAGGCCAGCGCCGACACATCGCCGGACGCTTCGGATTTTTCGAGGATGCGCTTGTTCAACGCCTTGCAGCGCGGGGCTGCTTCCTCAATCAGCTGCTGCGGCTGCGCCGGATGCACCGAGCCGACCTCGGTGAGCACAAGGGCGGCGTCGATGAGACGGGCGAGTGGAATTCCAGCGCAATCCGGGTCCCGCTCCAGCTGCCGCAAGGTTTTCGGGGCGAAATTTTTTTTGGCGAGGGCCTCCAAGAGCACTACGTACTCGTTTTCGAGGAGGTCCACTTCATGGCCGGCAAACTTGGCCCGCGCCGGCACATGGTCCGGATGTTGCAGCAGAGTGAACGCGGTATCGCGCAATTGTTCGTTGCGTTCTTCGGGTAGCAGGTGTCGACGGTCCTTGACGAAGAGGTCGCGCCTGAATCGCTGGTTGACGAGGTAATCAAATGCCGTTTCCCGCAGGACCGGCAGGGAAATGCCGGCGAGCAGGTCGCGCATTTTTTGCGGGAGGCCCAGGCAGTCGCTTTGGCCGGCCAGCGAAGCCGACGCTGCGAAGGCGAGATCCGCTACGGACAACTCGCGCGCAACCTCAGCGGAAGGCATCGGATGCCAATCGCGGTTGAAGTACTCGTGCGCAAGGTAGCGGCGGTCCTGGCCCCGCAGCTTCGAAAGCCACGCCGGCAGCCCGGGGTTCGCGCGGAAATATCCTGCGTCCGCTTCGAGCAGCGATTGCGCGAAGGCGAGGGAGGCGTCGATCTTTTCGGTCAAGGGTTGCGATGTCGGCGACTCGTTGGCGTGCAGCGTGAGGAGATGCCGGAGCGGGAGCTCGGCAGACCATCCGGGCAGGCAGTTGTAGCTCATGTAGCACAGGCCGGAAGGCGCGAGCCGGCGCCGCAGGATTTCGACGACGCGCTCGCGGTTTTCTTTCGAAATCCACGACCACGTGCCATGCATGGCGATGACGTCGAATTCCGGGAGGTCGCTGCGCGCCGAGAACGATTCGAACGAATCGCCCGTCAATGTCGCATCTGCGCCCGATGCGCCGGCAAGCGCTTGAGCGTTGCTTGCGTGGTTCGGATTGAAATCGAATCCCCAGTACGCGCCGGGAGACGCGGCGGCATGGATGTTTACCGACACGCCCTGGCCGAAAGCCAGCTCGAGATAGCGGGTCTTGCCAGCTTGCGGCGCCGGGATGCCGCGCGCCAGGCAGGCGAGCGCCATGCGCGACGGGGCGAGCTCCGGGCAATAGCGGTGCGTGTAATCCAATTCGCTGACATAACCATCGGCCCAGTCGGTCACGATGCAGTTCCGCTTGCGTAGCCAGGCGGCATTCTAAGCGGTGGCGCGATGCCGTTTCGGCATGTTGCTTGACACTGCGGGGCTGCCTGCCAGAATGGATTTTCGCGTCCCCGAGGGTGCCAAGGAGAACCGCATGAACAAGGAAATGGCCGAAGTGCTGGTACGCGTCGGGCCCGATGCGCCGATGGGCAAGCTCATGCGGCGCTACTGGGTGCCGGTACTCTCATCCTGGGAGATTCCGGAGCCCGACTGCCCGCAGGTGCGGGTGAAGATCCTCGGCGAAACGCTGCTCGCGTTCCGTGACTCCGACGGCAAGCCGGGCCTCATCGACGAGCACTGCGCGCACCGCGGCGCCTCGCTCTTTTTCGGCCGCAACGAGGAAGGCGGCATCCGCTGCTCGTATCACGGGTGGAAATTCGACACGAGCGGCCAGTGCGTCGAGTTGCCGTCGGTGCCGAACCTCGCTTCCAAGATGAGCATCAAGGCCTATCCGTGCATCGAGCGCGGCGGCCTCGTCTGGGCCTACATGGGCCCCAAGGACAAGATGCCCGAGCCGCCCGAGGTCGAGTGGTGCAACATCCCCGAGAGCCATCGTTTTGCCTCCAAGCGGCTGCAGGAGTGCAGCTGGCTCCAGGCGATGGAGGGCGGCATCGACACGACGCACGCGTCGTGGGTGCACCGGTTCGAGCTCGACATCGACCCGATGCACCGCGAGGCCAAGGCCAACAAGTACATCAAGGCCGACCGCAACGCGGTGTTCGACGTGGAAGAGATGCCGCACGGCCTCTCAATCTACGGCCGGCGCAACGGCGAGCCCGAGTCCTACTACTGGCGCGTCACGCAGTTCCTCTTCCCCTGGTACACGCTGATCCCGCCTTTCGGCCCGCATCCGCTGGGCGGCCACGTCTGGGTGCCGATCGACGACTACAGCTGCTGGGCCTGGAGCATCAACTTCTATCCCGACAAGCCGCTGTCGGCCGAGGAACGCCAGGACCTGGTGGAAGGCAAGGGCATCCACGTGAAGTACGAGCCGGGCGGCACGTTCCGCCCCTCGGCCAACAAGGACAACGACTATCTCATCGACCGCGTCTCGCAGAAAGAGAAGCGCACCTTCAGCGGGGTGGAAGGTTTCTCGGTGCAGGATGCTTCGCTGCAGGAAAGCATGGGCCCGATCCAGGACCACTCCAAGGAGCACCTCGTCGCCACCGACAAGCCCATCGCGATGGCGCGGCGCATGCTGTTCAACGCGGCGCTGAATCTATCGCAGGGCATCGAGCCGCCGGCGCTGAATGCAGCGGTACAGCGTGTTCGCGCGGCGTCGGTGCTGCTCGACCGCAATGCCAAGGTGCAGGATTGGGCCAACGAGACGCTCTACGATGAGCTCGCGCAACCGGTGTTTTCGCTATGAGGCTCATTGCATCGATCCTGGCCGCTACTTTTGCGGCGCTTCCGCTCGCCGGCACGGCACAGGAATGGTCCCCGACAAAGCCAGTGCGCATCATCGTTCCGGTCGTCGGCGGCACCAACGACCTCGTCGCGCGCCTGGTCGCGCCCAAGCTGCAGGAGGCCATCGGCCAGTCGGTGATTGTGGAAAACAAGGGCGGCGCCGGCGGCAACATCGGCGCCGACCTGGTGGCCAAGTCCGCCCCCGACGGCCATACGCTGCTGATCGGCTACAACGGGCCGATCGCGGTGAATGTCTCGCTCTTCGACAAGATGCCTTACGACCCGCAAAAGGACTTGGCACCGATCACGCTCGCGGTGACGGCGCCGCAGTTCCTCACGGTGCACCCGAGCGTGCCGGCCAGGACCGTGGCCGAGCTGGTCGCGCTCGCGAAAGCGCAGCCCGGCAAGCTTTCGTACGCGTCCATCGCGGTCGGCAGCGCCTCGCACCTGACCATGGAGATGATGAAGACTGCGGCGCACGTGGACATCGTGCACGTACCTTACAAGGGCTCGGCACCGGCAGTCACCGACATCCTTGGCGGCAACGTGCAGACGGCGTTCTTCGTGCCGGGCAACGTGCTGCAGTACGTCAAGTCCGGCCAGATCCGGCTGCTTGCCTCAACCGGCCGCAAGCGGTTCGCGACCACGCCGAATGTGCCGACCATGATCGAATCCGGGTTTCCCGATTTCGAAGCCGTGGCCTGGATCGGCTTTCTCACCACCGGCGGCACGCCGCGGCCGATCATCGACCGCTACAACCGCGAGATCGTGAAGATCCTCAACTCGCCCGACGTGCGGGACAAGCTGCTGGCCGTCGAGTTCGAAATGGTCGCGGGCACGCCAGAGCAGTTCGGCGAATGGATCCGCACCGAGATCGCGCGCTGGGGCAAGGTCATTAAGCAAACCGGAGCGAAGGTGAACTAATGGGTGACAAACCCAAGGACGCGATTCCTCATCCTTCGGTCTTCGTAGAGAAGAAGCGTCTTGAGCGCATCAAGGGCTACGTGGTGCACGAGACGCGCACGCCGGAAAAGCCGGTGCGCATCGTCACGCCTTCGCAGACCGTCGGGCCTTTCTATCCGCGGGCCTTGATCGGGCCCGGCGAAGACGACCTCGCGTGCAAGGTCGTCGGGGGTGCGCGCGCGCAGGGCACGCCAATCGTCGTCTCGGGGCAGGTGTTCGACGAGGCCGGCAAGCCGGTGCGCGGCGCGCTGGTCGAGGTCTGGCAGGCAAACAAGTGGGGCAAGTACGAGCACCCGGTGGACCAGACGCCCGAGCCGCTCGACCCCAACTTCAAGGGCCATGGCCGGATGTTGACGGATGCCGAAGGCCGCTACTGCTTCCGCGCGATCAAGCCCGGCGCCTACCCGAATCCCGGCTACGACAACTGGATGCGCCCGCCGCACATCCATTTCTCGCTTTTCGGCGCAGGCGTGATGCAGCGCCTGATTACGCAGCTCTATTTCCCCGGCGAAGCGCTCAACGACATCGACCCGATCCTCAATGGCATCGAGGATCTTGATGCGCGCGCTACGCTGATCGCGCGCGAGCTTCCCGCCGAGAAGGACGGGACGAAGGCCTACGGCTTCGACATCGTCCTGCGCGGCAGCGGCGAGACGCCTTTCTTCGTCGACGCCTGAGCCGCGTGGCCGAAGGAATCCGCGATTGCCTCGGGCCGCTGGCGCGGCCTTCGAGCCCGCGGCGCAAGCTTCCCGAAGGCGCATGGGATACGCATTTCCATGTGCTCGGGCCACAGGCGACGTATCCGTACTCGCCCACCCGAAAGTACACGCCGCCGAATGCGTTGCTCGATGCCTGCATGCGGATGCACGACCGGATTGGGATCACGCGCGGCCTCGAAGTCCACGCGAACACGCACGGCTTCGACAACTCGGTCGACCTCGATGCGGTGGCTCGATCCAACGGGCGCTATCTCGCAGTGGTGCGGCTCGACGGCAAGGCCACGCGCGAGGGCTGCGAGAAAATGCATGAGCAGGGCGCGCGCGGTGTGCGGTTCGCGTTCAATCCGCAGCACGGCGGCACGTTGGACCACGCCGTCTTCGATCATGTGCTCGAGTGCATCGACGGCCTGGGCTGGTTCATCGAGCTGCACTTCGAGGGCGCCGCGCTGCCGGGACTCAAGGACTGGCTCGCCTCGATCCGCGCGCCGGTGGTCATCGACCATCTTGGGCGCGTGGATGTTTCGCTGGGCCTCGACCAGGCGCCGTTCGCGGTGATGCTCGAGCTCGCGCGGCGAGACAACGTGTGGGTCAAGCTGAGCGGCGCCGACCGGCTCACCAAGCAGGGGCCGCCTTACGCCGACGTCGTGCCTTTTGCGCAGAAGTTGATCGAAGTTTCACCCGACCGCATGCTCTGGGGCAGCGACTGGCCGCATACCGGGGTATTCGACGCCAAGCGCATGCCGGACGACGGCCGGCTGGTCGACGCGCTCTTCGAGTTCGCGCCCGACGAAGCGACGCTGAAGAAGATCCTCGTCGACAACCCGAATCGCTTGCTCGGACTCCAGGAAACAATATGAACCGACTCAAGGACAAGGTCGCACTCGTTACCGGCGGGGGGGGCGGCCACGGGGCCCCCACAGGGCGCCAAGAATGGGGGGGAAGGCGCCCCGGG
>JANMDK010000287.1:0-13831 GCA_031376265.1 Pseudomonadota bacterium
TCCCAGGGCGCGTCGTGCTCGAGCACGATCTCCCGCGGCTGGGGGTGGTGCAGGCGCGGTTCCACCCGGCCGGTCAGCCGCTCGATCAGAAAATCGTCCACGAACAGCTCCCGTCGGGAGCCAATCTCCTCAACCGGCTTCGCGTCGGTCGCGGCGGCCTGCGCCGTCGGCTCCAGCCGAAGCGTGACCGCCGCACCGGCGAGCCCGGAAAGCTGGAGAAACGAACGACGGGACAGGGAGGTGCTGTTTTTCGGTTTCACGGTTGGCGTCCGGGTCAGTGTGCCGTGTATCCACCATCGACCGGCAGATTCACTCCGGTGACATAGCGCGACGCCTCGCTCAGCAGGAATATCACCGGACCGCCGAGATCATCTTTGTCGGCCATGCGGCGCAAGAACGTAGCTTTGCTGTATCGCTCGACAAAGGCCGGAGGCTGACCGGTGAAAAAACCGCCCGGCGAAAGGCAGTTGACCCGTACGCCACGGGGGCCATGGGACGCGGCAAAAAAGCGGGTGAGATTGACCATGCCCGCCTTGTGAAAAAAATAATCCGGAATCGCGTGCATGTTGAGTCCCTCGTAAAGCGAAAAGTCCGGACCGACCATCCCCTGAATCGAGCCGATGTTGACGATGCTGCCGCCGCCGTGGTTGGCCATCGCCTCGGCGAACGCCCGGGTGATGGCAAAGAGGCCGGTGGCGTTGGCCTGCATCGAAGCCGTCCAATCCGCCAGTGGAGCGTCGGCGGTCCGCATCGGCCGGGCCACCGCGTTGTTGACGAGTCCGTCGATCCGCCCGAACTCGGCCAGCACGCTGTCGCGGAGCTGCAGGATCGAGGACTCGTCCGTCAGATTCAGCGGTCGGACGTGGGTCGTGCGGCCGAGCGCGCGTTCTTCCGCGCTGACTTTTTCCAAGGCCTCGACGTTGCGCGACGCGAGAATCAGCGTCGCACCGGCGGCGGCGATCCCGGCTGCCAGGCCGCGACCGTAGATTCCGGCGCCGCCGGTAAGCAGGACGACCTTGTCGGCGAGGGAGAAGGTGGGCGGGAAGGCGGGATTCACAGTGTTCATCATGCGTCGCGAGAAGCGGGGAATCTGGCGCGGGCGAGCGTTTCCCCCGGCACGAATGCCGGCAAGGTCAGGTTCGGTTTTGTTGTGACGTGATGCCCGGAAAGCATGCTGTGCGCGATGCGGACCGCCAGTCGTGCCTGTCTGGTCGCCGGGCTGCGATAGAGGTGTGAGGGTTCCGATAGCTGCTCGATCCGGCCATGCGACATGACCGCAATGCGATCAGAGAGCGATAGCGCCTCGGATTGGTCATGGGTGACGAAAAGCGTCGTGATGCCGACGCGCTTCTGGATCTGCTTGAGCTCGACTTGCATTTCGGCGCGCAGGTTCTTGTCGATCGCGGAAAACGGCTCGTCTAGCAGGACGACTTTCGGGTCGATCACGAGCGCACGCGCAAGCGCGACACGCTGCTGCTGCCCTCCGGACAATTGCCGCGGCGTGCGCTCGCCCATTTTCGGCAACCTCACCATGTCGAGGGCTTCTGCCACCCTCTTCTTGATGTCCGCCGGCGGGACTTTGCGCATCCTCAGGCCGAATGCGACGTTGTCGGCCACCGTCATGTGCGGGAAAAGCGCGTAATTCTGGAAGACCATGCCGATGGAGCGCAGGTAAGGCGGTTTTTGCGTGACGACTTCGCCATCGATGCTGATCGTGCCGCGCTCAGGCTCCACGAACCCGGCAATCAGGTTGAGCAACGTGGTCTTGCCGCAACCCGAGGGCCCGAGCAGCGTCAGGAACTCGCCCTTGCGGACGTCGAGCGAAACGTCGTTGACGGCCGCCACGCCGTCGAAGGACTTGACGACCCCCTCGACGCAAACGCTGATGGTCTCGCTCATCTGAGGGCGCCGGTCAGGCCGCAGGCGAACCTGCCGACCGCCAGTCCCGCACAGTGCGCAACCCGCTTGGCGGCGTGACGCCGCCGCGAAGCGCGCCGGCAGCGGTCGGGCCCCAAAGCACTTCGTAGCCCGGTGGCAGTTCGCGGCTCTGCGGCGTCGAGAGCCAGAGGCGGTAGACGAGCCGCTTTTTCTCGGTCTCCTCGTGATCCACGATCGCGGTGCGCGAGTGGTACGTGACATGGTTATTCAGCAGCTGGATGTCGCCAGGCTCCATGCGCGTCTGCATGCAAAGTTCGTCCGCGAGCGCTGCAAGCAGGTCGAGCGCCTCGTCCTGCTCCTTGCGCAGCCGCGGCGTGCCGTTGAATTTCTGCGCGTTCTCGACGTACGAACGCGAATACTGGCTGGAGAAGCGTCCCTTGTGCACGCCGAATACCGGGTTGACGTAGTAAGGCAACTCCCCTTCGGCCTCTTCGCTTTGCCGGCTGTGGTGGTAGTTGCCGAACAACTCCTCGAGCAGGTCTGGCCGCCGCTCCAGCATGGCGTTGTGGATCGCCGGGGTGCTCACGATGCGGCTGTCGCCCCCCTCCTTGCACTGGCGGGCGCAAAGCAGCGCCACCACGTCGCAACGGTCAGTATGGAAGCGTAGCGACGAGGCCGTCCGGTAGCCGCGCGAATCCGGCCGACCGAGCTGCTCGCCATAGTCCCTGACCTCTGCGAAGTATTCGCCGACCTTGTTCTGCGACACCGCGGTCCCGAGGTGCGCGCCGATTCCCCACAGCACCCAGCGCAGGTCCTCCATCGAGAACGCTCCCGTCGGGATGCCGCGGATGTTGGCCACGCCGCAGCCTCGCTCCAGCGCTTCGGCGATCGCCGCGAACCGGCGTGAAAGCACCGGCAGGGGAAAGTTTTCGGCGGTGACCGAGTACATATCCGGGCGGGCGGGCCGCACCGCGTGGATCGCGCGCTGCAGGTCTTCGATCTCGGCCGGATCCAGGACGTGGATCCAGTCGGTGCGCGCCTCCATCTCCTTGCCGAGCCAGACGTCCGGCCCGGAAAGCGGGGCGCGTTGATTCTGCGGTGCTCCCATCATTTTCCTTTTCTGCAGTTTCGGTATCAGCGCGCCTGCTCGATCGAGAGGATGCGCTCCAGGCCCAGCCAGCGGTTTGCCGCCACGAGGAAAAGCACCGTGGCCGCGATAAGCATCGAGGATAACGCGGCCATGGTCGGGTCCGCATACTCGCGCACGTAGGTGTACATGGCCACCGGCAGGGTCTGGGTGCGCTGCCCGGTGACGAAGAGGGTCGCGGTGAACTCGTTGAAGGAAAGGATCGCAGCGAACAGCCAGCCGCCGGCCAGGCCCGGCGCCAATAACGGCAGGTCGATCTTCATGAAGACGGTGAAAGGGGACGCCCCAAGGCTGGCGGCCGCGCGCTCGAGCGCCGGGTCGATGTTCTTGAGCGAGACATAGACGGCGCGCATCACGAACGGCAGCACGAGGATCACATGGCAGATCACCACCAGCGTGAAGGTCCGCATGATGCTGACTTCGGAAGCCAGGATCAGCATCGCGATGCCGAGCGTGAAGTGCGGGATCACCAGCGGCGAAAGCAGCAGCGCTTCGAGCGTCCGCTTGCCGGTGAACTCGAACCGCTCAATCGCAAATGCAGCCAGCGTCCCGCACACCAGCGCGATGCCCGAGGCCCAGGCGGTGATGATCAGGCCGTTTGCGAATCCCTTGCGGAAATCCTCGTACTCGATCGCACGCTCGAACCACTTGAGAGAGAACCCGGTGGGCGGGAACATCAGCAACGCCTTGTCGCTGAACGCGGTGACGATCACCACCAGCGACGGCAGCGTCACATAGGCGAGCGTTACGGCAATGAGCAGCCCGTAGAGCACACGCAAGGCCTTGTCGCGCACACCCATCTCAGTGCAGCCCGACGCGTTCCAGGCGGCGCATGCCGAGCCCCATGAAATACAGGATGGCGAAAATCAAAGCCAGGGCCACCATGCTGAGCACCGCGGCGAACGGAAAATCGAAATTCGAGAAACCCAGCTGGTAGACCATGTTCGAAATCATGTTCACCTTGCCGCCTCCGACGAGCTGGGGCGTGGCAAACGCGGAGAGCGTCCACGCAAAGATCGTCACCGTGCCTGAAAGGATGCCCGGCATCGAAAGCGGCAACGTGACATTCCAGAGCACGGCAAGCGGACTCGCGCCGAGGCTCGCGGCCGCCTTCTCGTAAGCCACGTCGATATGGCTGATGGCCGCGGCGAGGATGATCACCATCACCGGCAACGAGTACTGGATCAAGGCAATCGTCACGCCGAGCGGGGTGTAGAGAAGCTCGAGCGGCGTGTCGATGATGCCCGCCGACTTGAGCGTGCCATTGATGAAGCCGTTCTTGCCGAGCACCACCAGCCAGGAGTACGTGCGCACGATGTCGCCGGTGAACATCGGGACGATCGTCGTGACCAGGATCGTGGACCTGAGCAGGCCCGACTTCGAGCGCACGAGCGCGTAAGCCAGCGGATAGCCAAGCAGCAGGTTGCCCACCGCGGTGCACGCGGAGAGCAGCAGGCTGTCGATGAACACGCGGAGATAGACCCAATCGCCCATGCGGGCGAAGTTGCCCAGCGTGAACCCGCCCACCTGCAGCGACCCGGGGATGTGCTCCCGGAAGGCAAATTGCAGCAGCGAGGCGAGCGAGGCCGCCAGCGCAACCGCCAGGAAAACTGCTGGAAGGACAAACCAGGCGAAATACGCCGGCCGGCGCTCCACCATCACGACGCTGCCGGCGTTTGGCTCAGCGCGCGATCAGGTTCTCGGTGAACCACTTCCGCCAGTCGCCGAGAAGCTCCGAGCGCTGCTTGTGGTCGATGACGATCGCCTGGTCCTTCCACTGCTGGGCGGTGGTGAACATGCCAGGCAGCTTGGCAACGGCAGGGTCCACTTTCGCCAGCGGGCTCACCGGACCCATCTTCTGCTTGTTGGCCACCAGCGTTTGGGTCGCCGGATCGAGCGCGATGTTGATGAACTTGTAGGCGAGGTCCTGCTTTTTGCTGCCCTTGTTGATCCCGACCGTGTCGATGCCCATGATCGCGCCCTCCTTCGGCACGACCAGGTTGATTTTCACGCCCTGGGTCATCATGTGATACGCGTTGCCCGAGAGCAGCACCTGCACCGGGGTTTCGCCCGAGCCGATCTTCTCCTGGCTGGTGGCATCCGAGCTGTAGAAGGCCTTGATGTTCGGCTTGAGCTCGAGCAGTTTCTTCTGTCCCATGGCCCAATCCTTGGCCGTCTTGCCGCCCGAGAGCAGCGCCGATGCGTAGATGATGTGGCTCGGGTCGAAGTCCGGCAGTCCTATGGTGCCCTTGAGCCTGGGGCTCCAGAGATCGTTCCACGACGTGAACTTGATGTCGGCCGGCACCAGGTCGGGGCGATACGCGATCGTGTACACGTAGGACCAGGTGCCCACATGGAAAGGACTGATGATCGCATCCGGGAAGAGCGTTTTCGCGTTAGACAGCTTGGACATGTCGAGACGCTCGTACAGGTCATCGGACGCGTACAGCCAGCCAACGTGGCTGGTGGTGAAGATCAGGTCGGTCTCGGGATTCGCCTTGGAGAGCTTGGCCTTGTTCAGGCGATCGATCGTCCCGCCGGTGATGTACTCGACCGGCACGCCCGTTTCCGCGGTAAATCGTTTGCCGATGTTCTCCGCGACAAAATCCCGCCAGCTTCCGCCCCAGATGCTGATCCGCAACGGATCCTGGGCGGCGGCGCTGCCGCTCAATGTACCGCCAATCAGCGCAAACGCCATAGCGGCGCCCAACGCGCGTGCTTTCGATCCTATTCCTGTCGATCCGCTCATAGCACCCTCCCAGGTAACGTTATGGGTTCACTTCGCCTTCTTCCTTGCGCGACTCGCAGTCTTCGCCGCCTTCGCCGGAGTATCCGGGATAACGGCGAACACATCGATTTCCATCAGCAGCTCGGGACGCGCCAGCCCCTGCACGATGATCCCGGTCGAAACCGGGTGCACGCCCTTGAGCCACTTGCCGACGACCCGGTACACCGCCTCGCGATAGGCCCGGTCGGTGACGTAGATCACGATCTTGCAGACGTCCTCGAGCTTCGAGCCGGCCTCTTCCAGCAGGATCTTGAGGCAGCGCATGGCGTTCTCGGTCTGCGCCGCCGGATCGTTGACGCCGTGGATCTTTCCTTTGAGGTCCATCCCCGTCTGGCCGCGTACGAACACCATGTTGCCGGCACGCACCGCCATCGCGAGGTCATTGTCGATATCCTGGCCCTTCCAGACAGTGCGGGTGTTGAATTTTCTTATCCTTGTATGGACCATGCGCCTTCCCTAGCAATTGTCATGCCGCGGACTTCATGCCCGCCGGATGCGCCGTCACCGGCGCGTCTACGCGATCCGAGAGGCCCGCGCATTTCTTGACCAGGTCCAGCGGCCCCGAAAAATCGAACGATCCGTACAACGCCGCGAGGTGGTTGAAGTGCGGTGCCTGCGCAAACTGCACGAAAGTGAGGCGGTGCCCGGCGTAGTCCGAGTTGAGCAGGTCCCGCGCAAACGCCAGGAGCTTCCTGCGGTCTTCGGCCACCCAGTTGTCGTTCAGCGAATAGAACTTGTCCATCCACGACTTGGTGCCGTCGGACACGAAGGTCGCGTAATTCGGCGTCACGCAAAGCTGCCCGCCGCACAACTCCCGCGCGATGTGCATGATCTGCGGCAGGTTGGCGCAGGCGTGGATGCGGCCGGCGTAAAGCAGCGACTGGTTCGGCATCAGCAGCCCGCCCGGGCTTTTCTCGGCCAGCGCAATCGAAGCAGCGAGGTGCGCGCGGATCCCTTCGCGGTAAGCCACCATGTCGGCCAGCTTCTCTTTCACCGACTGCATCTTGTCCAGACCGGTCTGCTTGCAATTCCACATGGCCGCGCCGATCATCATGTCGGCCGTGTAGAGGACGCGCAGCACGTAGGGGAAGGCCGAGTACCGATGCAGGGTGCCGCGGATGAAGCGGGCGCCCTCGGTGAATCGATGGAAGAACACGTCCTCCCAGGGAATCAGCACGTTGTCGAGCACCATCAGCGTGTCGACCTCGTCAAACCTGTTGCTTAGCGGGTAGTCTTCTTTCGAGCCGCGCCCGGCGAATCCGGCCCGGCAAATGTGCTTCACGCCCGGAGCGCCCATCTTCACGATGCAGCCCAGCGCGTAGTCCGAAAGCTTTTCATCCGCCCATGCGCCTACCGTGGGCTTGAGGAAAGCCTGGTCCGCATACGCTGCAGCGGTCTCGTACTTCGCGCCGCGGATGATAATGCCCTTGTCGGTCTCCTTGACCACGTGGCACATCATGTCCGGATCCTGGTCCTGCGGGCGCTTGGAGCGGTCGCCCTTGGGATCAGTGTTGGCCGAGACGTGAAAGAGGTCGTCGACCAGAACCTGGTTGATATGGCGGTCGATGTTCTCGGAGAAACGGGGGTCGATCTTGTTGAGCACGTCGCGGCCGTCATGCAGCGACCACATCTCGCCGACGGTCTCGTCGCCGGTGCGGGTGACCACGCCGCCGATGTCCTTGAAGAACACGTCGAGCGCGTTCCACTTGTCCCACCAGTCCTGCTGCGTATGCGGGAGCTTGAGCAGCACGGCATTTCGATCCTTGCCGTCCTGGTAGCCAAACACGTCCTTGTGCGCCGGCTCGTGCTGGATGTCGTACATGCGCGCCTTGACGTCGACGATCGGCTTGAACGCCGGGTGCTTGGTCACGTCCTTGACGCGCTCGCCGTCGATCCAGACTTCGCGACCGTCGCGAATCCCTTCCTTGTATTGCTCGCCTGTACGCAGCATGGCGGGTGACTCCGGGCTATGGATGAAAGGCGGAACGGTAGCCTCCGCTTGGCATCGGATAAAATACTTTTTCCTGTGCAGTTGTATAGGATTCTCCTATGCAAGAAACCGAAGCCCCCACTTCGTCAACGCGCCTGTCGCTGCGGGCCCTGCGTTACTTCGTCTCGGCGGCCGAAACCGGCAGCGTGACCCTGGGCGCGCGTCTGATGCGCGTCTCGCAGCCCTCGATTTCGGCGGCAATCGCGCAGCTCGAAGCCGACCTCAAGGTGCAGCTTTTTGTGCGCCGCCATGCCAAGGGCCTGTCGCTCACTCTTGCGGGAGACCGCCTGCTCGTCCAGGCGCGGGGCCTGCTGGCGCACGCGCGGGAGGTGGAACTGTTTGCAGGCGCCATGGGGGGCGCACAAAGCGGCGAAGTCAGTGCTGCCTGCTTCATTACGCTCGCGCCCTTTCTACTGCCAGGGCTCCTGCCGGCCTTCGCGGCGCGCTATCCCGAGATCTCGCTCGAAATCGAGGAGGGAAACCAGGCTGAGGTGCTCGATCGGCTGCGGAGCGGCCGCTGCGAGGTGGCCCTCACGTACGCGTACGGGCTATCCGACGAGTTCGAAGTGGAGCTGCTGGCCGAGTTGCCGCCCACCGTGATCCTATCGCCGGACCATCCGCTCGCCCGGCGGCGCGAAGTCAGCCTCAAAGAGCTTGCGGGAGCACCGATGATCCTCCTCGATCTCCCCTACACGCGCGACTACTTCCTCTCGCTTTTCCGCGCAGTGCGCATCGAGCCCCGGATCGCCTATCGCACCAAGTCCTACGAGATGGTTCGCGGGCTGGCGGCCCGCGGGCTGGGATTCGGGATCCTCAACGCCATCCCCCGCGTGCCCTGGACCTATGACGGCAACAAGGTGGTGGCGGTCCCGATCGCAGAGGACTTGCCGAATATCCTCGTCGTCTGCCTGCGCCTGAAAAAGCACGCGGCCAGGCCGGCCGTCGCGACTTTTGCGGAGTTCGCCAAGAAGCACTTCGCCGAAGTCTGGCCGAAGCTCATGGAAACCCGGCGAAAAAGGAAAACTAGTAGCCGCGCGCCGGATCGACGACGTTGATCAGCGGCTCGCCGGCCGCGAGCCGCCGCAGATTCTCGGCGACCTGGCGTGCAGCGGTGCGAGGAATGGCCACCGATGCGAGGTGCGGCGTCACCAGCACCTGGTCGAAATCCCAAAGCGGCGACTCGGCAGGCAGCGGCTCGGTGCGGAAAACATCGAGCGTCGCCTCGGCGATGTGGCCGGAACGCAGGGCCACGATCAACGCGTCCTCGTCGACCAGCCTGCCGCGTCCCACATTGACGATCTTTGCGCCACGCGGAAGCAGCGCCAGCGCTTTTGTATCGAGGATGCCTTCGGTCTGCGGCGTCAGCGGCAGCATGACTGCGAGGATTTCGCTGCGCGCAAGAAACGGCGCGAAACCGGCCTCTCCGCTAAACGATTCGACCCCTTCGATCGATTTTGGCGTGCGCGACCATCCTGCAACCTTGAACCCCTGCCGCACCAACTCCTTTGCTGCGGTAGCCCCCAGGCTGCCCAGGCCCATCACGCCGACGCTGCAAGTCGGCGCCTCGCGCGGATGGATGTAGTGCCAGCGGCGCTCTTTCTGGGCGCGCGCGAACGGCACGAAGTCCCGGTAGTGGCGCAACACCGCCGCGAGGACGAACTGCGCCATCATGCGGCTCATGTCCGGATCGGCGATTCGGACGATCGGGATGCCCTGAGGCAGCGAGCGGTCCCGGACGATCGAGTCGACCCCCGCGCCAAGGTTGATGATCAGCTTGAGGTTCGGGTATTTGCGCAATTCGCCTTCCGGCGCCTTCCAGACGATCGCGGCTTCGATTTCCGCCGCATTGCCGACCTCTGGCCAGACCCGGAAATCGAGGCCCGGAATCGCGTCGCGCAGGTGCTTGCCCCAGTCCTGCGGGTCGTCGTATTCGCTATAAAAGAGCAGCGCCATTATTTCTTCCGATCCAGCAGCTTTCGCATTGCCGCGATGGCGAGCTCGTAACCGTCCGCCCCGAGGCCTGCGACGATGCCGGTTGCCGCTTTTGAGATATAGGAGTGATGCCGGAAAGGCTCACGCCGGTAAATGTTGCTCATGTGAACTTCGACCACCGGGCCCGGAAACGCCAGCAACGCATCGAGCAAGGCTATCGACGTGTAGGTGAGCCCTGCCCCGTTCACGATCAGCCCGTCCGCATCGCGGATCGCTTCCTGGACCCAATCGATCAGCTGGCCCTCCGAATTGCTCTGGCGAAACGAGAGCTCGATCGAATGCCGTTTCGCTTCCGCTGCGCAGCGCAGTCCCAGCGTCTCGAACGTATCGCTGCCGTAGGTGCCCTTGTCGGTGAGCCCATAGAGATTCGCGTTCGGCCCATTGAGGAAATAGACCTTTTTCACTTGTAGCCCGGGGCCTGCGTGGGATCCACCGCCCGCTGGATGTAGTCGTCCATCTGGGGGAAATATTCGGCAAAGACCTTCTGCAGCTCGGCGATCGGCTTGTCATGCCAGTCGACGCGCAGGTCGATCACCGGCCAGACGAACCGGTCGACGACATACAAGCCGGCGGACCGAACCGGCGCGGTCTCGCCACCGGCTTCGAGGCCGGCGACCAAAGCGGCAAGCAGCCGCTCGCCCAGATGCTTTTTCGGATCGCGCTCGAAAGCGGCGACCATGGCTTTCGGCACGCCTTCGCTCGCAAGGAGGTTGCCGCAAGCCACGCAATCCTCGCCGTGCTGCTCCTTGTAAATGCCGAGGGACTTCGCGCCCGAATAGCTCGCAGTCTTCCCGTTCTGGTCCACGACCGCCAGCTGGCGAAATTCCGCGTGCGGGCGCGCAGCCACCATCGATCGGAGCACCGCCTCTGCGCCGTAGCCCTCGGCAAGCAGGTCCAGCCCGAGCTTGCCGAGCGCCGGGTCGGTGATGTTCTGCGTGGCGACTGCGCCGACCCCGGCTCGGGCCCAGCGGCCGCAGCGAGCCGCCACCGCGATGCTGGAAGAAGTCACGACCACGCCGTAGCGGCCGGTTTCGCGGCAGCGCGCGATTACTGAAAACGTCATAACTGGATGTCCTCGCTGGGGATCTGCCCGTGATTCTCGAGCGTCCGGTAAGCCTGGTCGGAATAAAGGAGCGGCGCGCCCTCGCGCGACTGGAGTCCGACGACCGTGCCGACGAACACGGCGTGCGTCGACACCACCAGCTCCTGCGTGAGCTCGCAATCGAGCACCAGCAGGCCATCGCTGAGAATCGGCGCGCCAGTGGAAATTTCCGTCCACGAGTCGCACGCGAACCGGTCGCTTCGCCAGCGCTCGATGCGCCCGGCGAAGGAATCGGCGACATGGCGATGCTTGCGGTCGAGGATGTTGACCGCGAAGCACTTGTTGAGCCGAAGCGCCGGCGCCGTGGGCCCGCCGAGGTGCACGCAGACGAGCACCTGCGGCGGATCGGCCGAAGCGGTGCAGATGGAGCTCACCGTGACGCCAAAGCGCCCACCCGCGCCGGCGGTGGTGACCACCGAAACCGGCGTCGCCGCGCGGCGCATTGCGGCCGTGAACTCTTTGATGTCGACGGGATTCATGCGCTAGACAAAATGCACCCGAGTCTGCTGCTGTGAACGAACTGGAGCGGGTGATGGGAATCGAACCCACGTAACCAGCTTGGGAAGCTGGTGTTCTGCCATTGAACTACACCCGCGAGACGCGGATTTTACCTTTCGTCGGTGACCGGCCCGACAAGCGGTCGCTTTTCCTACGGGAGCCAGACAAAATACTTACATATATTCAATGTCTTGAGATAAAACCGTGGAATTTACCTCAAATCGAAAAATGGGCCGAAAACGGGAGTTTTTCCTATCTCTTCCTGTAGTGCAGGAGTACATTGCGAGACGTAGGGGGTGCAGTAAGTAATTTAGGAAGGAGAAACACCATGATTGCCAGGACACTGATACTCGCGGCGGCCGTAGCACTGGGCGGTTGCTCCACGCTTTCGGACTTCGGCCCGGTCGCGAAGAGCGGACCATTGGTCAGGAAAGCCGTGAAAAACGACCAGGGCCATGTCGTCGGGTTCAAGCAGATGTTGCGCAATCCGGATACCGGCGAAGTCGTGGCGCAGGTCAACCTGTTCACCCCGATCATAGGCGACTCGGGCGCGATCGTCGGCTACGAAGAGCCTTCGCGCGGCGGCGCAATCATCCGTGACCTCGCGGGTCACAGCATCGGCGGGCGGTTTTCAGACCTGCGCGGCCGCAGCATGAACTCGAACAGCAAGGGTTACACGCTGGTCGTGCGTGCCCGCGGATTCGACCAGGCGCAGGAAAGCGAGCAAATGGCTTCGACGAAGCCCGCAACGCCCGGCTTCATGGAGTTGCTCGCGTCGCTGTCCACTTCGGACCTGAACAGGATTCGCTAAAACCCCCACAGCGATTCCTGCTGGAAGGCTGGCCGTTCGCGGTCAGCCTTTTTTTATGCCCGCGCCGCCTGAATAGCTCTCGTCGAGCATCCGCCGAAAAGCATCGAAGATCTTGCGCATGGCAGGCGCCTTGTAGGGGAAGAGGTCCGGCGGGTCCATTGCATGCACCAGCATCGCGGTGTCCGCCTCGAAGACCAGCAACTCGCCTTCGCGGGTTTCCGCACAATCGATCGCGTAGTAGTCGAGTCCCAGCGCGTTGTCGATCCCGGACAGCGCCGGCGCATGCCGCGCCCCGAACCCGGTATCGAACCCCTCCATGAATCCCGCTTCCTCGTCGCGCTTCGACGCGCTCTGGTCCATGTCGGCATTGACGTAGTGGATCATCCAGTTCGAAGAGATCGCCATGTGGCAGGCAAACGGCCTGCCGCCGATCATGACCACGCGGTACTTGCGGAAGAGGCCGTCGGGGCCGCTGTAATCGATGAAGCGCGAGATGAAAAAGCTCCCCTCGGGCGTCGTGGCCAGGTAAGCGCGCAATCCGTTTGCATCGTCGATGCGCGAAAGGTCCTTGCCACCCTGCGAGCCCTCGGGCCGGACGATGACCGGAAACGCGCCCGCACAGGGCAACGACGCGATCGTTACTTCGCCAGTGGCGACCTGTTCCAGCGCTTTCCTTTCGACTCGCCTCGTCGCCGGCATCACCACGCCGGGGATCCCGCCCAGCATGGTGGAGACGCTGTCGCGCGAAAGCTTCAGAATTCTCTCCGCTCGATTCAGCACCGGCCTGGCCGAAGTCCGGGTGAATTGCGCGATCTTTTCCAGCACCGGGCGATTCGGCCCGGACTCGCCGGCAACGACAAAGACCAGATCGTGATCCGGCAACGAAGCAGGCATTGGGTGGCAATCCTGCACGTAGAGCATCAGCAGGTCGACATCCGAGCCTTCGAGCAGGCAATCGATGTGCGTCAGCGCGGTCATGTCGCCGGGGGACGCTATGGCGAGGACACGCAGGCCGGCGGGTTGGCGCGACGCGGCGATCCGATAAACCTGGCGGATCGCCAGCGCCCGTAACTGCATGGCCAACGCAGGCGGTCGGTTCTCGGGAATCAGCGTCAGGATCGAAAGCGTGGCGATGTCCATCATCGCGTCCGCATTGCCCAGGTCGCGCAGCAGGCGCGCATCGAGCATCGGCCCGAGGCGGGCGATGTCGAGGCCGGAGGCCTCCAGCCGCCAGAGGCCCGCAAAACCGATATACGGTGGCAGGCCGTCTTCCACGGCAGGCCTTAGCGGATCACTTGCTCTCGAGCACCCAGGCCCCGTCCCAGTCTTCCGGCGGCGGGTTCTCCTTGAGGTACTGGGCGCGCTCGATGTGGATGGCGCTCGGCTTGTCCTTCGGATGCAGTCCGAGGGCCTCGTGGAACAGCTTCGTTGCCTCGTCCCAGCGGCGAGCGCGGTAGGAAGAAAGCCCGTTCCTGAAAAGGCTGAGCACCTCGACGATATGCGGGAAAGTCTCTTCGGTATGGAAATCGAGGACCTCAACCACCGCTACGGGCTTGGTCTTGCCCTTGACCACTGCAAGGTCGATCTCCCGCGTGCGGTAGGTGCCTTTCAGCTTGCGAAAAGTG
>JANMDK010000334.1:0-12904 GCA_031376265.1 Pseudomonadota bacterium
CTCGTCCGCCCGCGCCAGCACCTTCATCGCCAGCGCCGGGGGCGTCGAACTTGCGACCACAAGCTCGACCTTGCTTTCGACCAGCGCCTTGGCAAGCACCGGCAGGCGCTCGACTTTCGGCATAGCGCGTTTCGATCGAGACCGTGCGGTCCGGCTCTCCCACCCCAATTCGCGCAGCCGCTTACCGAACGCGTCCATCATCACCCTGTGCGCTTCCGCAGTGAAAGAGAATTGGGCGAAATTCTCTCGCGTTCCGGATCATTCGCCGGATTCATTCGATCACCTTGGTGGCCTGCAGGAGGGCCGACTGCGGAACCTGGATGCCGATCGCCTTGGCGGTGTTCAGGTTGATCGCGAACTCGTACTTGTCCGGTTGGTGGATCGGAAGGTCGGCAGGCTTGGCGCCTTTGAGGATGCGGTCGACGTAGCCTGCGACCCGTGCGAGGAATTCATCGCCGTCCGGCGCATAGTGGGCGAGCCCTCCCCGCTCGGCGAATCCTGCGACATTCGAAATCGAAGCCATTTTCCGCTCGCGCATGAAGGCGATCACCTGGTCTGAACGCTCGCGGATCAGCGGATTGTCCGCACCCAGCATCGAATCGGCCCCGCTCTCCGCCACCTTTTCCAGCACCCCCCCGATTTCGTCCACGCTCCTTACCTCGTGGAACCGGATCGCCAGCCCCAGCTTGTCTGCCCCCGACTGGAGCGACTTGCGATAGAACTGGTCGCTGCTCCCGACGGTCACGAGGGCGGCGACGCGGCGCACCCGCGGGGCGATCTCCTTGAGAACCTGCAGGATCTTGGCCATGGTCGCGGAAGTGAGGTAAGTCGTCCCGGTGACGTTGCCTCCCGGTCGGCCGAGGCTCAGGACCAGCCCGTTTTCAACCGGATCGATCCCGCTGAACATCACGATCGGAATCGAAGTCGTCGCGTTTTTTGCCGCCGTGATCGACACATTGTTGCGAGCCACGATCAAGTCCACGGCGCTGCGAACGAGCCCGGCGGCGAGATCCGGCAAAGATTCGCGCTTCCCGTCGGCCCATCGCCACTGGATCTCAAGGTTTTCGCCTTCGCGGTAGCCAAGCGCGGCCAGGAAGGGGGGAAGCCGCGTCCGGATCGCCCGTCCGGCCCCCGATGCCGCCGAATCCACCGAAAGGAATCCGATGCGCCACTTTTTTCCGGGTGGCTGCGCGAGGGAAAAGGGCGCGGCCAATGCGGCCGCGGCGCCGAGCGCGAGGACGATCGTGCGGCGGCGGTTCATTCGATCACCCGATCCGCGCGCAGCAAAACGCTCTTCGGGATCGAGATCCCGAGCGTGCGCGCGGTTTTCTGGTTAAGGACCAGCTCGAACTTGCGCGGCTGCTCGACGGGCAGGTCCGCGGGTTTCGCGCCGCGCAAGATCTTGTCGACGTACTCGGCGGCACGGCGATTGAGGTCGATGAAATCGATGCCGTAGGACATGAGCCCGCCGGCTTCGACCAGCTCGGGAATGAAGCTGGCCGTAAGAAGCTTCTTTTCCGCGCCAAATGCGGCGATGCGCCCAACGGCTGCGTGATGCATCGACGAGGCCCCGGTCAGGATCGCGTCGACCTTTTCGCGCGCCGCGAAGGCAAGCGCCTGTTCGTACTGGTCCCTGGATTCGACTGGTGCGAGGACCAGCGTGATGCCGAGTCGCGCGGCTGCCTTGCGCATGAATTCGTCGCCAGCCGATTTTGGATTGAGATAGGCGACGCGCTTGATCCGGGGCGCGATCTCCTTCAGCAGCTCGAGCCGCTTGGCGCCAATGTCCTGGCCCACGCCTACCGTCACACCCGTCGCGTTGCCGCCCGGCCTGGCGAGGCTCGCCACCAGCCCGAGGGCTACGACACTCTCGCCGCTCCCGCCTGCGAAGACGACCGGAATCGTCCGTGTCGCGCGGACGGCATCGACGACCGTGGTGGTGCCGGCCGTCGACCCGACCGCGAGGATCAAGTCGACCTTTCGCGCGACCGCGTCCGCGTAGATGGCCTGGGCGCGCTCGCGGTTGTCCTGCACGCCATGGCGCTCGAGCACGAAGTTGCGCCCATCCTCCCAGCCCAAGTCGCGCAGGCGATGCACCAGGGCCCTGGCATGAGGGCCTTTCGGATTCGCGCCGTTCATCTCGGAGGTCGGGACGGAGGCGAACACGTAGACCACGACCGGGAGCTTGCGGGCAGCCTGCGCGAACGCAACCGTCGGAGACAGCGAGCCCAATGCGCCTGCGAGGAGGAACCGGCGGCGGGAGGTCACTCGATCACCTCGTCCGCCCGCACCAGCACCGACTGTGGAATCGTCAGGCCGAGCGCCTTGGCGGTGGCGCGATTGATGGCCGTCTCGAAACGATCGGCCTGCGCGACCGGCAGATCGGCCGGCTTCGCGCCGCGCAGGATCCTGTCGACGTATTCCGCGGATCGAGCGAATTCGTCAGTGTAGTTCAGGCCGTAACTGATGAGACCGCCGTCGCGCACGAAGGTAGCCGAGGCGAACGCCGTCGCGATGCGATTCTCGGTGGCGAGCTGCGCGATGCGCCGGCGGAGCGAAAAGTAGAGCGGGTCGGGAGGAATGATCATCGCCGTGGCGCGCTCTGCGGCAGCCTTGGTGAAGGCTGCGTCCAGCGCCTGCGCGGTTCCCGCCTCGATCACTATGAGAGTGGCGCGGGCATTCCTGGCCACGATCTCGAGCTGCGCGATCATCGGCTTGTTGGCCTGGTGGCCCGGAAACGCCATGAACGCAAGGCGCTCAAGCCTTGGGACGAGTGCCGTGAGCAGTTCGAATTGCTTGCCGGCGATGTCGAGGACCAGGCTCGAGACGCCGGTCATGTTGCCGCCTGGGCGGGCGAGGCTCTGCACTAGTCCGAGCGCGACCGGATCGGACACCGCCGTGAACACCACCGGGAGGCTGGCGGTGGCCTGTTTCATTGCGAGCGCGCCCGGGGTGGAACTCGAAACCACGAGTTCGACCTTGCTCTCGACGAGCTCCTTGGCAAGCGCCGGAAAGCGATCGATGCGAGTTTCGGCGTAGCGGGCTTCGATCGAGAGGGTGCGCTCCGGCTCCCAGCCGAGTTCGCGCAGCCGCTTGGCGAACACGTCCATCATCGCCTTGTGTCCTTCCGCAGTCCCGCCCAGGAGCACCCCGATGCGCCGGATCTTCGGCGGCTGGGAAAACACGCGCAGCGGCCCGGCCGCAGCCGCGAGTGCGGCGAGCGCAAGCACAGAGTTGCGTCTTTTCATCGACCGCATCCGCGCGCTAAATGTACCGATATCGATACACGAACTGCCCTGGGAGCCGCTGCTGTAGAGGACTTTGGCATGCAATTGTTTGCAAATGTCCTCACTCGATCACCTCGTCCGCGCGCACCAGCACCGACTGCGGAATTCTTATTCCAAGAACCCGCGCAGTCCGCAGATTGACCGAAAGGTGAAAGCGTTCCGGCTGATCGACGGCAAGGTCGGCAGGCTTTGCTCCTCGCAGGATGCGGTCCACGTACTCTGCGGCACGCCGGTAGTCGTCCCTGAGATCGCTGTCGTAGCTGAGAAGCCCGCCGCCGGCGGTGAATGCCCTGCGCAGTGCGACTACCGGAAGCCGCGCCTTTTCTGCACGCTCGACGAGCTCCCGGGTGTTCGAAACCATCATGGGCGCAGCACCAGCAAACAGAATCTCGGCGCGGGACCTGGCAATCTGGGCGAACGCTGAGGAGAACTCGGCCGGGTTGCGCACGAGGACGTATTCAATGGTGAAACCGAGCTTCGCCATATTCGCCTGAAGGGTCGATCGAAGCGCTTTCGAAATTGGATCATCGACCTCCAGCACCGCGATCGTGCGCGCTGCGGGAAAAATCTCGCGCAGCATCTCCCCGAGCTTCGAGGCCAGTGCCTCGCTGCGGAAACTGCGGCCGGTCATGTTGCCGCCTGGATGCGAAAGGCTCGCCACGAACCCCTGCTCCACCGGGCCCATGACGGCTGTAAACACGACAGGCACTTTGCTCGTTGCCTTCTTGAATGCCGCTGCAACCGGCGAACTCGGAGCGACGACGACTTCCGGATTCAGGGCCAGGAGCTCGCGCGCCAGCACCGGCAGCTGGTCGACCTTGCCATCGGCCCAGCGCTTCTCGACTGCGACATTGCGGCCCTCGACATACCCCATCTCGGCCAACCGCGCCATGAACGCATCGAGTTGCGGTTTGCTGAACGCAGGTGACGAGGGCATCAGCAGAGCGATGCGTCGCGGCGGCGTGCCTGGTTGCGCCGCGACGCGCACACAGGCCAGCACGGCCCCTGCGGCAATCGCAAGCATCAGGCGACGGCGCGCGCTCACTCGATCACCCTGTCGGCACGCGCCAGAATCGATTGCGGCAGCTTGATGCCCTGCTCACGCGCCGCCTTGAGATTCACGGCAAGCGGGAAATTTGTCGGCTCCTCGACCGGGAGGTCGGCCGGTTTGGCGCCCCGCAGGATCTTGTCCACGTAGGCCGCGGCACGGCGGGCCTGGTCGACGGGATCGATGCCGAACGAGGCCAGGCCCCCGGCTTCGACAAAACCCTGCGCGGTGTACACCGCGGGAATCCGCGTCCGCGCCGCCTCCGCAGCGATCTCATTGCGCATCAGCCCCTGGATCGGATCGGCAATGTTGAGCAGCCCCTGTGCTCCTCTGCGCGCAAGCGAATCGAACGCCGCGCGAAGTTCCTTGGCCGAGCGCGCGTCCGCGGTCAGCAGCTGCATTCCCGCCATGCGTGAGTGCTCGCCGTACTTGTCGACATAGAGCTTCGAAATTTCCGGGGAATCGGGATTGACCAGAACCGCCACGCGGACCATGCCGGGGGTGATTTCCTTGAGAATCTCGATCCGCTTGCCGAGCAGCTCGAGCTCACGCGTCGACACGCCGGTGACATTGCCGCCGGGCTTGGCAAGGCTGTCGACAAGTCCGTTCTTGTCCGGGTTGCTCGAGATGGCAAACACGATCGGCACGTCGCGCGTCTGCTTCTTTGCGATCATTGCCATCAGACCGAACCACACGAGCAGCACGTCGGGCTTCTTCGCGAGCAGTTCCGCAATCATCGACTCGTAGCGCACGGTCTGCCCATGCGCGTACCCGATTGCGTACTCGATGGTGCCCCCTTCGACCCAGCCGAGCACCCCAAGGCGATTCTTGATCGGATCGACAACCCGTGCGTCGACCTCGGGGACTCCCGGCATCGCCAGCGCAACGCGCCGCATGCGCGGAGCCTGCGCGCGCAACCCCCACCCCGCCGGGCGCGGGGGTGCGCCGACAAGCAAGTCGCGCCGCCTCACTCGATCACCTCGTCCGCCCGCGCAAGCACCGAGCGCGGAATCGTGATGCCAAGGCTTTTCGCTGTCTTCAGGTTCACCACCAGCTCGATCTTGTCCGACTGCTCCACCGGCAGTCCCGCCGGATTTGCGCCGCGCAGGATCCTGTCGACGAATCCCGCCGCGAGACGGAAGTTGGCCACGATGTCGGGCGCGTAGCTGATCAGCCCGCCGTCCATCGCGTGGTCGCGATTGCCGAAAGCCGCGGGCAGCCGGGTCCTTGCGATCGCCTCGTTGAGCCTGCGGCGCTCGCCGAGCATCATGGGATCGGCGGGCACGGCGACGATTTGCGCGCCCGCTTTCGCCACCTGTGCCACGGCCGCATCGATCGCTTCCGGCCGGTCGGCGTCGGCAAATTCGACGGTGAGCTTGAGCGAGGCCGCCGCATTTGCGGCCACCGAGCGAAACGCGTTGGCGTTCGGGTTCCTGGAATTCAACAACACGCCAAGGCGCTTGGCCGCCGGCACGATTTCCTTCAGCAGCTCGATCTCCTTTCCGACCAAGGCCGTGGTCTGACTGGCAACGCCGGTGACGTTGCCGCCGGGCCGGGCAAGGCTCGCCACGAGGCCGAGGGCCACAGGATCGGGAACGTTGCCCATGACGATCGGGATCGTGCGCGTGGCCTTGTGCGCGGCCACAGCGGAAGGCGGAGGCCCGGCGACGATCACGTCCACCTTGCGACCCACCATCTCCTTCGCGAGGGCATCGAGCCTCTCCAGGTAGCCGTCCGCGACGAGCTCGACGTATTCGACGTTGCGGCCCTCGACCCAGCCGAGGACCTTCATGCGCTCCTTGAATCCCGCATAGATGTGGGGCGAAGCGGTCCTCGAGCCGGCGCCGAGGATCCCGACGCGGCGCACCGGCTGGGATTGCGCGCGCAACGCCGAGACTGCGGCCAGTCCTGCGATCGCAGCGACGGCGTCCCGCCTCTTCAAAATCGCCTCGCCCGCCGCCGCACCGGATCATGCCTGTTCATGCGACCCCCCGATTGCTTTCAGGCTACACCAGAGGCAATTCCGGGGGGTGGCCATCATGGCATCAACCTCATTATGCTTTGATGCATGAGAACGACCCTCAGCCTCGACACCAACGTCGTCGTTTCCGCGTTTCGCTCGCGCACCGGCGCGGCATTCCGCCTGGTCGAACATTTGGGGCGGCAAGCATTTCCAGCCGATCGTGTCCGTGCCGCTCGTCCTCGAGTACGAATCGGTCCTGCTGCGGCATGCCAAGGAGTTCGGCCTGGGTCCGCGCGACGTCGGTGACGTGGTGGATTACCTGTGCGCGATAGCCATGCACCAGTAGATCTACTATCTTTGGCGCCCGGTATTGCGGGATCCCGGCGATGACTTGGTTCTCGAAGTCGCGGTGGCCGGGGGGGGCGAAATACATCGTCACGCACAACCTGAAGGACTTTGAAGGAGCCGTGGATTTCGGAATCCGCGCGCTCACCCCGGCGGACTTTCTGAAATTGATAGGAGTAAAACATGAGCACGATTAGCCTGCGCCTGCCCGAATCCCTGCACGAGAAGGCGCGTGAGCTGGCCAAGCAGGAAAACGTCTCCATCAACCAGCTGGTCGCCACCGCGCTGGCGGAAAAGCTCTCGGCGCTGATGACCGAGGAGTACCTCCAGGCACGCGCGAAACGGGGAAGCCGGCGCAAATTCGAGGCGGTCCTGCGAAAGGTGCGGTAGGCAAGGGGGCGGCGCCGGCGGCCTGAGCGCTTCGCAGCGGGTTGGCGCTTCATTCGATCACCCTGTCCGCCTGCAGCAGCACGGCTTGAGGGATCGCGATCCCGAGCGCCTTCGCAGTTTTCAGGTTCAGGACGAACTCGAACTTGCGCGGCTGCTCGACCGGCAGGTCTCCCGGCTTTGCGCCGCGCAGGATCTTGTCGACGTATTCGGCGCTGCGCCGGCCAAGGTCGACGAAGTCGACGCCGTACGACGCGAGGCCGCCCGCTTCCGGCAACCGGGAAAAGGACCCGATCAGTCCCATCCGCGCCTGTGCGGCCAGCGTAGAAATCCGGGCCGCGTTGGCGTCGTTCATCGCCGCGCCACTGACGAGCATTGCGTCCGCCTTCTCGCGTTTGGCAGCCGCAAATCCCTGCTCGTACTGATCGGCCTGGTCCACTTCGACGGGTATCAGCGCCACGCCAAGCCGGTCGGCGGCCTCGCGCACGAACTTGGAGTACCTGGCGTTGACCGACTTCGGCCCGAGGTAGGCAACCCGCTTGATGCGAGGGGCGATCTGCTTGAGCAATTCGAGGCGCTTGCCCTCGATCTCCCAGCCCACGCCGATGCTCAGGCCCGTGACGTTGCCTCCCGGATGCGCGAGGTTCGATACGAGACCGGCTGCCACAGGATCGGTGCTGCCGGCAAAGACGATGGGAATGGTGCGCGTCGCTTGCAAAGCGTCCGTCGCAACCAGCCTGTTCCCGACACCGGCGGCCGCAAGGATCACGTCGACCTTGCGCGCGACGAGGTCCGCGAGGATCGCCTGCGGGAGCTCCCGCCGGTTCTCGGCCCCGTGACGCTCGAGCACGACCGTGCGCCCGTCTTCCCAACCCAACTCGCGCAGGCGATGCACGAACGCCCGCGTATCGAGCCTTGCAGGGTCGGGACCGGCGAGTTCCGAAGTCGCGACCGAACCGAATACGTAGGCGACCACGGGCCGCTTGGCGGTGGGTTGGCCGAATACAGAAGACGGCGCGAGCGCCAAGAATGAGCCGGCGACGAGAAACCTCCGCCGCGACGTCATTCGATCGCCTCGTCCACGCTAACCGACCTCATATGTACCGGTACCAGTACATAAATTGACTCGCCAGCCGCGCCGGTCAATGACTTTACCAACAAAATTCGGCCAATTCGGCTGCGCCTCATTCGATCACCCTATCCGCGCGCAGCAATACGCTCTGCGGAATCGTAATTCCCATCGTCCGGGCCGCTTTCTGGTTCAAAACCAGTTCGAACTTGCGCGGCTGCTCCACCGGCAGGTCCGCGGGCTTCGCACCGCGCAGGACCTTGTCCACGTATTCGGCGGCGCGCCGGTTGAGGTCGAGGAGGTCCATGCCGTAGGACAGGAGCCCGCCGGCTTCGACCAGCTCGGGGAAGAAACTGGCGACCGGAAGCTTTCTTTCCTCGGCAAACGCGGCGATGCGTGACGTGGCGGAATAGTGCATCGACGAGCCGCCCATCAGAATCGCTTCCGCCTTCTCGCGCGCCACGAGCGCAAGCGCCTGGTCGTACTGGTCCCTCGATTCGACGTGCGCGTGAACCAGCGTAATCCCGAGGCGCGTGGCCGCCTCGCGCACGAAATCGTCGCTCGACCCTTTAGGATTGAGATAGGCGACCCGTTTGACCCGGGGCGAGATCTCCCTGATCAGTTCGAGCCGCTTGGCGACGATATTCTCACCTACGCCTACCGTCACGCCGGTGGCATTGCCTCCCGGCCTGGCAAGGCTCGTCACCAGGCCGAGTGCTACGGGATCGGCGCCGCCTGCGAAGACCACCGGGATGGTGCGCGTTGCCCGGACTGCATCGACTGCGGTAACGGTGCCGCCCGTTGACCCGACAGCGAGGATCAGATCCACCTTGCGCGCGACTGCATCGGCATAGACGGCCTGGGCCCGCTCGCGGTTGTCCCTCGGGCCGTGGCGCTCGAGGACGAAGTTGCGCCCGTCTACCCAGCCCAGGTCGCGCAGGCGATGTACGAGAGCCCTCGCATGGGGGCTCGTAGGATCCGGCCCGGCCATGTCCGAGTTCTGCACTGAAGCGAACACCCAGACGACCACAGGCAGCCTGGCCGCACCCTGCCCGAATGCCGATGCAGGCAGGAGCGCCAAGACCGCGAATGTCAGCAGCAGATTACGTCGGGCCGTCATTCGATCACACGGGGGCAAGTGTGGCCGCGAGGGCAAGCAGGGCGAGCGTTGCGTCTCTCCTGTTCAATCCCCGTCCCCTTGAAATGTATCTTTACCGATACACCAATTGGCATGAGAGGCTTGCCAGTGCTTGATCTTCGAAACAGAATCTTCTAAATATCGGCCTCTGCAGGCACCCAAAGAAGACCGCTTCATTCGATCACCCGGCTGGCGCGAACGAGGATCGACTGCGGTAGCTTGATTCCCTGCGCGCGCGCCGACTTGAGATTGATCACCAGGGGAAAATTCGTCGGCTCCTCGACCGGGAGGTCCGCCGGTTTCGCGCCGCGCAGGATCTTGTCCACGTAGCCCGCGGCGCGGCGGGCCTGGTCGACGGGATCGATGCCGTAAGAGGCGAGGCCGCCGGCTTCGACGTACCCCTCCGCGGTGTACACGGCTGGAAGTCGCACGCGGGCCGCTTGGAGAGCTATGTCGCTCCGCATGAGTGACTGGATCGGGTCGGCGATGTTCACCAGTCCCTGCGCGCCCTCGCGCATCAGCTGGTCGAACGCCGGCCGCACCTCCGCGGCCGAGCGCGCTCCGGCACTCAGCAACTGCATCCCCGCCCCGCGCGCGACCTGACCGTACCCGTCGATGTAGATTTTCGAAATCTCCGGGGAATCGGGATTGACGAGCACCGCGACGCGGGTCATTCCAGGGGTGATTTCCCTGAGGATCTCGATTCGCTTGCCTGGCAGCTCGAGCTCGCGCGTCGATACGCCTGTGACATTGCCGCCGGGCTTGGCAAGGCTCGCGACGATTCCGTTCTTTTCGGGGTTGCTCGAGATCGCAAATACGATCGGCACGTCCTGCGTCTGTTTCTTGGCAATAATCGCCATCAGCCCGAACCACACCAGCAGCACGTCCGGCTTTACTGCGAGCAGCTCCGCGATCATCGGCTCGTAGCGGGCGGATTGCCCGCGCGCGTAGCCGTACGAATATTCGACCGTGCGGCCCTCGACCCAGCCGAGTTCCCGAAGACGATTCCTGATCGAATCGACATTCCTTGCGTCGACCTCGGGTACGCCAGGCATCGCCAGCGCGACGCGGCGGACGCGCGGAGCTTGGGCGCGCAGCGCAGGTGTGACGGCCAGCGCCGCTGCGGCGAGGAGCAGCTGTCGGCGCTTCATTCGATCACCGTATCCACGTACGGCAATATTTTCGCAATGGCAGCCCTCGTCGTCAGATAGCGCATAATTACACCCTATAGCCGGGAGAAAGCGCCATGCAGCGTACGCTTCGAAACCATACTGTCGTAGGCAGCGACCACTCTGTCACCGTTCGCTCGCCCGAATTCGAGCCCGGCGCGAAGGTGGAAGTCATCGTGATGCTGGATTCCGACCAGGAACGCGCAACGCCGCCGGGGGCCAGTTTCATCGATGCCGTAGCAGGCGTGACCATAGATGCTCCCGAGGACTATTCGGTCAAGTTCGAGGACGGGCTTTATAGCTCCAGTCATCAGGCGTAGTGGGTCCCGTCGTTTTTCTCGATACCGGATACGCAATCGCGCTGCTTTCGCCGCGCGATCGGTATCATGCAGTAGCTGAACGCCTCGGCGCCGGCCTCAAGGGCGGCAATCACAAAGTCGTCACGACCGACGCAATCGTTCTTGAAATTGGCGCCGCGTTGGCCCGCGTCTCGCACCGGGTTGCGGCTGTCACCTTTATCGATGGGTTGCGCAACGACCCGAACGTCGAAATCGTGGCGCTCGACCGGACACTGTTCGAATCCGCCTATCGGCTCTTCAAGGAACGCCCGGACAAGGATTGGAGCCTCACCGATTGCGTTTCCTTTGTGGTCATGGGAGAACGCGGAATATCCGAAGCGTTGACCGCCGACCAGCACTTCGTCCAGGCAGAGAAAAAGGCCCTGCTTCTTCAGGTTTGACCCCGCCTCGGGGTTCGGAAGAGGGCGACATGCTTTCGCCGCGTCATATCCATCTTGCAGCATGAAGTTCATTCGATCACCTTGTCCGCGCGCAGCAACACGCCCTGCGGAACCGTGATCCCAAGGCTGCGAGCAGTCTTGAGGTTGACCACCATCGTGAACTTGGTCGGCAGCACGACCGGCAGGTCGCCCGGCTTCGCTCCCCTGAGGATCCTGTCCACGTACTCCGCGGCGCGCCTCGACATGTCGTTATAGTCCGGGCCGTACGAAATGAACCCGCCTTCGACCGCGAACAACGTGTCCTCGTAGACCCCCGGCAGCTTGTGCCGCGCAGCCAGTTCGAGAATCCTGGGCCGCAAGCTGGTGATCATCCCGTCGGGCCAGTAAGTCAGACCTTGCGACCTCGCACGCACGATGGCGGCGAAGGCCGGTTCCAGCGCGGCGGGGTTCGGCACTTCGTACAATCGCGCTTCGATGCCGCTTGCGCGCAGGAGTTCCTGCAGGAAGGTGAATCTGGCGGCCAGCGTCGTCTGCGCGGGATTTCCAATCACCGCAAGGCGCGTCATCGCAGGCACGGATTCCTTCAGGAGCGCGATGCGCTTGCCATTGAGGTCGCCGGCGAATCCGCCGACGCCCGTCATGTTGGCCTCCGGCCGCGCGAGGTTCTTGATCGCGCCCAAGCTGCTGGGATCGCCGACGGTGAAAATAACCACTGGCGTTGAAGTGATTTCCTGCCTCGCGGCAAACATCGAAAGGCTGCCCACGGCATAGACGACATCGAGTTTCAGCGCGGCGAGCTCGCGCGCGGCCTGGGCGAGCGCTCCACCCGGGCCGACATAGCGGCGCTCCACCGTGAGCGTGCGGCCCTCCACCCAGCCGAGTTCGCGCAGCCTGACCATGAACGCACCGCGCTGGGTATCTTCGGGTTTCGGTGGCGCGGAAGTGGACAGGAAGCCGAGCTTGGCGACGCGGACGGTCTGGGCTTCGAGGTTCAGGGACGCGCACATGAACGCGGCAAGGAGGCACGTCGACAACGCGCGCACCATGCTCACTCGATCACCTCGTCCACCCGCACCAGCACCGACTGCGGAATCCGTATCCCGAGTTCCCTGGCGGTGCTCCGATTGACCGCGGTCACGAATCGCTCGGCCTGCTCGACCGGCAGGTCGCCGGGCTTGGCACCCTTGAGGATCTTGTCGACATACACGGCGGTGCGCGCGAAGGCGTCCACGAAGTCGATCCCGTAGCTCACCAACGCGCCGTCGGCCACCGCGGATCGGTTCTGGTGCACGGTTGCGATTCGGTACTTCTTCGCAAGCGCCACGACGTTCCTGTCGTTCGTCATGAACAGGCTCGTCGGCACCACCAGGATTGCGCCTACCCGCTCACGGACCGCAGATGCGAACGCGGTCTCTATCTCCTCTGTAGTGCGCGCCTCGAGCCTCACAATCGACACCGCATATTTCTCGGCGTTGGCCTCGAGTGCCCCCAGCGTCTTTTGTCCGAGCGGATTCGAAGGATCGTTCATGAATGCGATGCGCTTCAGTTTCGGCGCCAACTCGTTCAGCAGCTCGAACTGCTTCGAGACGATCTCGCCGGCGAAGCTGGATACGCCGGTGACATTCGCGCCGGGGCGCGCGAGGCTGGCCACGATGTTGGCGCGCACCGGGTCGGCCACGTGAGCGAACACAATCGGGATCGTGGAAGTCACCGCCTTGGCTCCCAGCGCCCCCGGGGTCGTGCTCGTGACGATCACTTC
>JANMDK010000348.1:0-17871 GCA_031376265.1 Pseudomonadota bacterium
CGAGGCGCGGCTCTGCTGCTGGGCGAACTGCGAGAGGTCGCCGTAGCTGGTGACGCCGAGGATTTCCATGCCCTCCTCCTCGATCGCCTTGGCCAGCGCCCGGATCCCCAGGCCCGAGGTGTTCTCGGAGCGGAAGTCTTCGTCAATGATGACGACGGGAAAGCGGAACTTCATGCGCTCGAGGCAGCCGCCATCAGATGCGCGGCAGCGTGACGCCGCGCTGACCCTGGTATTTGCCGCCGCGGTCCTTATACGAGGTCTCGCAGACCTCGTCGGACTCGATGAAGAGCACCTGCGCCACGCCTTCGTTCGCGTAGATTTTCGCGGGCAGCGGGGTGGTGTTCGAGAATTCGAGCGTCACGTGGCCCTCCCACTCGGGCTCGAGCGGGGTGACGTTGACGATGATGCCGCAGCGCGCATAGGTGGATTTGCCAAGGCAGATGGTAAGCACATTGCGCGGAATGCGGAAGTACTCGACCGTGCGGGCGAGCACGAAGGAGTTCGGCGGGATGATGCACACCGGCCCCTTGAAGTCGACGAACGACTTGGGGTCGAACGCCTTCGGGTCGACGATGGTCGAGTTGATATTGGTGAAGATCTTGAATTCGTCCGAGCAGCGGATGTCGTAGCCGTAGCTCGAGGTGCCGAACGAGACGATGCGCTTTCCATCGACCTCGCGAACCTGACCGGATTCGAAAGGTTCGATCATCTTGTGGCCTTCGGCCATTCGCCGAATCCACTTGTCTGCCTTGATGCTCATTCTTCTTGTCGGGCCCTGCGGCCCTCAGCCCATCGGGAGGTAACGGGGCTGCGATTCTACCCGCGCGAGCCATGCGCGAACAGACGGTAAGCGGGCCAGGTCGAAGCCCCCCTCGCCGGCGCAGTGGGTGTATGCATATAACGCAATGTCGGCAATCGAGTAGCGCCCGCCCGCGAACCAGTCGCTCGACGTAAGGTGGGTTTCCATCACGCCGAGCGCCGCGTAGCCGGGCGCCACGCGAGCCTCGAGCGCGGCCTTCTTCTCCGGCGGGTTGCCGAGGTAGCGGATGATGTAGCGCGAGGTGGCGATGTTCGGCTCGTGGCTGTACTGCTCGAAGAACATCCATTGCAGCGTCTGCGCGCGCGCAAGCCGCGAGTCAGGTATGAGCGGCGTGCCCTCGCCCAGGTACCAGAGGATCGCGTTCGACTCGGCCAGGCAGGTGCCGTTGTCGAGTTCCAGCAGAGGCACGCGGCCGTTCGGGTTCTTGGCAAGGAACCCGGGCGTCTTCGACTCGCTCTTCATGATGTCTACCGGCACCCACTCGTACGGCAGGCCGAGCTGGGTCAGCGCGAGCTTCATCTTGTAGCAGTTGCCCGACCAGACATCTCCATAAGCTTTCATAGTATTGAGCGAAGGCAGCGTTAGGGAAGGGGTGCGGGGAAACCGTCAGGTGTCCCTGCTCCCTTAGGTGTTCTGAACGACGATGTTGGGAAATTTCGCGGTCATGTCCTTTTGCGACTCGGCGATCTTGACCGCGCACCGGCGCGCGATTGCCCGGTAGATTTCCGCGATGTGCCCGTCGGGGTCAGCCACCACGGTGGGCTTGCCGGAATCCGCCTGCTCGCGGATCGAGATGTCGAGCGGCAGGCTGCCGAGCAGCTCCACGCCGTACTCTTTCGCCATCTTGTCGGCCCCGCCGGCGCCGAAGATGTGCTCCTCGTGGCCGCAGTTGGAGCACACATGCGTGCTCATGTTCTCGACGATGCCGAGGATCGGGATGCCGACCTTCTCGAACATCTTGAAGCCTTTCCTCGCATCGAGCAGCGCGATGTCCTGCGGCGTCGTCACGATGACCGCGCCGGTGACCGGCACCTTCTGCGCAAGCGTGAGCTGGATGTCGCCGGTGCCCGGCGGCAGGTCGACGATCAGGTAGTCGATGTCGCGCCAGCGGGTTTCCTTGAGCAGCTGCTCGAGCGCCTGCGTGACCATGGGACCGCGCCAGACCATCGGCGTGTCGACGTCGATGAGAAAGCCTATCGAGATCGCCTGGATGCCGTGGCCTTCCATGGGCTCGAGGCCCTTGCCGTCTTTCGACTCCGGCCGGCCGCTGATGCCGAGCATCGTGGGCTGGGAGGGTCCGTAAATGTCCGCATCCAGCACGCCGACGCTCGCGCCTTCGGCCGCCAGCGCGAGCGCGAGGTTGGCCGCCGTGGTGCTTTTTCCCACGCCGCCCTTGCCCGAGGCGACCGCGATGATGTTCTTGATGCCCGGCACGAGCTTCACGCCGCGCTGCACCGCATGCGAGACGACCTTGCTGGTCACGCCGACCGAAACGTTGCCGACGCCCGGGAGCGCGCGCAGGCTTGCGAGCACCTGCCGGCGGATCGGGTCGAACTGGCTCTTGCCCGGATAGCCGAGCTCGATGTCGAGCGACACGTCGGCGCCGGAGAGCTTGATGTTCTTCGCCGAGCGCGTGGAGATGAAATCCTTGCCCGTGTTCGGGTCGACAAGCGCCTTGAGGGCGGCCTGGACCTGGGCTTCGCTGAGTGACATGAGGGGTGTGCCGGACGGTGAAACGAAGGACGGCAAGTGTACCGAAATCACCGGTGCTGTAGTACGGCGATAGCGGGTAAAGCCCTTACGCTGTGAAAGGTCCCGGAAGTCTTCCGGCATCCAGTGAAACACTCACAGGTAATTGGTTTCGGAAATCAAATACTGCCAGTTTTTCACAGAACCTCTTGCCTGGAGCGGCTCAGCCGGCGAAATGCTGCCATTGGAGTGAATGGCGAAGTGTCAAAAAGCCCGCTCATCGCCTGCAGCGGTTGACCTGAACAATGTGCTCGGCCCGGGTCGCCGCAACTGCATCAAGAACGCGACCCGTCGGTCGCAGCACCACTCGGTTCGTCGCCGACATGCCGAGTACCGGATCCGTCTCCACCTCCGGTGTGAGCTCGATCCGCTCGGCCACGACGTCTAGCCGCAGACGCGATCCAGCAGAAAGGTTCAGACGTCGGCGCACCTCGCTGGGCAGGACTATGCGTCCGGCGCTATCGATGGTGAGGAAGCGCTTAGTGGGTGAACTCATGTCAAACGTGGACGGGCTGCACCACCAGACGCACCCCCAAGGCCGCGCACACGCGGCTTATCGTGTCGAAGCGAGGCTGCGCGTCCGGGCGCAGTGCCTTGTATAGGGCTTCGCGTGTGATCCCGGAGGCCTTGGCGATCTCGCTCATCCCGCGCGCCCGCGCGATGTCACCCAGCGCAACGGCCAGCAAGGCTGGATCGTTCGCATCCAGGATATCCGTCAAATAGGCCGCCACCGCCGCCTCGCTGTCGAGGTACGGCGCCGCGTCGAACTCGGGCAGGTCAGCCACCTTGATGCGTTTAGCTTTGGTCATCGTCATCTCCTTGCGGTAAATCGAGCCGCGCTGCCAAAATTTTGGCGCGCTTGATATCCGTCTTCTGGGTGCGCTTGGAGCCGCCAGCCAGCAACACGATCACTTGAGCGCCGCGCTTCACGAAATACACGCGCCAGCCTGCGCCAAGATGAATGCGCAGTTCCGATACGCCTCCTCCGACCGGCGCAAACGGCGCGCCCGTTACCCGCGCGGGTCGGACGCCTGGATTCTTTGCAGCCCCTCGACAGGGGTGACGATGGGAATGCCTTCGTACGCCTTTAGTTCCAGCAGATCCAAATCGCCTGAGACGATGAGATCGGCTTGCGCGGCGAGCGCGCAAGCGAGCACGTGATCGTCGTCGGGGTCGCGCGCCACAACCTCGACAGGCCAGGCGGGGGTGACAAATTGCGTAACTTGCGCGTAGCTTGTGACAAGCTCCGATGCAGACATTCCCGAGGCCTTCACTTTGGCGGCGAGTTTCGCGCGCGACATTACATCGGAGAGCTCATCGAGCAGCCAGGCGGTGACGTATGCATCGACTTCTTTGCGCAGTACCGCTTGCAGCAATGCGTGCGGCGCGCGTTTCCACAGCAATCCGGAAACGACGATATTGGTGTCAAGTACGACGCGCACGGCGCTCTGCGCGCACCGCGTCGATCTCCACCTGAATCTCCGCTTCGGTCATCGGGGGTACATCGGCTTGCGCCATGCGCTCCATGGCGTCGCGCAGCCGGTCGGCGGCGCGCTGGCGCACCGCCTCGCGCAACATGCGTTCAAGTACATCAGGCGCCAGCAGCCCGGCCGCCTTCGCTTCCTTGGCGAGACTGTCGGGCAAGCTGATTTCCAGGGTAGTCATGGTGATTCTCTGCAAAGTATGATTCGCGCATGATAGCTGAGCGCTACAAGGGGCAGCAATCGTGGCAGGCGACGGATGGCGTGCTCCTGAGCGGCCAGGCCACGATGACTGTGGATGTCACACCGGTCGCGGATCAGCCCTCCCTGGTGCTGACCGGCCGGGCCGACACGTACGGCGCGACCCAACAGCGCTTCAGCACGAGCTGGGAGAGCGTGCCGAGCCGCAACCGCAACTTCACCATCCTCCCGGACAGCGAGCTGGAGGGATGGCGAGTCTTAACGGAATCGAGCCCCGGCGGGCAGCAGGCGTTTATCGTCTGGAGCTCAGGCGACGAGATGAAGGACGCCACCAATACAAATCGAACCGTGAATGCGGCGACCGACAACGGGATCAACTGGCTCGAGATCGGCGACGCCATGGGGCTGGGTCACCAGACCTCCGGCATCGAGCGCACGGTTTCCACGCGCGCAGGTGTCACGTACAACCTCTCGTTCGACTACGCGGGTAGGCTGGGTTACGGGACGGACTTCACCCGAATCGGGTTCTATGTAGACGGCGTGCAAATCGGCACCTACGCTAATACCAGCCCGAACTCGGGGCTTGCCTGGCACGAGGTCGCGTTCCAGTTCTCCGGCAACGGGAACGCCCAGACGATCCAGATCCGCACGCTCGCAACCGCGAGCCAGTCGAACGGCCGCGGGGCGATGATCGACGACATCACCCTCACCGAGGGTCTGCCGCTCAATACGGGCTACCAAGGAAGCAGTATTCAGCTCTCGGCGATCGTGTCCGCGCTCACCGATGGTGACGGATCGGAAACGCTCGCGCTCACGGTGGGCGCGATCCCCGTTGGAGCAACACTGACCGACGGAGTACACGCCTTCACTGCCGCCGCGGGAAGCGCCACGGCGACCGTAACGGCGTGGAATCTGGAGCATCTGTCCATCACGGCCCCCGCTGGTTTCACGGGCACCTTCAACCTTCTCGTCAATGCGACAGCGACAGAAGCGGTGACCTCGCAGAGCGCGATCCAATCGCGCTCGCTGACGGTGACCGTCCTGCCGCAGGACGTAAGCAGCCCGCTGGTGGTCGATCTGAACGGGGATGGCGTACAAACCATCTCGCTCGCAGACAGCACCGGGACCTTTGACCTGCTCAACAGCGGCGAAGCGATTCACTCGGGCTGGATCTCCGGGGATGACGCCTTCGTAGCCATTGACCTCAACGGCAACGGCGTGATCGATGATCGGAATGAGCTCTTCGGCGGGGTGATCGGCGAGGGCTTCGCCAAGCTCGCGTCGTTCGACAGCAACGGCGACGGCGTGGTGGATGCGAACGACGCGCGGTTCGGCGAACTCTTGCTCTGGCAGGACATCAACGGCAACCACCGCACCGATGCAGGGGAGCTTTCCGGCTTGCTTGCGCGCGGTGTTGCTTCACTGTCAACCCGCTACGTGCTTGCGCCGGAAGTCCAGAACGGCAACTGGTTACTCGAGCACGGCACAGCCACTTTCGCCGACGGTCGCAGCGTCAAGCTGGTGGATACCTACTTCAGGATCGACACGGTATCCGGGGAAGCTTCAGTGCGGCCGCAGGACCGCGGCGCCAGCATCACCGTGCGCTCCGAGCTCCCGCAGCAGACGCCGTCCGCCGAAGTGGTATTCGCAGCCGGCGCGGTATTCAATCCGTCTGCGGCGCCCTCGCAATCCGCGCCGGTCATCGACTGGAGCATCGGCTACAACGAGAACAACGATTCAAACGAGAAGCGCAAAGGACGCACGGCGAAATCGTGGCTGGCCGATTTTCTGGGCATCGGAGCACCCAAGGATCGGGGTGATCTCGCGGATCGCACTGGTTTGAAAGTGATCCTGGGGTCCAGACAATCCGACAAGAGTTGAGAAAATGGCTGAACAGAAAAAAGGAGCGCCCCGAGTTGTCAGGGGAACCGCGAAAGAGGCGGAATACTTCGTCGCTCCCCGGGCAGTCGCTGGAGAGCGATCTGAAGCACCGTCGTTATGTGCCCTTTCGCTGCCAAGGGCTTGAGCGAGAACATACTAATTCCATGCATTGCGCAGCGCTACGAGTCTGCCGGACAAGTGACGGATTGCCTTTGCGGTTCTCTTGCTGGATGGCATTGTTGTGAAGGCATGGCAAAATTGGTAACCGAATAGCAATCCAAATATGAGAGTTGGAATGAAACGTTTTCTTGGAATTGCGGTACTAGGGTTTGTGGTGGCTCTTCTAGCCCCATCTGTTGGCAGAAGCCAGCCTCTAAACGAAGGGAAATTTGAAAAATTTAAAGAACTATTAAAAGGCGGTTACGACGTCGGCGCGCTGGGTTTCATGAATTTATCGGCGCCGCCAGATAAGGCACGAATGAAGCATTACGCAGAAGAGCAGTGTGCCAAGAAGGATCAAACCGCATGCTCCGTGGCCTACTGCGGCGCCGGAGGGGGGGCCGAATTTCTCACCACCAAGTGTGCACAGGTAATGGGACGAGCATATGGAGAAGGGTGGGTTGAGATAAGGAAGCGTCGCGATCCGGGTCTTGATGTAACCGTTGTCCAATGCCTGAAGAGCAAGGAGGTCGGTGAAGTCAGGTGCAGCACTACCTCAAGAACATGTCGTCACAATTTGGTGAACATAGAGGGTAGTTCTGTGCTGGGTATTTCGGGTGCATTGTCCGATATTGAAACGGCAGCCACCGATGCCTGTTCCGGAAAAATTGTTCGAAAGTGAGTAGTTATTCCAAATGCCGTTGGAAAGATCGAACTTAGCGGCCCGCCCGGGGCAAACCCTAACGCAGCCTGAAGCTTCTTGTCCTGCTTCATCGTCATGAGACGAATCCCGCGGCTGTAGCGCTCGGCGTGGTCCTGAACTCGGGCTGGATCTACGGCGAGGAAGCCTTCGTAGCCATTGACCTTAACGGCAACGGCGTGATCGACGATCGGAGCGAACTCTTCGGTGGGGTAATCGGCGAGGGCTTCGCCAAGCTCGCGTCGTTCGACGGCAACACCGACGGCGTGGTGGATGCGAACGACGCGCGGTTCGGTGAGCTCTTGCTCTGGCAGGACGTGAACGGCAACCATCGCACCGATGCCGGGGAGCTCTCCAGCTTGCGTACGCGCGGACTTGCCTCACTGTCGACCCGCCACGTGCTTGCGCCGGAAGTCCAGAACGGCAACTGGTTGCTCGAGCACGGAACAGCGACATTCGCCGACGGCCGCAGCGTCAGCCTCGTCTAGCTACTTCAGGATCGCGACGGTGGTCGCCGAAGCGTCGGTGCGACCGCAGGAACGCGGCGCGAGCATCACGGTACGCTCCGAGCTACCTCAGCCAGCGCCGTCCGCTGGCGCGCCGATCTTTGCGGCCGGCGCGGTATTCAACCCATCTGCGGCGCCGTCGCAACCGGTGCCGGTCATCGATTGGAGCATCGCCTACTATGAGAGCAGTGAATCGGACGATAAACGGAAAGGCCGTTCAGTGAAATCGTGGTTGGCAGGCTTCCTCGGGTTCGGAACGGCGAAGGGCAAGGAAAATCTGGCGGACCGTACCGGCTTACGAGTGACTATCGACTCGAATCGAAAATCATAACGTTCTTGAATCGGGCTACCACGACCATGTACAAAGCCGTCCTGAAAGCTTCACTCCGAGTAAGCGTGCTGGTGGGGTTCATTTGTCCGATTGCATGTCTCGGGCAATCATTTGATAACGCGAGGTTTGAAAAATTCAAGCAACTGATCGAGACAGGTAACGATGCGCCGGCAATGGGTTTCATGAATCTGTCAAAGCCGCATGACGCTGCCAGAATGCGGAAGCATGCTGAAGAGGAATGCACCAAGAAAAACAAGACGGCGTGCTCTGTGGCGCACTGTGGTGCTGGGCTACTCGAAGAGGACTTCTTTACAACAAAGTGTGCGGATGTAACGGGAAGGGCGTACGGGGAAGGATGGATGGAAGTGAATAGAAAGCGTGACAAGCTCTTGGATGTTGTCACTATCAGGTGCCAGAAGAACGCGTCCGTGGGAGAAGTGCGATGCAACATCAATACCAAGGCGTGTATCCACAATCTTGTCAGGATCGAAGGAAAGCCAGTAATGGGGCTTTCGGGAGAATTTTCAAACGCTGATCAGGCGGCAAGAGATGCTTGTTCGGGGAAAATTTCTCGGAGCAAATAGGACTCTGCCGAGCAATCGCAATCTTGGACGTTAGCGCCTCGTCCCCGCAAATACCAACGATTCCTACAACTTCTTTTCCTGCTTCATCGTCATAAGGCGAATCCCGCGGTTGTAGCGCTCGGCGTGGTCCCGAACGATCCACACTGCCCTACAACGAGAGACCCCCCGGCTCTGCCGGGGTGGCAGTAGAAGTTTGACATTTTCCGGAAGTCGCCGTGGCAGTGGCAGCAATCGAGCACACCTGCGCCAGGCATCGCGCCACGAGCCCTCCTTCCTTTGCATTCGTTTTCTTCGACTTACGGAGGGTACGTCGGTCGGCGTCCAAGCACACGAAGGACACTCAAAGGGGGATATAGGAGTATGGATCTCGAAGCTCCGCTGCCCAAGTCGGTATCGTGGATAACGCGCACCATCGGCTACACCGTCGGCGCCGTCGCGATCGGCATCGCGTGGGTGGTCACCGGTAACCTCCGGCTGGGCCACCACTACATCGCGTGCATGGAATTGCAAGGCCGCCCCGGCGATCAGAAGCCGACCGCGATGGAGAATGCGAGAAAGCTGGTTGGGTGCGTCGATGCGCGCGCCGGGGTCGTGGAGTTCCTCGCTTTCCGAAATACCAAAAAGCTGTTTTTGGCGCTGCCATCCGCGCCGTGCCACTACGTCGGCACCTGGCAGGCGGCACGCGAGGCCTCGCTTTACCAGATCACGCTGGCCGTCGACGGCCAGTTCCTTGCAGAACCCATCCGCACTCCGGAGCGCGACGCAAGAAACCTCACCGGGTCCTGGGCGGTCATAGGCAGGCGCGACAGCGAGAAGATGGTCTGGCTTTATGACGAAGGCCGCGTATGGCCGCCCGACGTCAATCCGGTCAAGAACGCCCGTGCCGACGGCTTCACCTTGATGGAAGAAAACGGCAGCCGCACCGAATACAGCCTCACGCAGAAGGGCAAATGCGGGGCTTAGGCGCACTTACGTCGCTCGCCATGGCCCTGACTTGCCTTGTCGCCCACGCGGAAAATGTCGGTCGCCAGGGCGGCGATCCGGCTGTGTCCATGGGAAGTCATTTCGTGCTCTCTATGCTTGCGGTGCCAATGCCCGATGCGAACGACGCGCGGTTCGGTGAGCTCTTGCTCTGGCAGGACGTGAACGGCAACCACCGCACCGATGCGGGCGAACTCTCTGGCCTCCTCCAGCGCGGCATCGCCTCGCTTTCGACGCGCTACGTACTCTCCCCCGAGATCCAGAACGGCAACTGGCTTCTCGAGCACGGCACCGCGACCTTCGCCAACGGCAGCATCGTTGGCCTGGTAGACAGCTACTTCAGGATCGACACGGTCACTGCGGAAGCGTCGGTGCTCCAGACCGTGGCGCCACCATCACGGTGCGCTCAGAGCTACCTCAGCCAGCGTCGGCGGTTGGTGAGCCGATCTTCGCGGCCGGCGCCGTATTCAACCCACCTGCAGCGCCGACGCAACCGGTGCCGGTCATCGATTGGAGCATCGCGTACAACGAGAGCGGCGAATCGGACGATAAACGGAAAGGCCGTTCAGTGAAATCGTGGTTGGCGGATTTCCTCGGGCTTGGATCGCGCAAGGATCATAACGATCTCGCCGTTCGCACCGGTTTGAAGGTTGTCCTGGCTCCGATCGATCGGATAAGAGATGACTGAGACCCTGGTCAACCTTGTGCACGTACGAAGGCCGTCCGCTGTTGGAGAGGTGAATTACTCCCTGTAGTAAGCGACGAGTTCGGAGTTAGTATTAGGATATGGTAAGAAAATCAATTGGTATTGTCTCCGGCCCATTATTGCTATTCTCATTCTCATTCCTTGCCGGCTGTGGCAACGTCTATGAACGGCTTGAAGAAGGACAATGGCGGGTGGTGGAACAGGTAATCCCTGTCGTCAAGAACGAATCGAGCCCCGATGTATTGCGTGCTTCGATACGGGATGGAGGCACCGGGCGTGAAATACTCCCGGGCAGTGCCGTGTGGATACGTATTGAACCGCGATCGGGCTCACTTCGGGACCCGAAAACTCTCGCTTCTTTGCCCCGTGCAGAGGGATGGCTATGGGTTGGGCACACAGACGCGCCGAATTTAACGCGCCTTGCCAAGTTCGGGTCGCCTTTCCTACGTGAGTCTATCGTTGGCATGCGCGAAGGTGGTCGGCTCCGCGTTTATGCAAATACGACACGGACGGGACCGCTAGTCCTGCCTACTGGAGGCTTCCTAATGCAATTCGCCTATAAGAGCAATTGGAGGCAATTGATACCAGCTGGCGGGGCAGATTTATCTGGCGATTATCAATACGTCGAGATAGCTGGTGAAGGCGACTACGATATTCACATCGGCCGCGTATGCGAAAGTCAGCTTCGTCAGAAGGAAAGTAGGCTTCGGCAATGGGGGTATGTATTCAATATGGGCGATCAGCACTATAAGTTCGCCCGAGATGGCTTGCTCGCATGGCTGGCTATCGAAGTAGATTGTGGCGCAGAGAAGATACACCTCGAAAAAGGCCCAGCCTATGGATTCGATACGCCAGGATATCGAGACAATCCGTTACTAAGTTGGTATGAGAGTTTTGAAACTGTCGCGAACCGTGGTCGATAGGTAGCGATTTCAACGCCGAGTCCCCGCGAACCCCAACGCCTCCTGCAACTTCCTATCTTGCTTCATCGTCATAAGACGAATTCCCCGGTTGTAGCGCTCGGCGTGGTCCTGAACACGCCATACCAGTAGCTTCAGCATCCATTTCGGCAGTCTGCCGTTTTTTGCCATGGCGCTTGCGCACAGTGCCCTCAGAGCGGGGGCGAAGCGCTGGAATAGTTCGTCCTCCAGGCTGACCATCGCCTCGACGCTGCCGGGCTCGCCCTGGCGGGCGGAGCGGCCGAAGAGCTGGCGGTCGATGCGGATGCTTTCGTGGAACTCGGTGAGGATGACGTGCAGGCCGCCGCGCTCGAGGACGTCGGGCTCGGGGCGGATGTCGGTGCCGCGGCCGGCCATGTTGGTGGCCACCGTGATGCGGCCGGCCTGACCCGCATTGGCGACGGCTTCGGCTTCTTCCTTGTCCTGGCGCGCGTTGAGGACGGCGTGTTCGACGCCCTTGGCGGCGAGGAGGGTGCCGAGGCGCTCGGAGGCTTCCACCGAGCGGGTGCCGATAAGGACGGAGCGGCCGGCGCGGCTCAATTCGACGGCGCGCCTCACGACCGCGTCCCAGCGTTCGGCGTGGGTGCGCCAGCAGGCGTCCGGGAGGCGCTGGCGGCGGCTGGGCTTGTTGGTCGGGATCTTCACCACGTCGAGGTCGTAGATGCGGCGCAGCTCGGGGGAGACTTCCGAGGCGGTGCCGGTCATGCCGGCGAGCAGCAGGTAGCGGCGGAGGAAGCGCTGGTAGGTGAGGCTGGAGAGGGTCTTCCTCTGGCCGGTGATCTCGGCGCCTTCCTTGGCCTCAATCATCTGGTGCAGGCCCTGCTCCCAGGAGCGATCGGGCATCACGCGGCCGAGTCCGTGCCTCGGCAGGTGTCGCGGCCCCGGGCGGAGCGGACTCCGGACACATCGCCTACGCTAGAATCGCGTCTTTGTTACGGCCTCTCAAATGCCCCCCCGCAGGATCCTCGTCACCTCCGCGTTGCCCTATGCCAACGGCGCAATTCATTTCGGACATTTGGTCGAATACATCCAGACCGACATCTGGGTGCGGTTCCAGCGCATGCGGGGCCACGAGGTCCACTACGTCTGTGCGGACGATGCCCACGGCACTGCAATCATGCTGCGCGCCGAAAAAGACGGGATTACTCCGCAGCAACTGATCGCCCGGGTATGGAAGGAGCACAAACGCGATTTCGACGGCTTTCTGGTCGAGTTCGACAACTTTGGCTCGACCGACGACGACGCGACCCGGGCCTACACCTACGACATATACGGCAAGCTGCACAAGGCTGGTCTGATCGCCACGCGACCGGTCGAGCAGTTCTACGATCCGGTGAAGTCAATGTTCCTGTCGGACCGCTTTATAAAGGGCACCTGCCCGAAATGCGGCGCCAAGGATCAGTACGGCGACTCCTGCGAAGTCTGCGGCTCGACGTACAGTCCCACTGACCTGATCGATCCCTACTCGGCCGTATCGGGCGCGAAACCCGTGAGGAAGAGTTCGGAGCACTACTTCTTCAAGCTCTCCTCGTGCCGCGATTTCCTGCAATCGTGGACCCAGGAACCCGGTCGCCTGCAACCGGAAGCGGCGAACAAGCTGAAGGAATGGTTCGAGGCCGGACTTCATGATTGGGACATTTCGAGGGATGCGCCCTACTTCGGGTTCGAGATCCCGGATGCGCCCGGCAAGTATTTCTACGTCTGGCTCGACGCGCCCATCGGCTATCTGGGAAGCTTCAGGGGGCTGGCCGAAAGAAAGGGAATCGACCACACGGCATTCACGGACGAAGCGCGAGCTGCCGTCGAGAAGACGGAGATGGTCCATTTCATCGGCAAGGACATCCTCTACTTCCACGCGCTGTTCTGGCCCGCGACGCTGAAGAACGCGGGGTACCGGCAGCCCGACCACATCTATGCGCACGGGTTCCTGACCGTCAACGGCGAAAAAATGTCCAAGAGTCGGGGCACGTTTATCTCGGCGGAGAGCTACCTGAACCTGGGACTCAACCCCGAGTGGCTGCGCTACTACTACGCGGCCAAACTCAATTCGACCATGGAAGACATCGACCTGAGCTTGGATGATTTCGTCGCGCGAGTGAACAGTGACCTCATCGGAAAGTTCGTGAACATCGCCAGCCGATGCGCCGGGTTCATCACCAAGCGCTTCGACGGAAAGCTTCGCGATGCAGAAGACGGCAATGCCGTCATCTCCGAGATTCAGGACGCCGCCGATCGAGTCGCAGAGCTGTATTCGGAGCGCGAATTCGGCAAGGCGCTCAGGGAAGTCATGCTGCTTGCCGACAAGGCGAACGTGTTCGTGGACATGAACAAGCCGTGGGAGATTGCAAAGTCCGGCAATCCCGCCGATTTGCACCGCACGTGCACCGACGCGCTGCAGATGTTCCGGCTGCTCGCGCTCTACCTGAAACCTGTCTTGCCGAGGCTGGCGGAAAACGTCGAGCGGTTCCTCAATATTGCGCCGCTTGCCTGGTCCGACTCCGCGAAACTGCTGGAAGGCGGACATGTCGTGAACGAGTACAAGCACCTCATGACGCGGCTCGACGCAAAGCAGATAGCGGCGCTGGTGGAAGCGAACAAGGAGAACCTGCAAGCGACCGCGCCTGCGGCGACCATGCCAGCGCCTGCGCCGGTATCGCCCACCCAGCCGGCGACAGTGCCTTCGCCCATCTCGATCGACGACTTCGCCAAGGTCGACCTGCGCGTTGCGCTGATCGCAAACGCCGAGGCCGTCGAAGGCGCCGAGAAGCTGGTCAAGCTCACGCTCGACCTCGGCACCGAGCAACGCACGGTATTCGCGGGCATCAAGTCCGCGTATGCCCCGGAGCAACTCAAGGGCCGCCTGACGGTGATGGTCGCCAACCTCGCGCCGCGCAAGATGCGCTTCGGCGTGTCCGAAGGCATGGTGCTCGCCGCCTCGGGGGAGGGGTCCGGCATCTACCTGCTGAACCCCGACGGCGGTGCGCAGCCGGGCATGAAAGTGAAATAGCCCGGCGATGGCTGGAGACGCGAACGAATCCTTGCCCGCAAGGCGCTGGCGCGTCGCGCTCCCGCTGCATCCGTTCCGCCCCCGCCTTGTCGACTGCCTCAAGGATTACGACCGGGCCACCCTCGGCGCCGACGTCGTCGCCGGCGTAACGGTCGGTGTCGTTGCGTTGCCGCTGGCCATGGCTTTCGCCATCGGCTCCGGGGTCAAGCCCGAGGCGGGCCTGTTCACGGCGATCATCGCGGGCTTCCTGATCTCGCTGCTCGGCGGCTCGCGCGTGCAGATCGGCGGGCCGGCCGGAGCGTTCATCGTGATCGTCTACGGCATCGTGCAGCAGTACGGCCTGGCCAACCTGATGGTGTCCACCGTCATGGCGGGCGTGCTCCTCTTCGTGATGGGCCTCACGCGCATCGGGTCGCTCGTGCGCTTCATCCCGGTGGCGATCATCATCGGCTTCACCAACGGCATCGCCATCCTCATCGCGCTCTCGCAGGTCAAGGATTTCCTCGGCCTGAAAATCGCCAAGCTGCCGGCCGATTTCTTCCACTCGACGCGCGCGATCTTCGACGCGCTCGACACGATCGACCCGGCCACGGTTGCGCTCGGCCTGGCCACGCTGGCGGTGATCATCGCCTGGCCGAGGTTCGGCGACCTCGTCGTCGCTCGCGGCGGCGCAACGCTGCCGGGACGCGTCGGCATGATGACCCGCCTGCCCGGCACGATCGTGGCGCTGATGCTTGCGACGGCGGCGACCGCGGTTTTCTCGCTGCCGGTGGACACCATCGGCTCGCGCTTCGGCGGCATCCCGACGGGGCTTCCCCACTTCCAGCTGCCCGACCTCACCTGGGAGGCGGCGCGCCACCTCGTCGCGCCTACGCTGACCATTGCGCTGCTCGGCGCGGTCGAGTCGCTCATGTGCGCGCGCATCGCCGACGGCATGATCGACGACCGCCACGACCCCAACCAGGAGCTCATGGCGCAGGGGGTGGCGAATTTCGTCACGCCCTTCTTCGGCGGCATCCCGGCCACCGGCACGATCGCGCGCACGACGACGAACGTCCGGGCGGGCGGGAAGACGCCGATCGCAGGCATAGTGCATGCGCTCACGCTGCTGGTGATCGTGGTGGCGGCCGCGCCGCTGGCCAAGTTCGTTCCGCTGGCGACGCTCGCGGCGATTCTGCTGTTTATTGCGTGGAACATGGGCGAATGGCGCGAGTTCCCGCGCCTGCAGCAGTTCTCGCTGCAGTACCGCACCGTGATGCTCTCGACTTTCCTGCTCACGGTCATCATCGACCTCACGGTCGCCATCGAGATCGGCCTCGTGCTGGCCGCCCTGTTCTTCATCTTCCGCGTGTCGAGCCTGACCACGATCGAGCCGGTCGCACCGGTTTCGCTGCCTGCGGGCGTCACCGTCCCCAAGGCGACGGTGGCCTATCGGATCTTCGGCTCGCTCTTCTTCGCCGCGGTGGGCAAGCTAGAAATGCTGATCGAGCCGGAGTCCCCGGCATTGGGCTCGCGCGTCCTGGTGCTCGACCTGCACAAGGTCATCAACATCGACACCACGGGGCTGGACATGCTCGACGTGCTGCGCAAGACCCTCGCGAAGAGAAATTGCACGCTGGTGCTGTGCGACGCGAACGATCAGCCGCTCTCGTTGATCCGCCGCAGCGGGTTCCTCTTGAAGCTGGGCGAGGACAACCTGCAGCCCGACCTGATCGCTGCCCTGAAGCGCGCCGAATCGATGAGCCGGGCCTAGAAACAACAAAGGCGACCGAAGTCGCCTGTTGCTTCCGATCGCCTCAGCCGCGCCGGGGGTACGGGGGGTGCGGGAAGGCCCCGCGAAGCGGCAGGGGCCCGACCGCTCTGTTCCTTACTTGCCGCCGCAGGTCACCGGCATCGACTGCGCAGGGTAGCCTTTGCACATCCACGCCACCTTGCCGCCCGCCAGCGTCGGGATCATCGCCACTTCGATGGCGTTCTTCTCGTTCCAGCCGCGGATCACGCCGCCCGGCTCGACGATCCACTTGAGCTCGCCGTACTTGGGGTCGCTTTTCGCCGCGATTTTCACGTTGGTGCCGGCACCCGCGAGGTTGGCGGCTTTCTCGGCGGCCGCCGTGACTTCGGTCTTCGCCGCATTGGCGCCGGAGACGAGCACCGCGGCGGCATCGCGCACTTCGCCGCTTTGCATTTGCGGCAAGATGACCGCAATCGCGATGAACCCGATAAGGGCCAGCCCTGCCACGATCAGCAATCCGACTCGCATCCCTTGCCTCCCCGTTTTTGGTGTTGCGTCAAGGTGCTACAACCGAATTTTTGCGCAGCTTACCATAGGGCAATAGCGCCGCGCACTGGGAGACTTACGGCTTTTCATGAAAACCGCGCTGCATCTTTCGATCACCGGCCGGGTGCAGGGGGTCGGCTATCGCGACTCGCTGCGCGCCGAGGCCGAGCGCAGGGGTTGCACCGGGTGGGTGCGCAACCGCAGGGACGGCAGTGTCGAGGCGGCTGTCGAGGGGCCGGCCGACGATGTCTCGCTCCTGGTCGACTGGGCGAGGCGAGGACCGCCCGCGGCACGTGTGGATGACGTGCGAGTAAGCGAGACGACAGGAAGCTATACCGGATTCGAGATCCGGCCGAAGGCCTAGGCGAGCAAACGGGCGGCCAACAGCGCGGCCTGCGCGTTCGACGCCGCCACGCTTACGCCGGCCGTTTCGAGGCGGGATTTCTGGCGCGAATACCCCTGCGGATCGGCGTCGGTCCCGGTGATCGAGGCGATCACCGTGGGCCTTGCAGAGCCCGCAGCGGCGAGCGCGTCGGCCACCAGTCCCGCCGGATCCTGGTGCGCGCCGTAGCCGATCACCAGGTCCAGCAGCACGACGCCGACAGCGGGATCGGCGAGGACTTTGGCCAACTGCTCGTTGCGCAACTCCGGGTCGATCATCGGATGCGGTCGGCCGCGTGTGTAGTCGTCGTCGCCGAGATCGATGAGCGTGTGCGCTGCGGCGTCGACCTCGGGCGCATCGATCGCGCCGGGCACCGGCACGTTCGACTGCACGCGCAGGCCCTGCCCGATCAGCACCAGCTGGGCCTCGTTGCAAAGCGTACCGCCGCAAAAGAGGCCGCGCAGCCATCCCTTGCGGGCCTTGGCGGAGGCCGCGGGAAGCGCCGCGAGCTTGTGGCCGATCACTTGTTCCGCCGCGAGGGACAGCGTCATGCCGCCCTCGCCCAGCAGGCAAAGCGTGACTGGTTTCCTGCAGCCGGCCACGCGCTGGCCGATCCTGTCGGCGACGCTCCTGGCCGGCGGCTTGGAAATGATGACGATATGCCGCGTGGCCGGGTCCGCCTCGAGCGCATCGAGTGCGGCCAGCGTCATGAGGCCGCCGACTTCTTCCGACAAATCGCGCCCGCCGACACCGATGCCATGCGAGACGCCGCGCCCCGCGCGCGCAAGCAGGCAGGTCACCTCCTGCAGGCCGGTGCCGGACGCCGAGATCAGGCCGACGTCGCCCTTTGGAACCACGTTTGCGAAAGCAATCGGTGCGCCGCCGATGATGGCGGTGCCGCAATCCGGTCCCATGAGCAGCAGGCCCTTCCCGGCCGCGAGCTGCTTGAGCGCCACCTCGTCCGCGAGCGAGACGTTGTCGGAGAACATCATCACGTGCAGCCCGCGCTCGAGGGCGCGGCGCGCTTCGGCCGCGGCGAACTCGCCGGGCACCGAGATCAGCGCGAGATTGGCGTCCGGGAGCAGCGCGAGGCTGCCTGCGAGCGTGCGCGCGGACGAAAATCGACTCTGACCCCATTTATCGGTG
>JANMDK010000358.1:0-5437 GCA_031376265.1 Pseudomonadota bacterium
CCAGCTCGGCCGTATCTGAAGAGCGCCAGCCCATTTTCTCGAGCGGCCGGGCAACCGTGAGGCCCGGCGTGCCCTTCTCGACGATGAACATCGAGATGCCCTTGGTTCCGGCGGCCGGGTCGGTCTTGGCCGCGACGAAATAGACATCGGCATGCACGCCGTTGGTGATGTACATCTTGCTGCCGTTGAGCACCCAGCCATCGCCGTCCCGCCTGGCGGTGGTTCGGATCGAGCGCACGTCGGAGCCGGCATCCGGCTCGGTAACCGCAACGGCGGTGATTTTTTCACCGGCAATGATCGCGGGGAGATAGCGCTCCAGCTGCGCTTCGGAGCCCGCGTTGACGAGGTGCGGCGAGGCCATGTCGGTGTGCACCAGCACGGTGACTGCAAAGCCGCCGAAGGTCGAGCGGCCAAGCTCCTCCGCCAGGAGCGCGGTACCGAGCACGCTCATCCCCGCCCCGCCGTACTTCTCCGGGTAGCGCAGGCCGAGGAAGCCGAGGCTGCCCATCTTGCGCAGGACCTCGCGCGGCACGAAGCCGGCTTTCTCCCACTCGCGTCCGTTGGGAATGATTTCGTTTTCGACGAAGCGGCGGAGCGACTCGCCGAGCATACGCCGTGTGTCGGCCTCCGAATCCTCCAGCCATTGCGCTGTCTTGTCCATGGATCGCATTATGAATCAGCCTCCCCAAGCGGATTCGATACAATTCCGCAAAGGATTCCCATGGAGAAAGCCATGCAATACGACCTGCTTCTGCGCGGGGGCCGCGTCATCGACCCGGCCTCCGGCCTCGACGGCGCCTACGACGTCGCGATCAAGGACGGCAAGATCGCCGCCGTCACCCAGAACATCGTTCCTTCTTCGGCAAAGACGGTCACCGACGTCTCCGGCAAGCTCGTCCTCCCCGGGCTCATCGACACCCACGCCCACGTGTTCCAGCATGTGACCGGCCGGTTCGGGCTCGATGCGGACCTGTGCGGCGTGCATTCCGGCGTCACTACGCTGATCGACCAGGGCGGACCGTCCTGCATGACGATGCCGGCCTTCCGGGAATTCGTCGTCAATGCCAAGAAGAGCCGCGTGGTGGCTTTCGAATCGGCCTACCTCGTCGGCGGCATGGAAGGCCATTACTACCCGTCGCTCTACAAGCCGGATTGCCTCGACGTCGATGCCACGATTGCGAGCGCCAATGCCAACCGGGACATCGTCAAGGGATTCAAGGCGCACGCAGAGATCGGTGGCATGTCGCGTTGGGGCATCGAGGTCATGCGCCTCGCCTCCGACATCGGCAAGGGCGCGAAGCTGCCGGTGTACATCCACTTCGGCCAGCTCTGGCCGGCACCGGACGGCACGCCGGGCATCGACCCGGACACGATCCTGCCGCTGGTGGTCAAGTTGCTCAAGCCGGGCGACATCCTCGCGCATCCGTTCTCGCGCCATCCGGGCAGCTTCGTCGACTGTAACGGCAAGGTGCACCCGATCGCCAAGGAAGCAATCGCCAACGGCGTCAAGGTCGATGTTGGCCACGGCTCGCACTTCAGCTTCAAGATGGCGCGCATCGCGCTGGACGCCGGGATCATGCCGGACACGCTGGGCGCCGACATGCACGGCTACAACACGACCGTGCCCAAGCCCGCAGGCACGCCGGACCAGCACTCCGACCAGGAGCACATGTTCTTCGGCTCGCAGCGCTTCTCGCTGGTGTCGGCGATGACGGCGATGCTCGCCTGCGGCCTCAAGCTGGAGCAGATCATCCCGATGGTCACGACCAATTGCGCGGCCATGGTCGGCATGGAAGGCACGATCGGCACGCTCAAGCCCGGCGTCGAGGCCGACGTGTCGGTCCTCAACGACCAGCGCGGCCGCTGGGTCCTGCAGGACAACGAAAAAACCCAGGTCGTCACCGACCGCATGCTCACGCCCGCGTTCTGCCTGCGCGCAGGCGAGCGCTTCGATGCCGACGCCTCGATCCTGCCTGTAGCACAGGCAGCATGACAGAGCGCGGGGGGTACGGGGGGCAGTGCCCCCTGTTCCGATGAAAGGGGTTGGCGCGTCGCTCCTCCGCAAAGAGGACGACCGCTACCTGCGCGGCCTCGGCGAATTCGTCGGCGACATCCGGCGGCCCGGCACGCTCGAAGTCGCCTTTGTGCGCTCGCCGATCGCCCACGGCCGCATCCGCAGCATCAAGAAGCCTGCAGGATTCGAATCCAGCGTGTTCGTCATGGACGACATGCCGGGCGTCAAGCCGATCCGCGCGGTCTCCGGGCTCAAGGGGTTCAAGGCCTCCAACCTCTGGCCGCTTGCGAAAGACAAGGTCCGTCACGCCGGCGAATCGGTGGCGATGTGCATCGGCCGCACGCGTGCCGAGGCCGAAGATCTCGCCTCCCAGGTCGAAGTCGACTACGAGGTGCTTCCGGCGGTCGTCGACATGGTCGAGGCGCGCACCAACCCGCCAGCACTGGTCCACGAGGAATGGGGCGACAACGTCTTCCTCGAAACGTTTGTGGATGCGGATTTCGCCGAAGCCAAGCGATCCGCGCCGATCAAGGTGCGACGCCACCTGCGCACCGCTAGACAATCGATGGCGCCGATGGAAGGCCGCGGCGTGTTGTGCGAGTGGAACACGCGGCTCGGCCAGCTCGAGATGTACAGCTCGGCGCAGATGCCGCACATCAATCGCGCGGGGCTCTCGGAATGCCTCGGCATCGACCAGGGCGCGATCCGCGTCATTGCGCCGGACGTCGGCGGCGGCTTCGGCTACAAGGGCATCCTGCTGCCCGAGGAAATCTGCCTCGGCTGGCTGGCCAAGCACCTGGGCAAGCCGGTGCGCTGGATCGAGGACCGCCGCGAGCAGCTGGTCGCGAATACCAACTGCCGCGAGCACGACTACGACATCACGATCTACGCGCATGCCGACGGCAAGCTGATCGGCGTCGATTGCGACGCCACAGTGGATTCGGGCGCGTACTCGCTCTACCCGTTCTCCGCCTGCCTCGAGGCGGCGCAGGTCGGCTCGATCCTGCCGGGGCCGTACAAGATGGAGCGCTACCGCTGCCGCACGTGGTCCGCGGCAACCAACAAGCCGGGCATCCTTCCTTATCGCGGCGTGGCGCGCACCGGTGTTTGCTTTGCGATCGAGCTCATGGTCGATGCCGTGGCGCGCGCGGCCGGCCGCGAGCCCTACGAAGTGCGGCTCCTGAATCTCGTGCAGCGGGAGGACATGCCGTACAACAACATCACCAACAAGCATTTCGATTCGGGCGACTACCCTGAGGCGGTGCGCAAAGCCGTGGCCGCGCTCGACATCCGAAAGTGGCGCGAAAGGCAGAAAAAGGGCGAGGCCGACGGCCGTCGCATTGGTGTTGGCGTCTCCGTGTACTGCGAGCAGGGCGCGCACGGCACCTCGGTCTACTACGGCTGGGGCATTCCGATGGTGCCGGGCCACGAGCAGTGCTTCGCGCGCCTCTCGCCCGACGGCATGCTGGAGCTGCGCATCGGCGCGCAGTCGCATGGCCAGAGCCTGGAGACGACGCTCGCGCAGGTCGCCAACGAGATCCTCGGCATCGATCCGGCCAACGTGCGCCTTATCCATGGCGACACCGCGCTGACGCCCTATTCCACCGGCACCTGGGGCTCGAGGTGCATGGTCATGTCCGGCGGCGCCGTTGCAGCGGCATCGAAGGAAATAGGCAAGCGCGTGAAGCAGATCGCCGCGAAGCTGCTCGAGGTCGCCGTGGTGGACCTGGTGCTCGAAGACGGCAAGGTCAAGGTCGCCGGCACTGACAAGTCGCTGACGCTCGCCGAAGTCGCGCATGTCTGGTATCGCGCGCCGCAACTGCTGCCCGCCGACGTGGATCCGGGCGGTTTGGAGGCTACCGCGGGCTACAAGGCCAAGGTGGATACCGGCACCTTCAGCTACGCCTGCCACGCGGTTGCGGTCGCGGTCGATCCCGGCACCGGGCACACCGAGATCCTCGACTACGTGATCTGCGAGGACGGCGGCACGCTGATCAATCCCATGGTCGTCGACGGCCAGATCCTCGGCGGCACTGCGCAAGGCATCGGCACGGCGCTCTACGAAGAGATGCCTTACGACCTCGAGGGCCAGCCGCTCGCCTCCACATTGGCCGACTACCTCCTGCCGGGGCCGACCGAAGTGCCGTCGCCGCGCATCCTGCACATGGAGACGCCTTCGCCCTATACCGAGTTCGGCCAGAAGGGCCTCGGCGAAGGCGGGGCGATCGCGCCGCCGGCGGCGATCATCAATGCGATCAACGATGCGCTGAAGGATCTCGGCGTCGAGATCACCGCCAGCCCGGCCAGCCCGCGAAGGGTGCTCGCCGCGATTCTCGCAGCCGAGGCGAAGAAAGCCGCCTAGGGAACTAATTGGCTGCCGATTGCTGAGCAGCGCGCCTCGCCAGGCGCCGACGGAATTCCAGCGCAAGCAGCGGCATCCCGATCGCGGTGGTGAGGAAAAGCGGCGTCGTGCCGAAAGCGTCGATGACCTTGCCGCCCACCCACACGCCAAACGAGGAACCGCTGAACAGCGCGAGCGCAAACAGCGCGAGCGCAGCGCCGCGCGACTCCGGCGCCATTTGGGTGGCATTGACCTGCAGCGTGTTGTGCAGCATGTAGAGACCCACGCCGACTGCGAGCAGGCAGGGCAACGCAGTCGCCACCGACGATGCGAAAGCCAGCCCGAGGAAAGCGATGCCGATGGTCAGGCCGCCGGCCAGCACCAGCCCCTGCTCGCCCAGGCGCCGGACGAGCTTTCTAGAGACGGCCGCGTAGAGCATGCCGCCGACGGCATAGGCGCCGACCATCGTGCCGCTCGCACCCAGGCCGAGGCCGAGATGATTGTGCAGGTGAAGCGCCACGAAAGTCAGCGACCCGGAGAACAGTGCGCTTTCGGCTGCGACCGTCAGCAGGATGGTGCGCACCCACGCGACGCGCAGCAACCGCCCCATGCGCTGGAATCCATCGGCAATGGACGACGGTGCCGCCGAGGCGGCGACGCGTGTATGCGGATTGCCTTTCAGCTCCAGCCAGAGCAGCACGCTGACCACCGCGTAGAACACGGCCAGCAGGTAGAACGGCGAGCGCCAGCCGAAGTGCTCGCCGAGATAGCCGCCGAACGAAGCCCCACCGGCGACGCCAAGCATTTGGCCGATGAGGAAACGCGCAAGCACCGACTGCCGGTTGGCATACGGCACGACGTCCCCGATCCAGGCCATCGCGAGCGGGATGATCGCTCCGATCGTTGCGCCGGCGACGAAGCGCGCCACCACGATGACCTCGAGGGACGGCGCGACGGCGCAAGCGAGGGTTCCGAAGGTCGAGAGCAGCGTAGTGAAGAAGGCGAGCCGGTACTTGCCCAGCTTGTCGCCCAGCGGGCCATGCAGGACCTGGAATAAGCCGTACGCAACCGAAAATGCGGTT
>JANMDK010000368.1:0-55348 GCA_031376265.1 Pseudomonadota bacterium
GGTCGTAGTGCAGGTGCGTGACGATCACGTCGCGAACGCGGGCCGCATCGACGCCGAGCAGCTTCAGCCCGGCCGACGGACAGCGGATGTGATTGCGCTTGCGCTTCGCGGCCATCTCCGCCGAAAAGCCCGTGTCGACCACGATCTCCCGGCCGGCGCCGCGGATCAGCCAGACGAAGTAGTCGAGAGGCATCGGCGCATCGTGCGGGTCGCCGCCGAGGAAATTTTCGCCCGAGCGCCTTTCGTGGTGCGCATACTTGACTGCGTAGACCTCGTACTCGGGCAGGCTGCTCAAGGCGCGGTCCTCCTGTGCTTCAGGCCAGTTTGATGCGGGCGAACTTGCGCTTGCCGACTTGCGCCACCACGCTGGTGCCGCCCGCAAGTTTGAGCGCGCGGTCGCTGATGCGCTCGCCATCCAGGCGCACGCCGCCCTGCTCGATCATGCGCAGCGCCTCCGTGGTGCTGGCGGTGAGCCCGGCCTGCTTGAGCGCCTGCGCGATTGGCAGGCCGCCCTCCGGCGCGCTGAGCGTGACTTCGGCGATGTCCTCGGGGATCTCGCCGTGGCGGAAGCGCGCCTCGAAATCGGCCAGCGCCTGCGTGGCGGCGGCCTTGCCGTGGAAGCGCTCGACGATCTCCTGCGCGAGCGCCACCTTGATGTCGCGCGGATTGCGGCCGCCCCCGACTTCGCGCTTCCACGCGGCGATCTCGCTCATCGGGCGGAACGAAAGCAGTTCGAAGTAGCGCCACATGAGATCGTCGGACACCGACATGAGCTTGCCGAAGATCTCGCCGGGCGGCTCGTCGATGCCGACGTAGTTGCCGAGCGACTTGGACATCTTGTTCACGCCGTCGAGGCCTTCGAGCAGCGGCATGGTCAGGATGCACTGCGGCTCCTGCCCCCAGTCCTTCTGCAGCTCGCGGCCGACCAGCAGGTTGAATTTCTGGTCGGTGCCGCCGAGCTCGACGTCGCTTTTCATCGCCACCGAGTCATAGCCCTGCATCAGCGGGTACAGCAGCTCGTGCATCGCGATCGGCTGGCCGCCCTTGTAGCGCTTGGCGAAGTCGTCGCGCTCGAGGATGCGGGCCACGGTGTAGCGCGCGCACAGGCGGATCAGGCCCTCGGCGCCGAGCGGGTCCGACCAGGTGGAGTTGAACATCACCTCGGTCTTCTCGGGATCGAGGATCTTGAAGACCTGGTTGCGGTAGGTGGCCGCGTTCTGCTGGATCTGCTCGCGGGTCAGCGGCGGGCGGGTCGTGTTCTTGCCCGTCGGGTCGCCGATCATCCCGGTGAAGTCGCCGATCAGGAACTGGATATGGTGGCCGAGGTCCTGGAAATGGCGCAGCTTGTTGATGACCACGGTGTGGCCCAGGTGCAGGTCTGGCGCGGTGGGGTCCATGCCGAGCTTGATGCGCAGCTTGCGGCCGGTTTGCAACTTCCTGACAAGCTCTTCCTCGACCAGCAGCTCCTCGCATCCGCGCTTGATCAGGTCAAGGGCGACGGACACGCAGGGGGTATTTGTAACCATGGGTTTTGAGGAGCCGAACGCCTGATGCTGTAATTTTTACAGGGCGCGAGAGTCTGCTACACTCGCCCCCGAATTAAAAGAACAAGCCGGCGGGCGCTGCAGGCGCCTGATTAAAAAAACGATTTTAGCCGAACGAGCGACCTTGCCCAAGAGACTTCTGAGCCCTCGCTTCCGGGCCGCGCGAATCTGCGCGCTCATCACGCTTCCCCTGTTTGGCGCAATTGCCGCGTTCGGCACCGCGCCCCATGCGGAGCTGATCATCCCCCTGACGGCGGTACCCGAGACGCTCCCGATCGATTTCTCGGCCGCGCTGGTGCCGGCCGAGACAACGTTCATCCGCGAAGAACGCTTCCAGCGCGGGGACACGCTTTCGAGCCTGCTGTCGCGGCTCGGCGTCGCCAGCGAAGACACGAACAAGCTTCTGCGGGGCCACGCAAGGTTGCTGGCCGGGTTGCGCACCGGCATGGCTGTCCATGCCGAAGTGCGGGAAGACGGCGCGCTGTTGTCCCTTACGTACATGGCCGCCAAGGACGTCCTCGCGTCGATCGACCGCGAAGGCGAAGGTTTCAAGTCCAGCCAGTCGCAACTCACGCTCTCGCCGCACACGGTGCTCAAGTCCGGCACGATCCGCAGTTCGCTCTTTGCGGCGGCCGACGGCGCGGGCCTGCCGGATGCGGTGGCAATGCAGCTGGCGGAAGTCTTCGGCGGCGACATCGATTTCCATCGCGACCTGCGCAAGGGCGACCGCTTCTCAGTCGCATACGAGGTGCTCTATCACGAAGGGCTCGCGGTGCGCGCCGGCCGGTTGCTGGCCGCCGAGTTCGTCAACGCAGGCAAGAGCATTCGCGCGGTCTGGTACGCAAATGCTGACGGCGGCAAAGGCGGCTACTACACGCCGGACGGCAAGAACTTGCGCAAGGCCTTCCTGCGCTCGCCGCTCGAGTTCTCGCGCATCAGCTCGGGCTTCGGCCTGCGCATGCACCCGATCATGCAGAAGTGGCGCGCGCACAACGGCATCGACTATGCAGCGCCTTCGGGCACGAAGATCCGCGCCGTCGGCGACGCCGTGGTCGAGTTCTCCGGCCAGCAGGGCGGCTACGGCAACCTCATCATCCTGCGCCATAACGGCCAGTACACCACCGCGTACGGCCACCTGAGCCGCATCGCCCCGGGCCTCCAGCGGGGCGCGCGCGTCTCGCAGGGCGACACGATCGGCTTCGTCGGCCAGACCGGCTGGGCCACCGGGCCGCACCTGCACTTCGAATTCCGCGTGTCCGGCGAGCCCCGTAACCCGCTCGCGATCACGCTGCCCGCCGCGCTCCCGCTTGCGGCGCATGAACTGCCGGTGTTCCGCCGCGACACGGCGCCGCTCGCCGCGAAGCTCGACCTGATCGCGAACAGCAACCTGGCCCTGCTGCAGTAATCCACGGCCTCTCCCGTGGCTGACCGGGACCTGTATGTCGGCCTGATGTCGGGCACCAGCCTCGACGGCGTGGATGCTGTGCTCGCCGATTTCTCCCAGTCCCGCTTCCGCATGCTCGGGCATGCGCATGTGCCTTTCGATGCGGCGCTGCGCGACGACCTCCTGGCGCTGACGATTGCCGGGCCGAACGAAATCGAGCGCGCCGGCTGCCTGGGCCGCGAGCTCGCTGAGCGTTATGCGCAATCGGTGGCGGCGGTGCTTTCGAAGGCCTCGGTGAGCGCCGCCGACCTCCGCGCGATCGGCTGCCATGGCCAGACCGTGCGGCATCGCCCGGCGCAAGGGTTCACGGTGCAGATCGGCAACCCGGCGCTGCTCGCCGAGCGCACCGGCGTTGCCGTCGTCGCCGATTTCCGCAGCCGGGACATGGCGGCCGGCGGCCAGGGCGCGCCGCTTGTCCCGGCTTTCCATGCCGTGGCTTTCGGCGAGGCCTCGGAGGATCGCGCGGTGGTGAACATCGGCGGGATAGCGAACATCACGCTGCTGCCGCGCAATGCGCCGCCGCTCGGGTTCGATACGGGGCCCGGCAACTGCCTCATGGATGTGTGGGCCGCTCGCCATCTCGGCAAGCCGTATGACGCCGATGGTGCGTGGGGCGGCGGCGCGAAGCCGATCCCGGCGCTGGTGGCGAAAATGCTCGGCGAGCCCTACTTCGGCCTGCCGTCGCCGAAGAGCAGCGGGCGCGAACTGTTCAACGAGGCTTGGCTGGCCTCCTTGCTTGGCGGGGCGGAAGACGCGCAGACGGTGCAGGCCTCGCTGCTGGAACTCACCGCGGAATCGATCAGTCGCGCGATCGAATCGGGATCGACCCCGGTGTCGCGGCTGATCGTTTGCGGAGGCGGCGCGCACAACGGCGCGCTGATGCGGCGGCTGCAGGCAAGGCTCTCGCCGCGCATTGTCGAGTCGAGTGCGGCATTCGGCCTCGAGGTCGACCAGGTGGAAGCTGCGGCCTTTGCGTGGCTCGCGTGGCGCGCGATCGAGGGGCTCCCAGGTAACGTGCCCGAAGTTACCGGCGCCAAGGGCCCGCGCATCCTCGGCGCGATCTACCCCGCTTAAGGCCCAAAACAAAAAGGGAGCCGAAGCCCCCTTTTTTATTCCTGCCGTTGTTGCCGGTCAGGCGGAGAACGAGGACCCGCAGCCGCAGGTGGTCGTGGCGTTCGGGTTCTTGATCACGAACTGCGCGCCTTCGAGGCCTTCGGAGTAGTCGATCTCGGCGCCGACGAGGTACTGGTAGCTCATGGGATCGATGAGGAGGCACACGCCGTTCTTTTCCATCACGGTGTCGTCTTCGTTCTGGACTTCGTCGAATGTGAAGCCGTACTGGAAGCCCGAGCAGCCGCCGCCGGTGACGAACACGCGCAGCTTGAGGTCGTTGTTGCCTTCCTCATCGATGAGCTGCTTGACCTTGCCCGCGGCATTGTCGGTAAACACCAGCGGTGCCGGCATTTCGGCCTGCGGAATTTCGGTGACTGCGTTCATTTTCTGCTCCGTATCACGGTAGGGCCATTATCCCGCCGGCATCGCCATGCGGTCAACGAGGGTTTCCCGGGGGGAAAACCGCCTTTAAGAGCCCGATGCGAGCTTGAGTTCCACAGGCTTGATGCCGGACACGCCGCCATCCTGGTGCACCAGGCGGCCCTCGACGATTGCGCCCTGGTGCATCTCGATGCTCTTGTACTGCACATCGCCTTTGACACGTGAACTCGACTGCAGTTCCAGCGTCTCCGTCGCATGCACCGAGCCGTTGATGGCGCCGTTGACCACCAGGTGCGCCACCAGCACTTCGCCGTCGACCCGCGCGTGCTCGCTGATTACCAGCGTTCCGGGCTGGTCGGGCAGCGCCACCACATTGCCGCGCACTACACCGTCGATGCGCAGGCCGCCGCTGAAATGCACGTTGCCTTCGATGCGCGTGGTGCCGCCGATGAGGCTGTCGATGCGGTTCTGGGGCTTGCTGGCTTTTCCGAACATTGGGGCTCCTCCCTCAGGATCCAAGTGTCACGCTTTGCGTCGCCTTTGCCTGCGCAGTGCCGGTCTCGAAGATGCGCACCTGCACGGTGCCAACCTTGGCCTTGGGATCGACGCGGAATGTGCCTTCGACCCGGGAAAAATTCTTGAATGCCAGCTTGAACGCAGGGGCATCGGCGGCAGCCCGGTCAGGCACGAGGACTATAGCATTCCTGCCCCCCTCCTGCACCCCGACCAGCAGCTCCAGCCGCCCGTGGAAATCGGCCTTGTCGCGCCTGTTTCCCGCCAGCACCAGCATGCGGTAACGGTACTCGCCGGGCAGCCCGTCGGGCTCGACTTTCAGCCGCTGGATCGACAGCGCCTGCGTGCCCCGCGCATCCGACGAATGCATGCTTTCGAAGATCGCCACGTCCTCGCGCAGCCGCGCATTGTCCTGCTCGAGCTGGCGGATCTGCTGGGCGAGCTTGATCTGCGCGGTGCGCTCGATGGAGACCTTGGAGTCCGACGCGTTGGCTATCGCGCGCAGCTTGGTGAGCTCGCCGCGGGTGGACTCGAGCTCGCGGCGCATCGAAACGAGCTCGTCCTGCACCTCGCTGCGGTCGAAGCCCGCAAAGCGCCTGCCGGCGTCGTACATCCACGCGGCCAGGGCGACCGAAAATGCGAGCAGCACGGCGAGCAGGATCCAGCGCAGGTACCAGGGCACATGCGTGCGCACCGCGACCCTCGGCGCCGATATGCCGAAGCGCTGGCGGAGTTTCTTGAAGCCGCCGGCCATCAGGCCAATTTCCTTGCGCCTTGGTTCATCTGGTCTCCCGAAAGCAAAAGAGCCGCCCGGGGGCGGCTCTGTGCAGGATTGGAAACAGCCGGCGCGTTAGCGCTTCGAGAACTGTTTGCGACGCCGCGCCTTGTGCAATCCTACCTTCTTTCTCTCGACCTCGCGGGCATCGCGCGTGACGAGGCCGGCGGCCGACAGCGTCGGCTTGAGGGTCGCGTCGAACTCGATGAGCGCTCGCGTGATGCCGTGGCGGACCGCGCCGGCCTGGCCGGATTCGCCGCCGCCGAAGACGTTGACCATGATGTCGAACGTCGCCTGGTTCTTGGTGAGCTCGAGCGGCTGGCGCACGACCATGCGGCCGGTTTCGCGGGCAAAGAACACGTCGACGGGCTTGCCGTTGACGACGATCTGTCCCCTGCCGGGCTTGATGAAAACGCGTGCGACGGCGCTCTTGCGCCGACCCGTGCCGTAGTAGTAATCGCCGACCATCTGAATCAGACCTCCAGAGCCTTGGGCTGCTGTGCAGCATGCGGATGGGTTTCCGCCGCGTACACCTTGAGTTTCTTGAGCATTGCGTAGCCGAGCGGGCCCTTGGGCAGCATGCCCTTGACGGCTTTCTCGAGCACGCGCTCGGGGAACTGCGCCTGCATCTTGGCGAAGTTGGTTTCGTACACGCCGCCCGGGTAACCGCTGTGCCGGTAATACTTCTTGTCGAGCGGCTTGTTGCCTGTGACGCGCAGCTTGGACGCGTTGACCACGACGATGAAGTCGCCGGTGTCCACGTGCGGGGTGTACTCGGGCTTGTGCTTGCCGCGCAGGCGCAACGCGATCTGCGATGCGAGGCGCCCGAGGACCTTGTTCTGCGCGTCGATCACGTACCAGTCGTGCTGGACTTCGTGTGCCTTCGCCGTATACGTTTTCATTGAGCTGGTGCTTGTTTAGAAAAGCCGCAGATTGTAAGGAGAAAACCGCTCGACTGTCAATTTTCGGCGGGTAGAATCGGGCAAAAAAAAGCGCAACCCCGCGAGGGGTTGCGCTGAATCCACCAAAGGAGGAGGGTGGAGGAGACAACCTGCAGATGCTGCTTGAAGCATCGAACTTGATTCATTATGCCAGCCGGATTGTGCGATGCAAAAATATATTTTGAATTCGGCCATAAAATTGCCGTATCGGTATACCAGTTGGACAATAGTGCTGTTTTTAAAGGCATAATTTGCTTCGCCTGGTTGCAATAGCGTAGCCAAAAAGCAGGCGATGCACAGGATAAAACGCCCAGACTGCTGCGAAGCACAAACAAGTAAGCAGGAGAGATTTCGATGGAATGCGTAGTCCGCTGGACCGAAGGAATGACGTTCCTGGCCGAGACCGGAAGCAACCACGTGGTGGCGATGGACGGCGCCCCCGACGGCGGCGGACGGAACCTCGCGCCGCGGCCGATGGAGATGGTGCTCGTCGGCACCGGCGGCTGCACGGCCTACGACGTGATGGTCATCCTGAAGAAAAGCGGCCAGGACGTGACCGCATGTGAAGTCGCTGTTTCGGCCGAGCGGGCCGAAACCGATCCCAAAGTCTTCACGCACATCCGCATGCACTTCAAGCTGCGCGGTCGCTCGCTCAAGGCAAAGATGGTCGAGCAGGCGATCCGCCTCTCGCACGACAAGTACTGCTCCGCCTCGATCATGCTCGGCAAGACCGCCGAGATCACCACCGGTTACGAGATCGTCGAGGAAGCCGCCACCTAGCCGGGCGCGCGCACCTTCGTGAGCTGCGCCGTGGTGTTCGCGAGGCGCGAGGCGAGGATGCGGATGAGCTCGAGCGCGGCATCGGGGTTTTCGCGGATCACGCTGTGGAACAGTTCCTTCGAGATCCTCAGCGTCTCGAGGCGGCTCGTTGCGGTGGCAGTGGCGGTGCGCGGCACGTCGCCGAAGATCGCGATCTCGCCGATGATCTCGTTGCGGCCAAGGGTGTTGACCACCAGCGGCCCCTTTGCCGTGTCCACCGAGATCTCCACGCTGCCGTCGATGACGATGTAGCAGGCGTCGCCGACGTCACCGGCGCGGAACATCACCTGGCCGGCCTCGTAGGTCAGGCGCTCGCTGCTGAAGCACAACAGCTTCTGCTTTGCCGGCTGGATCTTACTGAAGATCGGAAACTGGCGGATCAACTCGACTTCCTGTTCCAGGCTCATTGCTTGCCTCCTCTGGCTGCAATCACGCGGCGATCAGCTTCTGAAACGCGCCGCCCGAGTCGCGCAGGTCGGCAAACTTCCCGCGCTCCACGAGGCGGCCCTTCTCCATCATCAGGACCTGGCCGAACTTCTCGGCGAGGTCCGCCCGGTTGAGCACCCAATATACGCCGCGCCCCTTGCGTTCCGCGAGAATGCTGGCGAGCAGCCGGTTCTGCGACGCGGGATCCAGCACTGCGGCCGCCTGGTCCAGCACGAGCACGGACGGGCGCTTGAGGATCGCGCGGCCCAACGCAATCTTCTGGCGATCCGCCACCGGCAGCCGCGCGCCGCCGGTGCCGACCTGGTAGTCGAGCCCGTTGGCGACGACGAGGGGCCGCAGCTTCAGCTCGTCGAGCACTTCGCGCATGACGCGCCCGATGCGGGCGCTGCTTTCCGCCTGCCCGGTGGCCACCTTGCCGAACAGGATGTTGTCCTGCAGCGAGGCGGCGGCGATGAACCGGGCGGGGTCGAAGAACTCGATCGCGTCGTGCAATTCTTCCGGCAGGTCGCGCGCAAAGTGCTTTCGCGCCTCGAGGATGCGCGTCTCGAAGGCTTCATCGATCAACCCGAGGCGATGCCGGGCCGAGATGAGCTTGAATGGCAGCGCCAGCAGCATGTTGCGGTCGGCTTCCGCGATCCTGTCCAGGCCCACGTCGGCCACCTGCGAGAGGATGTCCTTCACCAGCGGCAGGTCATCGTGCTGGATGAAGCTGAACCGTTCGAAGAGCTCGTGCCCCGGCGGCAGGTCGCTGAAGAGTTCGAGCATCGTTTCGGCCAGCTTGTGGCCGACTTTGAGGAGGTCGCCCTCGAGCCGGGTGTCCTGCAGCACCTTTCGCATGTACGGGTTATGCGCGAGGTTGTCGATGTCGAAGGTCTTCCCGACCGGCGTGCCGAACAGGAGGTTCTCCGCCAGCGTCGCATTCCGGTTGTAGCGGCTGAGGTCGAAGCGCTCGACGAGTTCCTGGATGCCGGGCTGGTCGAGTCGCGCGCGCATCAAGTTCCTTGCCCGCAGCACGCCTTCGGCGAGATCGGACGCCTGCCCCGAGCGCACGGAGCTTCGCAAACCGACTTCGAAAATCGTTTCTTCGAGGTCCACCGTCTTGAGCACTTCGAGGAGCCGGGCCTCCATTTCCTCCGCATTCGCCACGCCTGCGGCCTCGTAGTCGATCCAGTCGGCGCGGATGTCGTACGTTGAGTTGCCTGCGCGCTTTGACTCGCGCAAGTCGACCTCGCGCTTGGTGAGGGCCTCGCCCTCGTAGGTGATCTCGCGCAGCGGGCGATGCTTGAGGGCGTACACAAGGTTGTCCCTCACGCTGACCGGGAAAAGGTACGCGGCCGCAGACACGTACGCGATTGCACGGCCGGTGACCGCCTCGGGCGCCCTCGTGATGTCTATTCCCCCCATTTCGAGGGAGCCACTGCTGGGGACTACGAGTCGGGAGATGAGCTGGGCGAGTTCGCTGCCGCCGCCGCCCGGCGGCCCGACGATGGCTACGTGCTCGCCAATATCGTATTCGAAGGACACCCCGTCGAGCGCCTTGCTCCCGGATTCGTCCAGCAGCGAGAGATTCGACGCTTTCACCATCCCGGTGGTCGGGAGCACCGGCGCCTCGATGAGCTGCTGGATGTCGGGATGGGACAGGTCCTCGGTCGTGAATTGCTCGACCACTTGCGTGTACTTGATCTGGACGTCCATGCGCTGCTGGTCCCAGTCGATCAGCTCCTTGATCGGGCTCGGCAGGTCCTTGTAGGCAGCGATCACCGCCACCAGCGTGCCGATGTCCAGGCGCCCGACGATCGCAAGGTAGCCCCCGACCAGGTAGAACAGGAAAGGCGTGACCTGCGACAAGAAGTTGTTGAGGAACTTGATCATGAACTTGCGCTGGAACAGCTCGAACCTGATCAGGAACATCCGGCCCAGCCGCGCGGAAATTTCGGCGCGCTCGTAATTCGACGTGTCGTGCGCATGGATCTCGACCACGCCGTCGACGCACTCCGCGATGCGCCCGGCCAGCTGGCGCGCGGTGATCTGCCTTTCCTTGGACAGGACAAGAAGCCGGCGACGCAGGCGCGGGATGATCACCGCCTGCACCACCACCATGAAGAACGCGATCAGGCCGAGATAGAGGTGCTGGTAGAGGATGAAGAAGAGCGCGGTGAGCGCCTGGCCGCCGAGGTACAACGGCGTGATCAGGGACTCGCCGACGAAACCGCCGAGGGGTTCGACCTCGTCCTTGATCATGGTGGCCATCTCCGCCGCCTTGACCTTGCGGAAATGGGGCAGCGGAAAACGCAAGATATGGTCGAAGAGCGTATATCGCAGCCGCCTGAGCATGCGCTCGCCCAGCCAGCCTTTCATCGTGTTGATCTGCAATTTGAGCAGGCCGCTCACGACGATCAGCGCAAGGAAAGTCAGCGACAGCGCCACGAGGTAGGGGGTACGCTCGAGCGCGAAGCCCTCGAAGAAGACGTGCTGCCCGCCGAGAAAATCCGGCAGGCTCGGCGCGATCCTCAGGAACGTGACCGTGGAATCCGGGTTCGGGAAGCGCTTGCCCTGGATCGGCTCGTTCACGATCGTCTTCGGCAGGTCCAGCGACGCGAAGAGAATCACCATCGAGGCGATCACGAGCGGAACGATGAGCAGCTGCTCGCGTTTGCTGTAGCGAAGGATAAAGCCGAACAGCCCGCGTTCCACTTACGCCGCTCCCCTCAGAGATCGCTGATATTAACGCGCTGCGGTGGCCGGGGCGGGCATCAAATTCGCCCGCTTCTTCGCTGCTTCCGGCAGCGACCCCTCACTTTGGCTTATGGCTCAGTTGTAAGGATCCGCCGCGTCGCGCAAGCCGTCACCGAGAAAATTGAATGCCAGGACGACGACGAAGACCGGCACGACCGAAATCATGAGCCACGGATAGAGGGCGACGACGTTGATGTTCTGTGCCTCGTTGAGCAGGACGCCCCAGCTCGTCACCGGGGGCCGGAGTCCCAGGCCGAGGAAGGAAAGCGCGGTTTCGCCGAGGATCATGCTCGGCACCGAAAGCGTTACCGACGCTATCAGGTGGCTTGCGAAGCTCGGCAGCAGGTGGCGCCGGATGACACGCGCCGGGCTTGCGCCCATGAGCACCGCGGCATTCGCGAAATCCTCCTCGCGCAAGGCGAGCAGCTTCGAGCGCACTGCTCGGGCTAGGCCCGGCCAGTCGAGCAATCCCAGGATGATCGTGATGCCGAAATAGACGAGGATCGGGCTCCAGGTGACGGGCAGCGCGGCGGACAGCGCCATCCACAGCGGCAGCTCCGGAAACGAGCGCACCATTTCGATAAAGCGCTGGATGATGTTATCGATCCAACCGCCGAAGTAACCCGAGATGCCCCCGAGCGTGATGCCGATCAGGAAGCTCACCAGGATGCCCAGCAGGCCCACGGTGAGCGAAATCCGGGTGCCATAGACGATGCGCGACAGCAGGTCCCGCCCCAGGCGGTCGGTGCCGAAGAGGAAGAAAGTCCCACCCTCCGCAGGGCAGACGAAGTGGAAGCTGCCCTCGATCAGCCCCCAGAACTCGTATTCGTCGCCCCGGCAGAAGAAGCGCAAGGGCTGGACCTTCTCCGGGTTCGACTTGTAGCCGCGTTTCATCGTCGCGAGATCGAGCTCCATCGTGTAGCCGTACACAAAGGGCCCCACGAGCTTGCCGTCATGGAACAGGTGAAGATCCTGCGGCGGCGCGTAGATGTGCTTCGTGTCGCGCGAATCGAGGTTGTACGGGGCGATGAATTCGCTGATGAGCGTGGACCCGTAGATCGCGAACAGGATCACCGCCGAGACGACGGCGATGCGATGCCGCCGGAACTTCCACCACATGATCTGCCACTGCGAAGCGCTGTAGAAACGCTCCTGCTCAGGCGTCAGCGTTTCGGCCTTGTAAGGCTCGAACGGCTCGGTCGTGACGAAATGCTCGAGCTTGTCTGCCGGCGGCGAGGTGGCGCTCACTTGGCTACTCCGCCGGTCAACCGGATCCGGGGGTCGAGCATGGCGAGCAGAAGGTCGGAGATGAAAGTGCCGATCACCGCGAGCAATGCGAGGAACATGAGGAAAGAGCCCGCCAGGTACTGGTCCTGGCTGCGCAGGGCGTCCAGCAGCATTGGGCCGGAGGTCTGGAGCGAGAGCACGACCGCAACGATCGCCGATCCCGAAATCACGCTCGGAAGCAGGCTGCCGATATCGGCGATGAACGGGTTCAGCGCCATGCGCATCGGGTACTTCATCAGCAGGCGGAAAGGCGGCATGCCCTTGGCGCGGGCCGTGGTCACGTATTGCTTCTGCAACTCGTCGAGGAGGTTGGCGCGAAGGCGGCGGATCATTCCCGCGGTGCCGGAGGTGCCGATCACGATGACGGGAATCCATAGGTGATGAAGCACCGACTGCGCCTTTGCCCAGCTCCAGGGCTGGCCGAGGTACTCCGGCGCCATGATGCCGCCGATCGAAAGCCCGAACTGGACGTTGGCGAAGTACATCAGTACCAGGGCAAGCAGGAAATTGGGCGTGGCAAGGCCGATGTAGCCCAGCAGCGTGAGGCCGTAGTCGCTCATGCTGTACTGGTGCGTGGCGGCGTACGCGCCAATCGGGAAAGACACCAGCCAGGTGAAGATGATGACCGTGAAATTGAGGATGAACGAAAGCAGCAGCCGGTCGCCAACCACTTCTTTCACCGGCAGGTCGTACTCGAAAGACCAGCCGAGGTCGCCCTGGAGCAAGCCGGAAAACCCGTGGCTGCCGGGCCAGATCCCGACCCACACCGCGTACTGCTCGAGGAAGGGCTTGTCGAGCCCGAACTGGCGGCGCAGGAACTCGATCCTCTCGAGCGCGGCCGTATCGCCCTGGCTCTTGAGCTCGTCGATCTGGTTGGAGAGGAAATCGCCGGGAGGCAGCTGGATGATCGTGAAGGTCACCAGGCTGATGACGATCAGCGTGGGGATCAGGATCAGGATCCGGTGAAGCGTGTACTTCAGCATGGGCTAACGACGCGCCCTTCCTTCGGCGACTCGAACTGTCCCGTCATCACTTGAACCAGAACGTATCGGGATGGTAGATGCCGAAGAAGGCGCCCGGGTCCCAGTTGTAGAAGCCTTTCTCGGGCACGTTCATGAGCGTCGTCCGCACGAGCACCGGCTGGGGCACCGCCGAGATGACGCCGATGCTGAATTGCTGGTCGGCATGGATCGCCAGCATCTGGTGCCAGATCTTTTCCCGCTCCCCGCGCGTATTGGCCGCGCGCCAGGCCGCGCTCAGCTTGACGAGTTCGATCGCCTGGGGAATGTCGGGGGCGAGGCCCGCTTTGCCGGCGGTCTCGTGGAACTGGCCGAACTTCGGCCATTGCAGCTGCTGCTGGCTTAGCGGGGCCAGGTCGTCCGGGCTCATGTCCGGCGTCGCCAGGCCGTTCTCGAGGCCGCTCCATACCGACATCAGCGCCTCGCCGCCGAACACGCGGTTCCTGAGCACCTCCCGCTGGGAAGGCTTGCTGAAGAGCTTGATGCCCACTTCCTTCCACGTCACGCGGATCAGCTCGAGCACGTCCGACTGCTCGGAGCTCTCGCCTGCGGTTTCCACGATCAGTTCCAGCAGCCGGCCGTCCGGCAGCCGGCGGAACCCGTCGGGGCCGCGCTTCAGCCCCATCTCGTCGAGCAGCTTGTCCGCGGCCTTCTTGTCGAACTTGGCCCAGCTCTTCTGGTACGACTCCTTGAAGAGCGCGCTGTCGGCGAGGACTGTGTTGTTCGCCTCCGTCGCGAGGCCGAAATACAGCACCTGGTTGATCAGGCCGCGGTCGATCGAAAGCGAAAGTGCGCGGCGGAAACGCACGTCGCGCAGGACCGTGCGCCACACGGCGTCGTTGACGTTGAGGTTCGGGAACAGGGCGAAATGCGAGCCGATGCCGGTGCGCCAGAGCAGCGCGCGGTAGTTATTGAGCTTTTCGTTCTTCTTGAGGAAGGTGTAGTTGTTGAACTGCAGGTCGCGGGCCTGAAGGTCGGATTCGCCTGCGCCGGCCTTTGCGGGGATCAGCTTGCCTTCGGCCACCCCCAGGATCACGCGATCGATGTAGGGGAGCTGCTGGCCTTTTGCATCGACGCGGTGAAAATACGGATTGCGCGCAGCAACGAAACGGTCGGCCGGCGGACGGGTCGTGTTGACCCAGGGCTCGAGCGTCGGCAGGTCCGGGTTGTCGAACTGGTACATGTTGTCCTGCTTGTTATGCGCGGCGGCCCAGCCGCGCTTGCCGGCGGTGGCCTCGCCTTCCGCGACCTTGGGCGAGTATTTCTTGTGGAATTTCTTGAGGTAGTGCGCCGGCCGGTAGATATACAGCGGCGACGCACCCGCAAGGCGAGGCAGGAAATCGCGATGCGGCTTGCTCCACGAATACCTCACCGTGGTCGCATCCAGGAACTCGACCTTGGGCTTCTCGCCATCGACGAGCAAGTCGCTCTGCGGGCCGGTCGGGCTGAGCTCGGCGTTATTGGCAACGTCCTCCCAGAAATAGCGGAAATCCTCGGACGTGAAAGGCTGCCCATCGGACCAGCGGTGGCCCTTGCGCAGCTTGAAGGTGAATACTTTGTCGTCTTTCGATTCGAAGCTCTCGAGGATGTCCGGGGCGATGACCAGCTTGCTGTCGTATCCGACCAGCCTTGAGTACCCGTAGACGACCAGCATCCGGACGTCGCGCGCCCGGCCGATCAGCATGTTGAGCGTGCCGCCGGGCTTGCCGATCTGCATCCCGGGGCCGTCCATTGCATAGACGAGCGGCTTTTCGGGAAGACGCTTTTGCACCGGCGGCATTTTTCCCGCCGCGACCTCCTTCTTGAACATCTCGCTCTCGACCTGTTGCGCCGAGACTGCAATCGGAAACGCCGCCAGCCCGTTCGCTGTCAACAGCCAAATACGCACGCACGAATGGGTCGTTGTCATGCTGTCAACTCCGAGTGATTGGCGTTTTCGCTTGCGCGCACCAGGTGGCCTTCGCCAAGATCGATCATCGCAGACGCGGTCTCCCCGCCGAGCCTGAACGGGTCCGGCCAAGCCGTGGGATCCGATGCCCGGCCTTCCATCAGCGACGCGAAATCGAGCTTGCGGTCGAGGTCCGGGGTCGGAACCGCAGCCAGGAGCGCCTTGGTATACGGGTGCACGGGATTGCGGAAAAGCTCCGCATACGGCGCGATCTCCACGAGGCGCCCAGCGCACATGACGGCGATGCGATCGGCGACGTAGTTGACCACTGCCAGGTTGTGCGAGACGAAAATATAGGTGAGGTTCAACGCGTCGCGCAGGTCGCGAAGGAGGTTGAGCACCTGCGCCTGCACCGAGACATCGAGCGCAGACACCGGCTCATCGCAGATCAGCAGCGCCGGACTGAGCGCAAGCGCGCGCGCGATCCCGAGGCGCTGGCGCTGCCCGCCCGAAAAGCTGTGCGGGTAGCGGCGAAGATGGCGCACATCGAGGCCCACCAGCGTGATGAGTTCGCGGACCCTCGCGAAACGCTCTTCCTTGTCGCCGATGCCGTGGATCACGAGCGGCTCGCTGAGGATTTCGAAGGCGCTCATGCGCGGATTGAGCGAGCCCACCGGGTCCTGGAAAACGAACTGCACCTTGCGCCGGTAGGCAAAGAGGTCCGCCCCCGACAGGGAGAGCACGTCCTGCGGCACGCCGTTGTCGTTGAAGATGATCTGCCCGCTGTCCGGGGTGATCGATCGCATGATCATCTTCGATGTGGTCGTCTTGCCGCATCCCGATTCGCCGACCAGCCCGAGGCACTCTCCCGCCTGCACGGTAAAGCTGACGTCATCGACCGCGAGCACCGGCCTGGCCGCCTTGCCGCCGATGAAGGACGTTTTCCGGATTCCGAAGCTCTTGGTCAGGTGGCTTACCGTCAGCAGCGGCTTGTTCGGGTCTTTTTGAACCTCGCGCGGCTTCGTCGACATCAGGTGGTTAGTGGACACCTGGATTTCGCGAAGCGGCGTCAGGCGCTCGCCGGGCGCCATATTGAAGCGCGGCACCGCGCGCATCAGCGCCTTGAGATAGGGATGGCCAGGCTCGCGGAAGATCGCCTCCACGGTGCCGGACTCGACGACCTTGCCCTGGTAAAGGACGACCACCTCTTCGGCCATGTTCGCGACCACGCCGAGATCGTGCGTGATGATCATGACCGCCATTCGCATTTCGCCCTGCAGCTGGTTGATCAGCTGCAGGATCTGCGCCTGGATCGTTACGTCGAGCGCGGTGGTGGGCTCGTCGGCGATCAGCAACGCCGGACGGCAGACGAGCGCCATGGCGATCATGGCGCGCTGGCGCAAACCGCCGGAGAGCTCGAACGGGTAGGTCTGCACCGCGCGCGCCGGATTGGGGAAGCCGACCAGCCTGAGCATCTCTATCACCGCCTCGCGCCGCTCGGACTTGCCGGCCTCGCGATGCAGCGCCAAGGCTTCCTCGATCTGGTTTCCGACCGTGTGCAGCGGCGAAAGCGCCGTCATCGGTTCCTGGAAGATGATCGAGATTCGCCCGCCGCGGATCGCCCTCAGTTCGGGATCTCCCGGCGCGAGCTTCGCGATGTCGATGACCGTGCCCGGCCGGTTGGGGTCGGCGAACAGCACCTCGCCGCTCTCGATCCTCGCGATCTTGGGCAGGATCCCCATGATCGTCTGGGCAATGATCGATTTTCCGGAGCCCGATTCGCCCACGAGGGCAACGGTGCGGCCCTCGGGAATGCGGAACGAAACGCCGTCGGCGGCCTTTACCGTGCCGGCATCGACATTCAGGTAGACCCTAAGGTCGTTTACCGTGAGTACGTTGGGCATGTCGCGCTTTTATGAGATGCAAACCGTCCCTGAAGGGGCCGCTGTCTCGCGGCCTCCTGGTCCTGAACCCCGTTTTCTCCTGGAATTTCGGGTGACACGACGGACGACTGTCCGCTCGCAGTATACGAGAAACATTGCGACATTTGCTCCAGTTGTCCGGCCCCTCTCCCTCAGGCACCGCGCGCTGGCGCGAACAGCGCGTTGGCGCGTCGCCACTGCACCCCGTCGAGGGCGCTGGTCGCTTCGAACAGGCGCCCGAGGAAAGACCAGCAGGCTTCGTCGTGGACGGCATGATGCGTCAGCCACCCGGTCGCCTCCCCGGCATCCGCCGTCCCAGCGCGCCGTGCCACCAGGTGGCGGACAGCCTGCCCCAGCGCCTGCTCGACGCCGCAGAACGCGCGGGTCGTTTTCCAGTCGATGATGTCGACATGGGTGTTGACTTCGATCAACCCGGAATTTGTGACTTTTCTCACACCGAAGCGGCTGAGGCCGATCAGGCCTGCTGCTGACAGGCCGGGAAGCAACGGGGCGCTGAGCCTGTTCCAGGGCGGCGCGAGGACCGGGAGAAAGCGCGGCCCGGCCGCGCTTTCGAGGCGCATGCGCCCGGAGGCGAGGCGCTTCAATGCAGCTTCCGTCGGCTCGGCCGGCGGGAACTCCGTCTTCTTCTCCCCCGACGCGGCGCGATTGCGATGATCGACGCCGTGCTGGATCACGGTGACCTGAGGGCCGGCGTCGAGGAATGCGTCCCTGCTGGCTTCGTCCGGCACTGCGGCGAGCGCTAACGGCACCTCCACTTGCGACGCCAGCAAGAGCAAACGCTCCAATGCGGGACTAGGTGAACCCGCGTCGTCGTCGCGCCACCAGAATTCAACCGTGCGGCCCGAATCGCGCCAACGCGAGATCTCGTCGAGAAAGGGGGCCCAAGCCGCCGTCACCATTTCACCTCCGAGATCCAGCCGTATAGGAGCTCGGCCGATCGCTTCGCGCCCTCCAGGTCGATTTCCGCAGCTGGCGGCCGCGGCCGTTCCATCACACGCGCGACCGCGTCCGCGAGCGATTGAGGCGTGAGGGTTTCCTCCGCAACCATTTCGACCAGCCCCCGCTCCGCGAAAGCGTGGGCACGCACGGTTTGCTCGATCTCGCCCCCGCCCGCGAAAGGAACGACTACGGAGCGCGCGCCTGCCCGGAGGCAGTCCATCATCGTGTTGTAACCGCCTTGGCTGATCGAAACTTCGCAATGGGCAAGCAGCATCGGGAAATCCTTGCGCGCGCGTTCCACGACGATGCCGCCGGGCGCGATCTCCCGGGCGATGGCCGCCAGCCTGTCCAGTTCCGAAGCCGGTGCATTGACGCCGCAAAGGATTCGCCAGAGGGACCCTGCGCGTGCGCAAAGAGGCCGGGCACGAATCGCGGTCTCGAGGAGGCGCATGCCCACCGCTCCACCTCCCGCGGAAACGAGGACTTCGCCTTCTCCGGCTCCGGCCGGCCCTTCGACGCCTTGTGACTCGCGCTCTTCAACGATGTAGCCGGTGTAGTGAAGCCGTTCGCCGAGGGCCGCGGCATGCCGGAACGTTCGCCCGAACGCGATTACCTTGGGGTCGCCATGAACGAGCACCCGATCGAAATAGCGCTCGAACGTCCCGAGCATTTCGTCCTGTCGCGCCGGATTGTCCTGTCCTCCGCCCAGGATGTCCCTCACCGAGCAAACGATCGCCGGCCGATGCTGCGACCCGCTGGCCGCATCGAGCAGCGGGACCAGTTCGAATCGCAACTGCCGCCGTCCGAACGGGAACAGCTCGACAATGAGGGCGTGGGGATCGGCGGCCCGCCACGCATCGAGGAGGACTTCGCGCCGGCGCGACTTCCAAGCGTCGTCGACCGGCTTTCTTTCGGCATCGACCAGCGATTTGAACGTGAGGTCCGCCGCGGCGGCCGGCGGCAGCTGGACAAGCTCGACGCCCTCCAGCCGCAAGCCGGAAACCGGGAATCCGCCGCTCGCGAGGGTGACGTCGACGCCTTTCTCCGCAAGGGCGTTTGCGAGCGTTGCGGCCCGCCTCAGGTGCCCGATCCCGAGGAGGTGCTGGACGTAGACGAAAGCGCGACTTCGAGTCACGCAGGCAACTCGCCCGCGATTCGCGGCGGCAATTCGCTGTTCAGCAGATGCACATGGGGGCTGCCGTCGGCGTCGAGCTCGAACACATGAAGCGCGACCCAGTCGAGCTTGAAGGGTGGTTTGCCCCGCATGTCCCATCCGGTGGCCTGGGCGAAGATCGAGCGGATGACGCCTCGGTGCGAGATCGCGAGTACCGGACGGCCGTCCCTCGCGATTTCTGCGAGCAGTCCTCGCACCCTTTGATAGACCTGGCGCGGGCTTTCACCGCCCGGCGGCGTGAAATCGAGCCCCAGCGCTTCGTTGGCGCGCATTGCTTCGCCCTCGCTCCGGCGAAGATCCACGAGACGCGAGCCTTCCCACTCGCCCCACGCCATTTCGGCCAGCCGTGGATCGGGCGCAACGTTCGTCAGGCCGAGCGCAGCTGCCGTTTCCATGCAGCGCCTCAGCGGGCTGGAAACGACCCGCGCGCTTCGCCACCCGGCAGGAAGCGAACGCCCATCCAGCGCCTGCCTGCCTTCATCACAGAGTGGAATATCGCTGCGTCCCTGAATGCGCTTTTCAAGGCTCCATCCGGTTTCGGCGTGCCGGAGCAATGCAAGCAGGGTCAACTGGAGAATTCCGCCGGCCGCACTCGTCGTGCAGCAACCATGTCTTCGAGGGCAACCCGAAGTAACCCGGCCGTCGATTCCAGGCTGCGTTCGGTGCCCGCAAATGCCGCGGCGGCCTTGCCCATCGCAGCGCGTCGGGGAGCGTCCACCAGCAGGCTCCGTACCGCATTGGAAAAGGCCTCGTCATCGTCGGCGGGCGTCAGCAAGGCGGTTTCACCGTCTCGCACGACATCCGGAACGCCGCGCACCGACCTCGAAACCACGGCAAGTCCGGCCGCCTGCGCCTCGAGCATTGCCATGCCATAGGCTTCGTTTACTGCGGGCCACAGGCAGAGGTCGCAGGAGGCATACAGCGCTGCGACATCGTCCTCCCGACGCTCGCCGAGGAATCTCGCCCGGCCGGGCGCTGCGAGCTCGAAGCGCTGCTCCACCTCACTGCGCGCCTCGCCGTCACCGATCACGAGAACGTGCCACGGCAGGTCAATCAAATTCGTAAGCGCGGAAGCCAGCATCCTGTAGGAGTCGAGCTTGTCGCCCCTGCGCATCATCGCAACGACGGCAATCCAGGGAACGGAAGGATCGAGACGATGTTGTGCAGCAAGTTGCATGCGTAAAGCATCGCGATTCGCCGCCGCGGACCTATAAGGAGTCGCGTCTAAAAACGGCGGCAACCATTTCGCCTCAGACGGCGGCGAGACGAGCGGCTTCACGCACTCCAGGTCGCTTCGGGTCGAACACATCGGCAAGTCGGCAGCCCGTATGGCCTCCTCGGCCGCCGCATGGCCCAGGGCCCAAGGCCCGTTGGCTCGCTTGGGCGCATGGGACGCTTCGGCAATCACATACGGAATGCCGAGCGCGGCTGAAACGGCGGGGCCGAGCCAATCGGGAGCCTTGTAGTAGACGTGATAGGTGAACCAGACCTCGGGCCGCTGCGGCGTTCCCGGTTTTCGCCAGCGTTCGATCAAGGTCGCGGCTTCCGCCCTGCCCTGATCGCGCAGGCTTTGCTGCCGGCTGGCATCGCCTTGCGGGTCATGCGTGCGCAGCGTCGAAGCCAGGCTGGTTTCATGGCCCGCTTTCCCGAGCGCAGCGAGAAGCAATCGTGCAACTTGCCGATCGCCCGACGGCACCGGGTGCGTGGGCGGCTTGAGCGGCGCGTAGAAAGCTATGCGCATGCTGCCGCTTCGGCATCCGCGGCCTCAGCTGGGTGCGCAGAAAGGCCGAATTTTTCCGCCAGGCGGGCGATGCTGTGCTCCATGCCGAACTCGGAGGAAACGCGCTTGCGCGCCGCCTCCCCTAGTGACCTCCGCTTTACGGGATCGACAATCAGCGATCCAAGCGCGCGCGCGAATTCATCGGGATTTTCGGGCGCCACCAACAAGCCCGTGACGTCCGGGACGATGAGCTCGTGGATCGCCGACACATCCGTTGCAACGCACGCCAAACCCTGCGACTGCGCTTCCATGAGCACGTTTGGCAGCCCATCGCGGTCCCCGTCGCTTGCGATCTTGCTTGCGAGGGCGAATATGTCCGCGGCGCGGTACTCGGCGAGCAGGTCTGTCTGGGTCATCGCCCCTCGCCAGTCGATTCGCCCCGAGAGGCCGTGGCGCTCCGCGCGCTCCCGCATGGCCTTCGCGAGCGGGCCGCCGCCGACATGAACCAGTCGCCAATGCAGGCCCGGAGGCAGGCGGGCAAGCGAATCCAGGAGCACGTCGGTGCCCTTCTTCTCCACCAGGCGCCCGACCGAGAGGATGGTCACGCTTTCCTCCGGCGATCGCCCGGTCCCGGCTGCCCTTTCAGCCGATGAAGGCGGAAAGCGCCGCAGATCGAGACCGTGGTACACGAGCTCCACTTGACCACGCGGCGCCAAGGACGACAGGTGGGTGCAGTTGGTCGACGTGCACGTCACCAGCCAATTGCACGAAGCGAGCTTTTCGCGCAATTCCCAATCCGGCGTCGTCCAGATGTCTTTGGCATGCGCAGAGCCGGTCCAGGCCAGTCCGCGCATCAACGCGGCGTATCGGGTCACCGACGCCGGGGTATGCAGGAAATGCGCATGCAGGTGGCGGACGTCGCCGGGAAGCTCGTCTGCCAGCACCAGCGCCTGGCCGAAACGCCGGACACGGTTTGCGGTGAAATCGCGTCTCAAGTCCTGCAGCCACGTTTGTCGGGCGACGCGATACGCCGGCAGCCGCCGCAGCCGCCACCATGCACGCAGGACTCGCACAGGACCATGGTGCAGGTATTCGGGCAGGTAGTGAACCGGCGCCTTGATCTCCGCATGGACCGGATGCGTGCGCGAGTCCGTGGGCTTGCGCAGCGAGACGATCAGGATGTCGAGGCCGCGCTTTTCCAGCGCGAGGATTTCCTGCGCGATGAAAGTCTCTGACAGCCGGGGATAGCCTTTGAGGACGAAACCCACCCGTCCGCGCGAGGGCGGCGTCACCTCCTCAGCCGATGCGCGATACCGCCGGCAGCGTCTCGCTCTCGGCGGGCTCGAGCCATGGCGCCACCCGCCTCGCCACGTTGGTCAGGCCTTCGAGCAACCCGGGCACCACGACCTCCGACGGCTTGTTCTGATGGGCGAGGTTGCGCAGGGCGGCGGCCATCACGCGCGGGTCGTAGCTGCCGTCGTCGTTGAGCATGCTTACGAGGCCGAGCTTCGCGGCGCTAGACGCGCGGATGAACTGCTCGAGCCGCGGCGTGGTGCGCGGAACGATCAATGCGCGCTTGTCCAGCGAGAGGACTTCGCAGAACGTGTTGTAGCCACCCATGGCGACGACCCCGGCCGCGCCTGCAACAAGCGTCTCGAGGTGGTTGTGGAATGTGATCGCATCAACCCGCTTGAGTTTGGACGCGCGATCCATGAACTCGGTCTGCCGCTCCGGCTGCATGAACGGGCCAAGCACAAGCAACGCCGGGTATGGCAGCAGCGGATCGTGCTCGTAGGCGCGAAGGACCCAGTCGATCAGGCTTTCGCCGTCGCCGCCACCGCCGGTGGTGACGAGGATGTAAGGCCGTTTGGTGATCTCCGGGAGCCGCGGCGGGGCGCCGCGCGTGGAAACTTCCCGCGGCAGGTAACCTGTGTAGATGATTTTCTGCTTGACGCGCGTTGGCAGGGCGATGCCTTCGAGCGGGTCGCAGATCTGCGGCAGGCCATAGATCCAGATCTCGTCGTAAAGATCGCGCAAAGCCGGCAGCACGTTCTTTCGCCGCCACTCCGGCACCAGCAGCTTTGGCTCGTCCATCACATCCCGGAGCCCAAGGACCAGCCGCGTGCCGCGCTGCTTGAGCATTTCCAGCGTCTCGAGGACCTCGCCGCGCAAGCCGAGCGGTTCCTTGTCCACGATGAAAATGTCCGGGTCGAACATCTCCGCCGTGTGACGGATGATGGATGCGCGCATCTTGAGCATCTGCTCGACGTCGATGTGCAGGTTCAGCGACGTGTACTCGCCGTTGCGCAACTTGATCACGCCGGGCACGCGCACGAAATCGACGCGCGAGCGGAAGTCGAAGCTGCCGATGATCGGCGAGCCGGACAGGATCAGGACGGAAAGGTGCTTGAACCGGTCGACGAGCGAATGCGCGATCGTGCGGCAGCGGCGCAAATGGCCGAGGCCGAACGTGTCATGGCTGTAAATGAGGATGCGGCCGTCTTTGCGTCCCGATATCATTCTTGCTCCCCCGGAAGCCCTGAGCGGGCTTCCTCAGACGTAGTGTGACTTGGCTGGTTGCGGTTCGCGGACGCTAAAGGTCAATTTTGCCCGCCGCTTTCGCGCCGCGCAAGCGAACTGCAAGCCCCGGGAAACGCGAATCATGCGCTTTTCCGCAATGCGGCGGAAATGTCGATTCTTGCGCGGCAGGGCTTGCATTTTCCGCAGGCCTCATGCCCCGATGCCGTCTTGATCGGCCTGCGGCAAGACCAGGTCATCTCGAGCAATTCCGGGCCAAGAAGGGACGCGATCTGGGGTTTGCTGAGGGAATAGACCGGGTATATCCATTCGACCGACGGTTCGCCCAGTTTCCGCGCCCTGTAACAGTCGTAGAGCCCGGAGAAAACGCGGCGCTGCGCCTCGCAGACCGATCGCTTGATTTCATCCAGGTCGCGCGCGAGCGTTCCCACCGCAATCCGATTGCACCCGGGCGTGTCGATCGCGACATGGCATGCTACGTAGGCCACCGAGACATAGTCGATCGGGATGGCCTCGAGTTCCGAAAAGTCGAGGCCCGATTGCGAAAAGCGGAACTTGCGCAAATGCTTTCCGCACCACGAAATGATGGACGCCACCGCGGCGCTCTCCGCGTCAGCGCGGCCTTCGCGATTCTGCATGCGGATGTGGTGGACCCTGAGATCGTCCTCGGTCTCGGTGAGCAACCGTACGAGGACCGCCGTGCTATCCAGGCCGCCCGAAAACATCACAAGCGTGGTCAACCCTTTTCTCCCTTGTTAACCCGCGTGTTTTGGGGGCGAAATTGTACCCTGTAAGATTCGACAATGAACCCCGAATACACGCCGCAGATCATTGTGTCCCTGCTCGCGCTGGGGATGTCGCTCTCGTTCATCGTCGCCGATCGCAGCTCGCCGATCAGCCGCACGCTTGCGGCGTTCCTTGCGTGCATCGGCGTGTCGATTTCGGTAAACGTCCTGATCGGCATCCCTCTGCGGCGCGAGCACGGCGTGCCGGCATGGGATGGGCTGTTTGCAGTCCCGGAAATGCTTGCGTTCGTCCTTGGCTACGAATGGCTGCTTCGCGTGCGCCGGACCATCCCCGCGGGCAGATTGAACACGAGGGGCGCGGACAACATGTTGCGCGTCGCGCAGAGCCTTGCGCTGTTCTACGGCGCGGCCTCCCTCGCGTTTCCCCGCCTTCGCGTCGAGCATTTTCTCAATCTCCTGCGCAACCAGAACGAAACGATGCACCCGGCGTTTTTCCTGTTTGCGGCGCCATTGGTGCTTTCCCTCGTGCTCGCCACCGCCTCCGGCCTGCTGATGTTCAATCGCCGTCCCGACAGCGCCGAGGTACTTCGCGGCGTGGCCTTCCTGATCGGGGCGCCGTTCATGGCTTCGGGAATGATCCTGCCGATCCACATTGCGCCGGTCACCACGGCCATAGGGCTGCTTATTTTCCTGGTGGGCGCAGTCCAGTATCACGTGACGCAAGGCCGCCGCGCCCAGTTCATGGCGCGGTTCCTTTCGCCCCAGGTTGCAAAGCTCGTCCGCGAGCGAGGCCTCAAGAGCGCCACCGATGAGCAAACGCTCGAGATCTCTGTCGTTTGCTGCGACTTGAGGGGGTTCACCGCTTTTTCGGCGGCGACCTCCTCGAAGCGGGTCATCCAGATCCTGCGCGAGTATTACGACGCGGTAGGCGCAGCCGCAGCTGCGTTCGGCGGCACGATCAAGGACCAGGCGGGCGACGGTGTGCTGATCCTTGTCGGCGCACCGATTCCCATGGAGGACCATGCGAGGCGCGCGATCGACCTTGCCAAGCTGATTCGTTCGAGCGGCGTGGCGGTGACCGAAAAGTGGTCGGATTCGGAACTGCGGCTCGGCGTAGGAGTGGGCGCGGCGAGCGGATTCGTCACAGTGGGTGTCATCGGGGCCGCATCGAGGCTCGAGTACACGGCGGTCGGCCCGGCCGTCAACTTGGCTGCGAGGCTTTGCGCGGAAGCCGTCCATGGCGAGATCCTAGTCGACCCTCGTACGATCGAATTGCTTGGCGCCGGCGAAACCGAGATGAAGCCCGGCGAGGCCCTGACGCTGAAAGGTTTCCGGGCGCCGGTACAGAGTTACGTATTAGTCGCGGCCTGATCCGGGCCGGAAGTGCCTTAGAGGCGGTAGGAAATCGTCGTCATGATCTTGGCGAGCGCCCGCATCGCGGTCTTCGCGAACCCAGGCATTTCGGCCGCCCCAAGCTCCAGCGCGGTGTCGCGATGCCTAGCCTCTTCGACGCGCATTGCTTCCACCAATGCGCGGGTGCGGGCGTCGGCGGGAGACAACTGCTCGAGATGACCTGCCAAGTGCTCCTCCACCTGAAGTTCGGTTTCAGCGAGAAACGCAAGATTCCAGCGATCGCCGAATAGTCCCGACCCGGCCCCAACCACTAAGGAACCGGCGTACCAAAGCGGATTCAACAGGCTCGTGCGCCCGCCGAGTTCATCGATCCGCTCCGCGCTCCAGACCAGGTGATCCTGCTCTTCGATCGCCGCCTGCCGGAGCGCCCGCCGATTCTCCGGATCTCTCGCGGTGAGCCGTTGACCCTGGTACAGCGCCTGTGCACAGACCTCGCCGACGTGGTTGACCCGCATTAGCGCCGCCGCGTGTTTGCGCTCGGCCGGGCACATCTCCCCTTCGGAGATTGCCGCACCGGGGCGAGGCCGGCGGCTCCCGTGCGTCACGCCGGCGACCGTTCGCAGCGCGCGGTCGAACTCCGTGACCAGGCGATCGGCGAATCGATATCGAGGTTCGCTCATATGATCCAGCATTACCGCCACTTTTTATACGGAGCTCTCATCTGGAGCGTTTCCAAGCCAAAGTGCTGCCATTCCGGATCGGGACGGCCGCGCGTCATTTCGGTCGATCTCCACCCGAGCGGCGCCCCGCTTCGATCTTGGCGAGCTGGGGAAGATAGTCGCAGTAGCGCGATAGTGCGTAACCTTCACGCGTCGTCGTTGCGCGCAAGTCCCGCGCCAGGAGGCGCAGACCGTCGCGCAGGACCCGGTGATAGAGCACGGGCGGCGCCTGGTTGAGGACCAGAACATCGATCTCGTTGCTGCCCAGCGCCGCCATCAAGTGCGCGGTCAAATCGGCGGTGTAGCCGTACGCCGCATCAGGAGTTTTTAGTGCGTCTATATACACTGCGACGTCGATGTCGCTGTGCGCCTGTGCCCGTCCAGTCGCATGGGAGCCGAATAAATACGCCTCCAGGACCTCGTCGCGCTGCTCTAGGGCGCGCTCCAAACGGCGCTCGAGTTCCTCTTTGGAGACGCCGAACGTTTGGGTTCCGGCAGGGATCGAGGCAGTTGTCATCTGGCCCATTGTAGGCTTTTCGATCTGGCATGGAAAAGAGCGGACCTTTGCCGATCGGTATGGGCCGGGAACTCGGGAGCGAAGGACTTCCACCTCCAAGATCGCGCCCATGCCCGAGGCCCAAAAAAAACGGGCGTCTTGCGACGCCCGTTGGCAGAGCTTGTGGCCGGATCGCTCCGGCCTGATACAAGGTGTTTCTTAGAACGCGTGGCGGATCGTGCCCGCGAAAATGCGCGGATCTTCGCCTGCAGCCACTGCAGCGCCGGTCGAGTTACCCAGCGAGGTCGTGGTGAACAGGTTGTACGCGGCAGCCGCGTCGTTCGTGATTTTCGCGTAGGTCAGGCCCACCGAGGTGCGCTTGGACAGGGTGTACTGGTAGGACAGCGCGATCATCTTGGCGCCGTCTTGTGCAGCAGTTGCCTTGTCATCACGTGCTTTGGTGTAGTGGAAATGGAACTGGTTGTTCCCCATGACGTAGCCGATGGGAATCGACCATGCCGTGCGGTTGCCGAGCGTCGTGCCGGGGGTGGCGCCCGTTGAACTCCTCACGCGCGAACGGTCCCATGCCAGGCCGAGCTTGAAGCCGGCAATCTTGAACGAGCCGTACAGTTTGTCGGAACGCTGGTCGCCCGTGCCGAGCGTTGCGCCACCCGAGTCAGGACGCGAGTTCCAGTAGCTGTAGCCGACTTGCCAGTTCGCTGCTTCGTAGTTCGGGTTGAGCACGAATGCACGGCCCTTGCGGATACCGGTCGAGAGATCGGTCTGCTGGGCTGCGGAAGCCACACCGGTGTTGTTGGGCTGCCCGGTCGCTGCGCCGGTCGGACCGGTGGAATAGCCACCGATTACGGTGAAGCCACCCCAGTTTGGCGAGGTGTAGTGGATGATGTTCGGCGTACGGGTGGCGCCGGCGATTGCCGTCGTGCCGTCACGCATGAACGCCAGCAGGGACACGCTGTCCGCGCGCAGATCGCCAGCCAGGCTCGTCAGGTTGCTTTCCGTGTTGACGTAGTGAACGTCTTGACGGCCGACGAAAATACGACCCATCGTCTTGCTGCGCAGACCGACGTGCGTGTTGCCGGAGAACGCAACGAAGTTACCGGAAGCCAGCGGCAGGCGAAGGTCGGCCTGACCGATTGCCTGCAGTCCGCCGCCCAGATCTTCGACCACGTTGAAGATGATGCGCGACGAGTCGTCGGAAATCCGCGTTTCGCTGTTGTTCAGACCGGCACGGGCTGCACCCGGCGAGCCGATCCTGTGGCTCTCCAAGCTGGCCTTGAAGATCCCGCTGATCGTCACGCTGGACTGGGCCAGTGCGAGACCGGGGGCTGCCAGCGCGCCTGCTACGGCTACGGCTAGAAGTTTCTTTTTCATTCGGTTAAATCTCCTGTGTAGGTTTCGATTCCCGGTCGGGTCCCTGAGCGGTTGCCAACCAGACCCCCCGTACCGAGAAGTCGATGCGATTTTGCCAAACCGCATCCACGCACAACAACTTTGGGGGCAGTTTTGGAGCCTGCTTTGCGAAAGCTGTTGCATTTCCGCAACAGTGAGTTTTTTTATTTCATTAAATCAATGACATATATTTATGACTGAAAGAGTTCTCATATTGTCTTGGCGGGGGACTTTGGGCGCGAATCCGGGAGGGAAGCGGTTTCGGTCGCGTGAAGCAAATCGGACCCTCCGAATGCGTGTCCGGTTGCGAAGTGAAAGCTGAAACCCGTTGAGTTGCCGCAAGCCGCGCCGGTCGCGTATGAGTTCAAGTAAACTAACCGCCAGACAGAGGCGCTTTCCATGGACACGATCAACATTCACGAAGCGAAAACCCATCTCTCCCGCCTGGTCGAGGAGGTAGCCGCCGGCGGCGAAGTAATCATCGCCAAGAACGGAGTGCCGCGCGCACGCCTGGTGCCGCTCGAGCCTGCCCGTAAGCTGAAGTTCGGCGTGCTGAAGGGCAAAATTCGCTACCCCGACGATTTCGACGCGCCCTTGCCATCGAGAGTCCTCGCGCTGTTCGAGGGCCGCCGCGGGAAATGAGGCTGCTCCTCGACACCCACCTCCTGCTCTGGATGCTGGATGACTCGCCCAAGCTGGGTCGCCGCGCGCGCGATCTGATGGAGGCGTGCAGCGCCGAAATCTTCGTTTCCGCCGTCAGCTTCTGGGAGATCGCGATCAAGGCGGGTTTGCGCCGCGAAGACTTCCGCGTGGACGCAGACAGCCTCGTCGAGGCGTGCCTTGCGGCAGGGCTGAAGTTGCTGCCCTTCGCCCCCCTGCACGCGGTTCGCGTAGCGCGTTTGCCGCTGCATCACGCCGATCCTTTCGATCGCGCGCTCGTTGCTCAGGCGCTGGTCGAGCCGCTCACCTTGCTGACGCGCGACGCGAAGCTTGCGGCTTACGGCAGCGTCGTGCGCGTCGCGTAGCACGCTTTCGTCCGACAACCCGTTCGAGGTTGCCCGGAGCCTGCACTCAGCCGGTAAGTGCGCTTGGATGGGGGCCGAAAAGCCGGCCGAGCTCGGTGCCCGGATCCTCGGCGCGCATGAACGCTTCTCCCACGAGGAAGGCGTGGACGCCGTGCTCGCGCATCCGGCCTACATCCGCGGCCGTGAGGATCCCGCTCTCGGTGATCGGGAGGCGACCGGCGGGCAGGCTTGGTATCAACTCCAGCGTGGTTTCGAGGCGGGTTTCGAAAGTCCGGAGGTTGCGATTGTTGATGCCCAGCAGCGGCGTCTTCAGCCTCTGGGCGGCCTCCAGTTCGGCCGCATCGTGAACCTCGACCAGCACAGCCATGCCGAGGGAATGCGCGAGGGCTTCGAGCTCGCACATGAGGGCAGGTCCGAGCGCAGCGACGATGAGCAGGATGCAGTCCGCGCCCATCGCGCGCGCTTCGTACACCTGGTACTCGTCGACGATGAAGTCCTTCCGGAGCACCGGCAGGTCGCATGCGTTGCGGGCGTCGGCGAGGTGCCCGAAGGATCCCTGGAAATATTGCGCGTCAGTCAGTACCGAGAGGCATGCCGCCCCGCCCGCGGCGTAGCTGCGGGCTATCTCTGCCGGTTCGTAGTGCTCACGGATCACGCCCTTGGACGGGCTCGCCTTCTTGATTTCGGCGATGACACCGCACTCGCCCGCGGCGATTTTCGCCCGCAGAGCGCCGACGAAATCCCGCGGCGCAGAAGCTTTGGCCGCGCGTTTTTCCAGTTGTGCCTGTGATTCGAGGGACCTCGCCTTATCTAACTCGGCGCGCTTGGTCGCAACGATCTTCTGCAGGATATCCGCCATTGCGAATCAGGCGGCGGCCTTGTGACGCGCCGCGAAGGCGATGTACTTGTCGAGCTTTGCCCGCGCTTCGCCTGCCGCAATGGCCTTGCGCGCGCGCTCGATGCCCGCCTCGAGCGACTTGGCCAACCCGGAGACGTAGATCGTCGCTGCGGCATTCAGGAGCACGACATTCAGCGCAGGACCCGCCTGGTTTTCGAGCACCGCGAGGATCATCTCCTTCGACTCCTGCACGGTGCTCACCTGGATCGCGCGGCGGTCGAAAATCGCGAGGCCGAATTGCGACGGGTGGATCGTGTACTCGCGAATCTCGCCGTTGGCCAGCTCGCCGACCATGGTTTCGCCGGAGATCGAGATCTCGTCGAGGCCATCGACGCCGTGCACTGTCATCACGTGCCGGCTGCCGAGCCTCTGCAGCACCCTCACCTGGATCCCGACGAGATCGGGGTGGAAAACACCCATCACCTGGTTTCGCGCGCCCGCCGGATTGGTCAGGGGTCCCAGCAGGTTGAAGATCGTGCGAACGCCCAATTCCTTCCTCACCGGCGCCGCGTACTTCATTGCCGCGTGATGGCTAGGCGCAAACATGAACCCGAGCCCGACGTCCTTGATCGCCTCGCCCACCTGCTGCGGAGTGAGGGCGATATTCGCGCCCAGCGCTTCGAGGACATCCGCACTGCCGGACGACGACGACACCGAGCGGCCCATGTGCTTTGCAACCTTGACGCCGGCTGCCGCCGCGACGATCGCAGAAGCAGTGGAAATATTGAACGTATGCGCCGAATCCCCGCCGGTGCCGCACGTGTCGACGAGGTGCGCGTCATCGCCTGCGTCGACCTTGGTGGCGAATTCGCGCATGACCTGCGCGGCGGCGGCGATCTCGCCGATCGTTTCCTTTTTGACCCTCAGGCCCATGACGAAGCCGGCGATCTGCGCCTGGGTCAGCTCCCCGCCCATGATCTGCCGCATGACGTGCAGCATTTCATCGTGGAAGATCTCGCGGTGCTCGACCGTCCTCTGGATTGCGTCTGCGATTGAAATCTTCATGGCGTTACCCCTGCAGGAAATTCTTGAGTAGTTGGTGGCCGTGTTCGGTCAGGATGGCCTCGGGATGGAACTGCACGCCCTCGACCGCGTGCTGCCTGTGGCGCACGCCCATGATTTCGCCGTCCTCCGAGCGGGCAGTGACCTCGAGGCAGTCGGGCACGCTGCCGTTGTCGATCACCAGCGAGTGATAGCGCGTGGCAATGAATCCTTCGGGAAGGTCGCGGAACACCCCTTTGCCGCCGTGCTCGATCTGCGATGTCTTGCCGTGCATGACTTGCCGCGCGCGCACGACTTTCCCGCCGAAGGCCTGGCCGATTGCCTGGTGTCCGAGGCAAACGCCGAGCAGGGGCACCTTGCCGGCAAGCTCGCCGATCAACGCAAGCGTGATGCCCGCCTCGTTGGGTGTGCATGGCCCGGGCGACAGGACCACCCGCTGCGGTTTCATGGCCACGGCATCCGCGACGGTGATTTCATCGTTGCGAAACACGCGCACGTCCTCGCCAAGCTCGCCCAGGTACTGCACGAGGTTGTAGGTAAACGAATCGTAGTTGTCGATCATCAGCAGCATGGCCGCCTCCTCAGGCCGCGACCGGCTGAGCGGTCTCGGCAAGCGCGGTTTCGGCGGCGCGCAGGACCGCGCGCATCTTGTGCAGCGTCTCCTGGTATTCGGCCTCCGGGTCCGAGTCGGCGACTATTCCCGCCGCCGCCTGCACATGCAACGTCCCGTCCTTGACGACCGCGGTTCGAATCGCGATGGCCAGGTCCATGTCGCCGTTGAACCCCAGGTACCCCACCGCGCCGCTGTAGAGGCCGCGCTTGATCGGCTCGAACTCGGCGATGATTTCCATTGCGCGCACCTTTGGCGCGCCGCTGATGGTCCCGGCCGGAAATGTCGCCTTCAGCACGTCGAATGCATCGAGGCCGTCGGCGAGCTTGCCCTCGCAGTTCGAGACTATGTGCATCACGTGCGAGTAGCGCTCGATCGTCATCGATTCGGTGACCTTCACGCTCCCGATCTTCGAGACCCGGCCGACGTCGTTGCGTCCAAGGTCGATGAGCATCACGTGCTCGGCGCGCTCTTTGGGATCCGCAAGCAGCTCGGTCGCGGCCTGCTGGTCCTCGGCGTAAGTCTTGCCTCGCGGTCGCGTGCCGGCAATCGGCCTCAGCGTCACGGTATCCGCCTCCAGGCGCACGAGGATCTCGGGCGAGGAGCCGACGACATGGTGGTCGCCCACGTCGAGGTAGAACATGTACGGCGACGGGTTCAGCCCACGCAGCGAGCGGTAGAGCGAGAAAGGCGGGGCCGTGAACTTTCGCGACATGCGCTGCGAAATCTGGATCTGCATCGCGTCGCCGGCGAAGATGTACTCCTTGGTCTTCTTCACCGCATCGACGAACTCTTCCTTGGTAAATGAGGCGTGCAAGGTCTCGTCGTTCGGATAGGCGCGCTGGACCTGGTTCATCGGCCGCGAGAGCTTCGCTTGCAGCTCGGCCAGGCGTGCACGGGCGCGGCGCAAAGCGTCCGGCTGGCCCGGATCCGCATACACGACGAAGTAGAGCTTGCCCTGCACGTTGTCGATGACCACGAGCTCTTCCGAGCGCATCAGCAGCACGTCCGGCGTGCCCAGCGGGTCAGGCTTGTCCCCGGCCGCGAGCCGCTTCTCGATGAAACGCACCGTCTCATACCCGAAATACCCGACCAAACCGCCGGCAAAACGCGGCAGCCCGGGAAGCGGCGCGGCCTTGAATTTCGACAGGTAGTTGCGCACGAACACGAACGGGTCGGTGCCGGGGAAGCGCTCGACAAGCTCTTCGCCATCCGCACCGCGTCGATGCACGGAGAGGTTAGTGCCGCGCGCCTCAATCCGTTCCGATGACGGCAGGCCGATATACGAATAGCGGCCGAAACGCTCGCCGCCGACGACCGACTCGAGAAGGTAGGTATAGGGCTTGTTCGCCAGCTTTAAGTAGAGGCCGACGGGCGTGTCGAGGTCGGCGCGACTCTCCGAGATGACCGGGATGCGGTTATAGCCTTGCTTGGCGAGCTGATCGAAATCGAGCTCAGTCATGTGAATCTCCTGCTGAAACCGGTTTGACTGGAAGAACCTGCGGCGTTTGCTGCTTCACGCCCCGTGCCGCACGGGCGCGCAAAAGGCTCTAGCTGCGCCAGCGGCGCCAGCCAAGCCGGTTACTTTTCCAGTTTGTACCGATGAGGATCACGACCGAGTCTTCAGAAGTCCTGCGACTTGCAGGAGCGAGTCAAATATACCATCGCAATCGATGGTTTGCACGGGGACGCCCTCGCTGTACCCGTACGACATGAGCAGGACAGGGCACCCGGCGGCCCGGGCGGCGGCGGCGTCGTTACTCGAATCGCCAACCATCAAAGCCTCCCCGGGCGCAACGCCAAGGGCAGAGCACGCCGCCAGCAGCGGATCGGGCGCGGGCTTTTTCCGCGCCAGACTGTCGCCGGAAATGACCGCGCCGAAAAACGCCGCCAGCCCGGTCGCCGCGAGCAGCGGGACCGTGAACTGCGCCGTCTTGTTGGTGACGCACGCAAGCGGAAGGCCGGCGTCCCGCATTGCTTCGAGACCCTCGCGAACGCCGGGATAAGCCTGGGCGGTTCGCCCATTGCGCTTTTTGTAGTTGAAGAAAAAGCACTCAATCGCAGACCCGATGCGCCTCTCGTCGGGCGCGCGGCCAAGCGAGGTTTCGAGCGTCCGGCGCACCAGGCTCGGGATGCCCTGCCCGATGAAAATGCGCACCTGCGGAGCCGGCACAGGGTCGAGCCCCAGTTCGGCGAGCATGTCGGCCGCCGCAGCGGCAATCTCGGGCGCGGTATCGAGCAGCGTGCCGTCGAGGTCGAGCAGCACGGCACGCGTGGTGGCGCCGAAATCCCGGCGGGATTGCACCCGCTTACGCCGCGGCGAGCCGCGAGCGCATCTCGGCGATCGTCCGGGCGTAGTCGCCCGAGCCGAAAATGGCGGATCCGGCAACGAATGTATCGGCGCCGGCCGCCGCGATCTCGGCGATGTTGTCGGCCTTTACGCCGCCATCGACCTCCACCCAGATTTCGCGGCCTGTGGCTTTGGCAACCGCGTCCACGCGGCGCCGGACTTCGCGCACCTTGTCGAGCACGGTAGGGATGAATTTCTGCCCGCCGAAGCCCGGGTTCACCGACATCAAAAGCACGAGGTCGAGTTTGTGCAGCGTGTAATCCAGGTAATCGAGCGGCGTCGCCGGATTGAAAACCAGCCCGGCCTTGCAGCCGTGTTCGCGGATCAGCTCGATGGTGCGGTCGACGTGCTCCGAGGCTTCGGGATGGAAACTGATGATCCCCGCGCCCGCCTTGGCGAAATCCGGGACGATGCGGTCGACCGGCTTCACCATGAGATGGACATCGATCGGAACGCTCGCATACCGCCGGATCCCTTCGCAGACCAGCGGCCCGATGGTCAGGTTCGGCACGTAATGGTTGTCCATTACGTCGAAATGGATGAGGTCGGCGCCGGCATCGATGACCGAGCGGACTTCTTCGCCGAGGCGGCCGAAGTCGGCGGACAGGAGGCTTGGCGCGATGCGGAATTTCATGGCGGGCATTCTATCGTGAGGCCCTGCCTGCCGGCCCGCGCTTCTATACAATGCTTCGCATGGCCCAGGAAAAGCATTACGAGATTGCGGTAAGCGCCGCCACGCAGTATCTCGCCGAGCAATCGGACGAGTCGGCCGACAAGTACGTGTTTTCGTACACGATCACCATCCGCAATTCCGGCACCGCGACGGCCCAGCTCATCAGCCGCCACTGGATCATCGCCGACGCGCGCGGTCAGGTGCAGGAAGTCCGCGGCCTGGGCGTGGTCGGTGCCCAGCCGACGCTGAAGCCCGGCGAAAGTTTCGAATACACGAGCGGCACGTCGATCGCGACGCCGGTCGGCACGATGCGCGGTACTTACCAGATGGTCGGGGAGGATGGCTCGAGGTTCGATGCGCCGATCCCGGAATTCACGCTGTCCGTGCCGCGGGTCCTCCACTAACTAGCGCTGGCGATCGTCCGGCGAGTCCTTGTCCTGAGGGCGTTTCTTGGGCCAGGTCCACCAGACGATCAGAAACAGCAGGCCAAGCGCAACACCCATTTCCAGGAAGATGACCCACATTGATCGGATCTCGGCGAGAGTAGTCGGAAGTGCCGCGATTCTACTTGGCGTGACGTTATCGGCCTGCGCCCCGGCGCCGACGCGCCCGGACCAGCCTGCGCCAATCGCGAGTCCTGCGACCGCGTCCTCATCCTGCGCGGCTTCCACACCCTGCCCGGCGTGCCCGGCGTGCGTTCCGGCCAAGCCGCCGCCGGTCGATCCGCGTTACGAAGCGGTTTTGTGGGGCGACATTCCCGCGTGGGGGCAAGCATCGATGCTGCCAAGCCTGCGGGCATTCGTAGCCGGATGCACCCGCGTGCAATCGCGGCAACCGTGGCAGGCACCTTGCCAGGAGGCGCGCAGGACCACGCAAACCGAAGCCGACGCGCGGGCCTATTTCGAGAAGCACTTTTCGGCCTTTCGCATCGTTGCCCCGGACGGGCGCGACGAAGGCCTGATCACGGGGTATTACGAGCCCATCCTCAAGGGCCGGCGCACGCAGTCGGATGCATTTCGTTTCCCGGTTTACGCGGTCCCCGATGACCTGATCGTGGTGGACCTCGGCGAGATGCACCCCGAACTGCGCAACCTGCGCCTGCGGGGCCGCATCCAGGGCCGGCGCCTCGTGCCCTATCACTCGCGCGCCGAAATCGACACACCAGCGCCGACGTTGCCGGCAAAGCCGCTGGCCTGGGTAATGGACACCGTAGAGCTGTTCTTCCTTCAGGTGCAGGGCTCCGGCCTGATCGAATTTCCCTCCGGCGAGCGCATCCGGGTGGGCTACGCCGACCAGAACGGCCACCCCTATCGCTCGCTCGGCCGCTTCCTCATCGATCGCGGCGATCTCAAGCAGGGCCAGGCATCGATGCAAGCGATCAAGGCGTGGGCATCGGCGCATCCCGACAAACTGCAGGCCGCGCTCAATTCGAATCCGAGCTACGTGTTTTTCCGCGAGTTGCCGCCGCCTGCAAACTCATCCGACGGGCCGCCGGGCGCATTGGGCGTCCCTTTGACACCGGGATACAGCGTTGCGGTCGATCCGCGCTACGTGCCGCTGGGTTCTCCGGTGTTTCTTGCGACCACTCTCCCCTTGTCGACGCAGCCCCTCGAGCGCCTGATGATGGCGCAGGACACCGGCGGGGCGATTCGCGGTCCGGTGCGGGCGGATTTTTTTTGGGGCACCGGCGAAGAGGCGGGCGCGCAGGCCGGGCGAATGCAGCAGCAGGGAAAAGTGTGGATCCTGTGGCCGCGCGGGGAGCCGCCGCCCAAGCCCCAGTAGCAGGGCGCCGCTACTTGGCTTTCGCCTGGCGGCCTTCCTTGGAAGCTACCTCCAGGCGGTTGCGCAAATCCGCTAGCGCCATGCCTCCCTGCTGGCGATCGCCGTTTTCAAAGCACAGCGTCGGCGTCGCGCGCACGCCGATCGATTGCCCGAGCGCCAGGACCGATTCGACCGGGTTGTCGCAAGTGGCCGCCGGTGGCGCCTTCTTGCGCAGCGCCAAGTCCAGCCAGGCCTTCGCGCGATCGGGCGCGCACCAGACGCTCTTCGAGTCTTCGCTTCGCTCGGGGCGGATGACCGGAAACATGAAAACGTACAGCGTCATGTCGTCGACCTGCTGGAGTGTCTGCTCGAACGACTGGCATGCGGGGCAGTAGGGATCCGAAAACATCGCGGCGACCCGCTTGCCGTTGCCGCGAACGATCTTGACCGCCTTGTCCAGCGGCAACGAATCGAACCGGATCGCGGACAGCTTGCTGATGCGCTCGTCGGTGAGGTTGCGGCCGGTGCGCGAATCGAAGATGTCCCCCTGCAGGATGTTTTCGCCCTTGGGGTCGGTGTAGAGGATCTGGATTCCCTGCGGCGTGCGGAAGCGCACCTCCATGAGGCCGGGAATCGGCGAGGGATTCACGCCTTCGATTTTCGCGCCATTGAGTTTCGGCTCGATGCTCCGGCGGATCACCTGCTCGTTCGCGCCTGCGGACGAGGCGGCAATCAGGAAGATCAGGGCACTGGCGAGGCGGTTCATGAAAACTCCGGATTCAGTTGAGGGCGTGACGGATCAACGCGTTCTTTAGGACTGGCAGGCGGTCGGTTAAGTTCAGCCCGAGATTGCGCAAACGGCCAAGCGCACGGCGCTCGGAACCGAACAAGAGTTGCAGGCCGTGGACGGTCGTTCCCATCGCAAGAATGGATTCCCGCCGCTCGCGCTCGTAACGGCGCAGCAACGTGTAGTCGCCGGGCGAGCGCACCGGCTCGCGATTCGCCAGGGCCGCACCGAGGGCGCGCGCGTCCTGCAATCCCAGGTTGAGGCCCTGCCCGGCCAGGGGGTGAATGACGTGGGCCGCATCGCCGGCGAGGGCGAGGTGCGGCGCCACCATGCGTTGGGCCTGGAGGCGGCGCAAAGAAAACACGTTAACCGGCGAAATCAGCTGGAGCGGACCTGCCCAGCCTGCGCAGGCAGCGCCGACTTCGAATGCGAGGGCTTCCGGATCCAGCGCCTGCAATCGCGCAGCTTCGGCATCCGCCACCGACCACACCATCGAGAGCCGGTTTGCCGGCAAAGGCAAGAGGGCAAGCACCGCGCCGCCCTGGAACCATTGGCATGCGGTGTTTGCGTGTTCTCGCCCGCAGGAAAAATTCGCGACGAGCGCTGTTTGTCCGTAGGCTTTCTCGCTCACCCGGATCCCTGCGCCGTTGCGCACCTTGGAATCCGCGCCGTCGGCACCCACCAGCAGGTCCGCGTCCAGGCTTCGGCCATCGGCAAGCCAAACCTTCGCCATGTCGGGCAATTCGATCGACTCGCATTCCGCGGGCGAGAAAATCTCGAGGCGGTCCTGCGAGCCCAAGGAACTCCAGAGCGCGGACTGGAGTACGCTGTCTTCCACGATCCACGCCAGTTCCGGCACGCCGACCCGATACGCGTCCATCTCCAGGGCTGCGTCCGGTGCGTCGCCATGCACGCGCATCGCATACACCGGTGTCAATCGTTCCCTGGGCAGGCGGTCCCAGACTTTGAGCTCGCGCAGGAATTCGACGCTGCCTGGCGAAAGCGCGTAGACCCTCGCATCGAATCCTTCCGCCGGCACCAACGGCTCGGCCGGGCGCGTGCCCGAAACGAGCGCGATGGAGTGGCCGCGCGCAGCGCGCGCAACGCTCGCGCCAACCACGCCACCGCCGATTACGATTAGATCGAAGCGCATGCCGCATTCTACTTCGCGGCGCATAACAGCATGAATTAACGCGCGAATCCGGCGGAAGGCCAATGCGGGAAGGGAAACCGGCCTTTACGCGCTAAGTGCGCGAGCACCTTGACCTGCGGGGCCGAAAAAAAGACAATTCGCGGCCCTTTTCAGTCAATCTCCAACTTTCGGTGATATAGCTCAGCTGGTTAGAGCACAGCACTCATAATGCTGGGGTCGGTGGTTCAAGTCCACCTATCACCACCACATATTCCGGTGCGCCCGAAAAATCTCGCCTTAGTCCTGCTCCCGTTTGCACTCGTTGCCACGGCGGCGCTCGCCCAGCTCAGGGCCATCCCCGAGGACGCCAAGCGGGCTACGCTGCGGCCGGTGCGCGAGATGGTCGTCGAGATCGACGGGGCCCGCGTGCTGCTCTCGCCGGGCTCGCAGATCCGCAGCCCGGACAATCGCATCCTGCTGCCGAGCTCGCTGCCGCAGGACGGCGTGCTGGTGAAGTACATGACCGACGCCGGCGGCCTGGTCCACCGCGTATGGATCCTGACGCAGGAAGAAGCGGCAAGGCCGGACAAGAAGCAGTAACCGGCGAATGAGCGGCAAGCTCTACATCAAGACCTTCGGCTGCCAGATGAACGAGTACGACTCGGCGAAAATCGCCGGCGTCCTCGCCGAATCCGACCAGCTCGAGCCGGTCCTCGCGCCTGACCAGGCCGACGTCATCGTCTTCAACACCTGCTCGGTGCGCGAAAAAGCCCAGGAGAAAGTCTTTTCCGATCTCGGGCGCGCAAAGGAGCTGAAGGCTGCGAACCCTTCGCTGATGATTGCGGTGGGCGGATGCGTCGCCAGCCAGGAGGGCGCAGGCATCGTCAAGCGCGCGCCCTACGTCGACGTCGTCTTCGGCCCGCAAACCCTGCATCGCCTGCCGGCCCTGCTCGCCGAGCGGCGGCGAAGCGGCCTCCCGCAGGTCGACATCAGCTTTCCCGAAATCGAGAAGTTCGATCACCTGCCGCCGGCGAGCGTCGACGGTCCGTCGGCCTTCGTCTCGATCATGGAAGGCTGCAGCAAATACTGCAGCTTCTGCGTCGTGCCTTTCACGCGCGGCGAGGAAGTCTCGCGCCCGTTCGACGACGTCATCGCCGAGATCGCGGATCTCGCCGACCGCGGCGTGAGGGAAGTCACCTTGCTCGGCCAGAACGTCAACGCCTATCGCGGCGCCACGCACGGCGGCGAGCCCGCCGATTTCGCCGAACTCCTGCTGCATGTCGCAGAGGTGGAGGGCATCGAGAGAATCCGCTTCACGACCTCGCACCCGCGCGAATTCACGCCGCGGCTGATCCAGGCTTTCGCCGAAATCCCCAAGCTGGCCGGCCAGGTGCACCTGCCGGTGCAGTCTGGCTCGGACCGGATCCTCGCCGCGATGAAGCGCGGCTACACCGGCCTCGAGTACCGCTCGATCGTGCGCCGGCTGCGGCGGGCACGGCCCGGCGTGGGCCTCGCTTCCGATTTCATCGTCGGATTTCCGGGCGAGACCGAAGCCGATTTCGAGGCAACGATGCGGCTGGTCGAGGACATCGGCTTCGACGACTCCTATTCGTTCCTCTACAGCCCGCGACCCGGCACGCCCGCAGCAGAGCTGGAAGACGATACGGCGCCGGAGGTCAAGCTCGCGCGCTTGCGCCGGCTGCAGGCGCGCATCGACGCGCAAGCCGGCGCAATCAGCGCCGCCATGCTCGGAACGGTCCAGCGGATCCTGGTCGAAGGCCCCTCGCGCAAAGACCCCGACGAGCTTAGCGGCCGCAGCGACAACAACCGCACGGTCAATTTCGGCGGGCCGCGCCATCTTGCGGGCGATTTCGTAAACGTGAGAATTACCCAGGCATTGGCCCACACGCTGCGCGGTGAACTCGTCGATGCGTGAGAAGCCGGTTTCGCGCAAGCCCGCCGGCAAGCCGGTGGAAATCCGATTCGACCCGATAGACAACCACCGCCTCGCGCGGCTGTGCGGCGCGCTGGACGCCAACCTGCGCCAGATCGAATCGGCGCTCGACGTGTCGATCGCGCGGCGCGGCGCGTCCTTTGCAATCAAAGGCTCTCCCGAGCAGGCGGCGAACGCGGCCAAGGCGCTCGAGTATTTCTACACGCGCGCCGCCGAGACCGATCTGACGCTCGAGGATGTGCAGCTCGGCCTGACCGAATTGCGCCATGCACGCATCCGGGCCGGCAGTCCCCAGCCGGCGGGCGAGCCCGCGCTCCTGCTGACCCGGCGCCCGGACCTTCACGGACGCACACCGCGGCAGGACGAGTACATCAGGAAAATCCTCGCGCATGACATCACCTTCGGCATCGGGCCGGCCGGCACCGGCAAGACTTTCCTCGCGGTCGCTTGCGCCGTTGACGCGCTGGAACGCGATACCGTGCAGCGCATCGTGCTCGTTCGCCCGGCCGTGGAAGCCGGCGAGCGGCTGGGATTCCTGCCCGGCGACCTCGCGCAGAAAGTCGACCCCTACCTTCGGCCGCTTTATGACGCGCTCTACGATCTGATGGGCTTCGACAAGGTCGGCAAGCTGCTGGAGCGCGGCACGATTGAGCTCGCGCCCCTCGCCTACATGCGCGGCCGCACGCTGAACCATGCTTTCATCATCCTCGACGAGGCGCAGAACACCACGCCCGAGCAGATGAAGATGTTCCTCACCCGCATCGGCTTTGGCGCCAAAGCCGTCGTCACCGGCGACGTCACCCAGATCGACCTCGCGCGCGGGCAGAAGAGCGGGCTCATCGAATCGCGCGCGATCCTCGCCGCAGTGCGCGGCATTGCGTTTACCGAATTTCTCGCTGAGGACGTCGTGCGGCACCCGCTCGTCGCGCGCATCGTCCACGCCTATGAAGAGCACGCCAAGCGCCACCCGGCGGAGTGAGGTCCGGGTGAACGTGCAGGACGCAAGCCGCGCCCGCGGCACGCCAACGCCTGCGCGATTCCGCGAATGGGTGCGCGCGGCCGCTGCCGGAAAATCCGAAATCACGGTGCGTCTCGTCGGCAAGGCGGAGGCAAAGCGCCTGAACCTCGCCTACCGCGGCAAGGCCTACGCGACCAACGTGCTCAGCTTCGAATACGCACCCGGTTCGGGGGACATCGTTCTCTGCCCCGCAGTCATCGCGCGCGAAGCGCTGGAGCAGGGCAAATCGCTCGACCGCCACTACGCGCACCTCACGGTGCACGGCGTGCTTCATTTGCGCGGCTACGACCACGAACGCGCGCCGCAAGCCTCGCGCATGGAGCGCGCGGAGATCCGCATCCTCAAGGGACTCGGCCATCCGAATCCCTACCTGGCCTAGCCGCCGCAGCCGGCCCGGTACAATCCTGAGCATGGAAGATCCCGACCACCCGTCGCTGCTCGAACGCCTCTCGGCGCTGGTCATGCGGGAGCCGGCCGATCGCGAGCAACTCATAGCGCTGCTGCGAGCCGCCTACAAGAAGAACCTGCTGGATGCAGACGCGCTTTCGATCATCGAAGGCGCGATGACCGTTTCCGAGATGCAGGTGCGCGACATCATGATCCCGCGCGCGCAGATGGACGTAATCGACATCAACGAGCCGATCGAGCAGTTCATCCCGGTGGTGATCTCGACCGCGCACTCGCGCTTCCCGGTGATCGGCGAAAACCGCGACGACGTGATCGGCGTGCTGCTCGCCAAGGACCTGCTGCGCCACTACGCGGGAGAGGAAGAGTTCAACGTGCGCGAGATGCTGCGCCCGGCGATCTTCGCGCCCGAATCGAAGCGCCTCAACGTGCTGTTGCGCGAGTTCCGCGCAAGCCGCAATCACATGGCGATCGTGGTCGACGAGTACGGCGGCGTAGCCGGCCTGGTGACGATCGAGGACGTGCTCGAGCAGATCGTCGGCGACATCGAGGACGAATACGATTTCGACGAGGCGAGCGACAACATCATCCTCGAATCGAGCGGGCGCTATCGCGTCAAGGCGCTGACCCAGATCGACGATTTCAACGCCGCGTTCGGCACAACCTTCGAAGACGAGGGCTTCGACACCGTCGGCGGACTGGTGATCGCGCATCTCGGCCGCCTGCCGAAGCGCGGCGAGACCGTCGCGCTCGAAGGGCTGCGCATCCAGGTCCTGCGCGCCGACAGCCGCCGCGTCTACACTTTGATCGTCGAGAAGCCCAAGGCTTGAGAGCGCTGCTTTCGCGCGAATGGCTGAGCCGGAGGCCGGGCGTCACGCTGCTCGTCGCGTTTCTCGCAGGTGCCTCGCTTGTAACGGCCTACGCGCCGATCAACGCTTATCCGCTCGCGCTCGTCTCGCCGGCCATCCTGGTCCACCTGTGGTTGAGCGCGACAAGACCGGGGCGCGCGGCGTGGATCGGGTTCGCCTTCGCGATGGGGCTGTTTATTGCCGGCGTCTCCTGGGTGTATGTCAGCCTTTCGGTCTTCGGCGGGATGCCGGCGCCGGTTGCCGGCTTTGCAACCGTCCTCTACTGTGCCTTCCTGTCCTGGCCGCTGGCGTTGGCCGGTTATGTGCAGCATCGGATGCCCGCGCGGGAAGGGTTGCGTATCCTGCTTGTCATCCCGGCGCTCTGGATGATTGCCGAAATGCTGCGCGGCCTGGGCTACACCGGCTTTCCCTGGCTCGTGCTTGGCTATGCGTCTACCGACACGCCGCTGGCCGGATTCGCGCCGGTCGCAGGTGCATACGGTTTGTCGTTGATCACGATGATCAGTGCCGGATGCCTGCTGCTTGCGCTTGAAAAACGCTATCGCATCGGATCGCTGGCCGCCCTCGTGGCGCTATTCATCGGCGGCGCGCTCCTACGAACCATCGAATGGACACACCCGATCGGGCCCCCGCTGACCGCGAGCCTGTTGCAAGGCAACGTCGCGCAAGACATGAAATTCGATCCGGCGCGTTACGCGAGGACGCTGGAAACCTACGAGCGGCTCGCCGGATCGAGCACTGCGCGCCTGATCGTGCTGCCCGAGACCGCGATCCCGCGCTTTCTCGACCTCGTCGATCCCGCCGACCTCGCAAGGCTGGAGGCCATCGGCAAGCGCAACAAGGGCGATGTCCTCGTCGGCGCGCCGTACCGCACCGGGCCGGACGCCTTCTTCAATTCGGTCATCAGCCTCGGCACGTCGGCGCCGCAAATCTACAGCAAGGTGCACCTCGTGCCCTTTGGCGAATTCGTGCTGCCCGGATTCGGCTGGATCGTCCGGTTCCTGCGGATCCCGATGTCGGATTTCTCGACCGGCGGCACGACCCAGAAGCCGCTGTCGGTCGCCGGCCAGCGCGTTGCAATCAACATTTGCTACGAAGATGTTTTCGGGGAGGAAATCATCCGGCCGCTCCCTGAGGCGACGCTGCTCGTGAACGTCAGCAACATGGCTTGGTTCGGCGATTCGCTCGCGCCGGGGCAGCATTTGCAGATGGCGCGGATGCGCACGATCGAGACCGGGCGCGCGATGCTGGCGGCCACCAACACCGGAATGACGGCCGCGATCGACCGCGGCGGGCGGGTCATCGCGCAATTGCCGCAGTACAAGGAGGGACGGCTCGACGTGCAGGTGAGCGGCTATGAAGGCGCCACTCCATTCATCCACGTTGGCAACTGGCTCGCGATCGCCCTTGCGGCACTGATGCTCGCGCTATCCGCCGCACTGCGGAAAAGGTAAAATCCGGCGCACTTTTCCGGTGCCTCAAGCGGTGCGAAATATCCACCGCCGGCGCGCTTCGATGCTCACCTTCCAGCAACTCATCCTTCGACTAAATGACTTTTGGGACAAGCAGGGGTGCGCCCTGCTGCAGCCCTACGACATGGAAGTCGGCGCCGGCACGTTCCACACCGCCACGTTCCTGCGCGCGATCGGGCCTGAGCCCTGGCGCGCCGCCTATGTGCAGCCGTCGCGCCGCCCCAAGGATGGCCGTTACGGCGAAAACCCCAACCGCCTGCAGCACTATTACCAGTACCAGGTCGCGCTCAAGCCGTCGCCGGCGAACATCCAGGACCTTTACCTGGAGTCGCTGTATGCGATCGGCGTCGATCCCAAGGTGCACGACATCCGTTTCGTGGAAGACGACTGGGAATCGCCGACCCTCGGCGCCTGGGGCCTCGGCTGGGAAGTGTGGCTGGACGGCATGGAAGTCACGCAGTTCACCTACTTCCAGGAAGTCGGCAGCATCCCCTGCAAGCCCGTGCTCGGCGAAATCACCTACGGCCTCGAGCGCCTCGCGATGTACCTGCAGGACAAGGAGAGCGTGTACGACCTCGTCTGGACGCCCGGCGTGAGTTATGGCGACGTCTACCACCAGAACGAGGTCGAGCAGTCGAAGTTCAATTTCGAGCACGCCAATGTCGGGCTGCTGCTGCGCCTCTTCACCGATTTCGAGGGCGAGGCCAAGCGCCTGATCGAAGCGGGCCTTGCGCTGCCGGCCTACGAGATGGTCATGAAGTGCTCCCACAACTTCAACCTGCTGGATGCGCGCGGCGCGATCTCGGTGACCGAGCGCGCCGCCTATATCGGCCGGGTGAGGGCGCTGTCGAGGCTGGTGGCCCAGGCTTACTACGATTCGCGCGAGGCGCTCGGGTTCCCGATGCTTGCCAAGCCGGCGAAGGCCGCCTGATGGAAGAGTCCCTGCTAGTCGAGCTTCTTACCGAGGAGCTGCCGCCGAAGTCGCTGGAGAAGCTGAGTAATGCGTTTGCGCAGAATGTTTTTAGCGGGCTTGTAGCGCATCAACTGATTCCGCGAGACCCCCGAATCATTAAATCCTTCGCCACCCCGCGCCGGCTCGGGGTTCTGCTTCAAAAGGTAAAAGCGAAAGCAGAAGACCGGGAGCAGGTCGAAACCGGCCCGTCCGAAAAGGCACCGCCCGCCGCGATCGCCGGCTTCGCGAAGAAACATGGCATTGAAGCGGGCGCGCTGGAGCGGCAGGAAACGCCCAAGGGCACGGTCGTGGCGGCACGCGTGCGCATCCCCGGTGCGCATCTCGACGCCGTGCTCGCGAGCGTGGTTGCCGACGCGCTGAAGAAACTGCCGATCCCCAAGGTCATGCGCTGGGGCGACGGCGATGCGCAGTTCGTGCGCCCGGCGCACAAGCTGGTCCTGCTCCACGGCTCGCGGGTCGTCCCGGGTTCCGTGCTCGGCCTCGAGTCGGGCAACACGACGCGCGGGCATCGCTTTATGAGCGAGGGCGACATTACGCTCGGCACCGCCCAGGAATACGAAGACAAGCTCGGCCAAGGCAAGGTGATCGCCGATTTCTCCGCGCGAAGGGCGATGATCGACAAGGCCCTTGCTGAACAGGCCGAGAAATCCGGCGGCCAACTGGGCGAATACGCCGACCTCCTCGACGAAGTCACCTCACTGGTCGAGTACCCTGCGGTCTACACTGGGGCATTCGAATCCCGCTTCCTCGACGTGCCGCAGGAATGCCTGATCCTCACCATGCGGCAGAACCAGAAATATTTCCCGTTGTTCGACGCCGCGGGCAAGTTGCTGCCCAAGTTCCTGATCGTCTCGAACATGGACATTGCGGACCCTTCCCGCATCGTCGGCGGCAACCAGCTCGTGGTGCGGCCGCGGCTCGAGGATGCGCGCTTCTTCTACGACCAGGACCGCAAGACCCGGCTCGAAGCCCGCGTGCCGCAGCTCGCGCAAGTCGTGCATCACAACAAGCTCGGCAGCCAGCTCGAGCGCACGCAGCGCATCCAGCTGCTGGCCGGGAAGATTGCGCGTAGGCTCGGCGCCGACGCGGCGCTGGCCGAAAGAGCCGCGTGGCTGTCCAAGGCCGACCTGCTCACCGGCATGGTCGGCGAGTTCCCGGAGCTGCAGGGCACCATGGGCCGCTACTACGCGCTCCACGACGGCGAGCCGGCGCAGGTCGCCGACGCAGTCGAGGCGCATTATCGTCCGCGCTTTGCTGGCGACAAATTGCCCGAGGGCCCGGTGGCCGCCTCGGTCGCGCTGGCGGACAAGCTCGACACGCTCGCCGGCATCTTCGGCATCGGCGGCGCGCCGACCGGCGACAAGGATCCGTTCGCGCTCAGGCGGCATGCGCTCGGCGTGCTGCGGCTCCTCATCGAATCGAAACTGCCCCTCGCGCTGGGCGACTTGCTCGCCGATGCAGCCGGCGTCTTCGGGGCGGGCAAGCTGCCGGAGGGCGTGGCTGGCGAGATTTACGCGTTCATGCTCGATCGCCTGCGCAACCTGCTCAAGGAACAAGGCTATGCGACCGACGAGGTCGAGGCCGTGGTCAGCCAGTCGCCGCAGCGCATCGACCTCGTGATCGCGCGCCTGGATGCGGTGCAAAGCTTTCGCAAGCTGCCCGAGGCCGCAAGCCTTGCCGCGGCGAATAAGCGCATCCGAAACATCCTGCGTAAGTCTGACGCGCAGGCCGCGATTGCGAGCGAAGCCCTCTTGCGCGAGCCGGCGGAGCGCGCGCTCTTCGGCTCGGTGGGCGTGCTGGCGCCGAAGATTCAGTCCAGCATCGACGCGCTCGACTACGGCAGCGCGCTGCACCTGCTGGCAGGCATGCGCACCGAAGTCGACAAGTTCTTCGACGACGTCATGGTCAACGCCGAAGATGCCGCCCTGCGCGCGAACCGGCTCGCCCTGCTGGGCCAGCTCGACGCGCTCATGAACCGAGTCGCCGACATTTCCAAGCTGGCCGCATGAAACTGCTGATCCTCGACCGCGACGGCGTCATCAACCAGGACAGCGACCAGTACATCAAGTCGCCGGCGGAATGGAAGCCGGTCAAGGGCAGCATCGAGGCCATCGCGCGCCTCACGCAGGCCGGCTGGCGAATCGCGGTCGCGACCAACCAGTCGGGCATCGCGAGGGGACTCTTCGACATGAGCACACTGAACGCGATCCACGACGCCATGCACAAGCTCGTGCTGCAGGCCGGCGGGCGCATCGAGGCGATCTTCTTCTGCCCGCACGCGGCCGATGCGGGCTGCGAATGCCGCAAGCCAAAGCCCGGGATGCTGCTCGAGATCGAAAGGCGGCTGAACGTGACGCTCGCCGGCGCGCCTTTCGTCGGCGATTCGCTCAAGGATTTGCAGGCAGCCAAGGCCGCGGGCGCCCGGCCGATCCTCGTGCTGACCGGCAAGGGCAGGAAGACGCGCGACGCCGGCGGGCTGCCCGAGGGCACCGAGGTCTTCGCAGACCTGGCCGCTTTTGCCGCGAACCTGGTCGAACAGCGGATCGAGCAACGCGCGGAGCACCGCAGCGCATGATCTTCCTGCGCTCGGCGGTTTTCGCCGCCGCGCTTGTCGTCGTCACCGTGCCCTACGCTTTCCTGTCGGTGCTGACCTTCCCGCTGGCACGCATGACACGCTACCGGGTAATTTCGGGGTGGTCGAAGATCATGCTCGCGATCGCCCGCGTGGTTTGCCGGCTCGACTACCGCGTCGAAGGCCGCGAAAACCTGCCTGCGCAGCCAAGCGTGATCCTCTCCAAGCACCAGTCGGCCTGGGAGACGCTTGCCTTCCAGTCCGTTTTCCCGCCGCAGGTTCATGTGCTTAAGCAGGAATTGCTGTGGCTGCCGTTCTTCGGCTGGGGCCTGGCGATGATGAGCCCGATCCCGATCGACCGATCAAAGGGCCGCACGGCGATGCTGCGCCTCGCCCGCATCGGCAGGGAACGGATCTTGCAAGGCTTCTGGGTCGTGATCTTTCCGGAGGGGACGCGCGTGGCACCAGGCACGCGAAAGAAATACCAGACCGGCGGCGCGTGGCTCGCATCGAAGGTGGGCGCACCCGTGGTGCCTGTCGCGCACAACGCCGGGCTCTACTGGCCGAAGAACGCGTTCCTCAAGCATCCCGGGACGATCACGTTGCGCATCGGTCCGGCCATCCCCACCGAAGGCCGGAACGCCGGGCAAGTGAATGCCGAAGCCGAGGCCTGGATCGAAAAACAGCAGGAAGAGCTATGCCCGCCCCGCAGCAACTGACGCTTTTCGAGACCGATTCCGCGCTGCGCGAGTCCGCGGGCGCGCGCCGGCTGGTGCAGCTCGGGCCGCGCATCGTGCCTTTCCGTTTCTCGCGGTCCCGCCGGCGCACGATAGGCATCTCGGTGGACGCCGACGGGTTGGCGGTCGCGGCGCCGCACTACGCGCCGTGGGTCGAGATCGAGAAATTCCTGCACGAAAAGTCGCGCTGGATCGTCGCCAAGCTGGACGAATGGTCGAGGGCCGGGCGCCCAGCGCGCATTCTCGGCGTCCCGGGGGAGACAATTCCCGTGCGCGGCCGCAACCTGCAACTCGAGCTGTCGCAGGGCGAGAAGCGCATCGAGCTCGCCGGGGAGCACCTCCAGGTGCGCCTGCGCAATCCGCAGGATCGCCCGCGCGTGAAGGCCGAGCTGATCCGCTGGCTCAAGGCGCATGCGCTCGAGCATCTTGCGCCGCGGGCCGCCAGCTACGCCGGCCGGTTGGGCGTGCCGCCGCCGCGAGTCAGCGTTTCGAACGCGCGCACGCAATGGGGCGTGTGCACGCAGGACGGCCGCATCCGCCTCTCCTGGCGCCTGGTGCACGTGGCGCCCACGCTTGCCGATTACGTCGTCGCGCACGAAGTGGCGCACCTGGTGGAGCTCAACCACTCGCCGCGCTTCTGGAAAGTCGTCGAGTCGCTGTATCCTGACTGCCGCTCCGCGCGCCAGGACCTCGACCTCGCCGCGGCGGCCCTGCCCATTTTCTGAGGACACACCATGCGTTACCTGCACACCATGCTTCGCGTCGGCAACCTCGAGCAGTCGATCGGCTTTTACACCAAGGTCATGGGCATGCGCGTGCTGCGCCAGCGCGACGTCCCCGACGGCAAGTACACGCTCGCCTTTCTCGGCTACGGCGAGGAGTCGGACACCACGGTGCTCGAGCTGACCTACAACTACGGCGTCGCGAAGTACGACCTCGGCAGCGCCTTCGGCCACCTTGCGATCGAGGTGCCGGACGTCGTCAAGGCCTGCGACCAGGTGCGCGCCGGCGGCGGCAAGGTCACGCGCGAGCCGGGGCCGGTGAAATTCGGCACGACGATGATCGCTTTCGTCGAGGACCCGGACGGCTACAAGATCGAGTTCATCGAGAGAAAGCCGCAGTAATCTCCAACATTCATTTCTGCGAACTCAATGCCTGCGCGGCTTCCAGGCCAATTGACATAGCAATTCTTATATAGTCCGCGGGCGGCAGGTTCTCCGGCCGCAGGCCCGGGTCGATGCCCAGGCGCTCGAGGCCCGGCGCATTGATGAGCGAGCCGAGCGCATTGCGAAGCGTCTTGCGGCGCGCGCCGAATGCCCTGGTCACCACGGTGTAGAAGACCTTTTCGTCCACCGGCGCAAGCTCGGCGGCCGGCAGGGGCGTCAGGCGCACGATCGCCGACTCCACCTTGGGCGGCGGACGAAAAGCCCCCGCCGGCACCTTGAACAGGCGCTCGATGCGAAAGCGCCTCTGCAGCATCACGGACAGCCGCCCGTATTCGGGCGTCGAATGCGCAGCCGCCATGCGGTCGACGACTTCGAGCTGCAACATGAAGTGCATGTCCCGGACGCGGTCGGCGTAGGCGGCCAGGTGGAAGAGCAGCGGCGTCGAAACGTTGTACGGCAGGTTGCCGACCACGCGCATCGGCGCAGGCAGCGAACCGAAGTCGAAGTCGAGCGCGTCCCCGACGATCACGTGCAGCCGCTCCGGCGGAAACTCCGCGGACAGCGCGGCGGCGAGGTCGCGATCGATCTCCACGACCGTAAGCTTTTCCGCACGCTCGAGCAGCGGCCGCGTAAGGGCGCCCTCGCCCGGGCCGATCTCCACGAGCGCTTCGCCCGCGCGCGGCTTGATCGCCTCGACGATTCGCGAGAGGACGTACGGGTCGTGCAGGAAGTGCTGGCCGAAGCGCTTGCGCGGGACGTGGCGCATGCCCCGGCGCGCCTAGGCCTGGCGCCGGCGCGCGTTTGCGATGTCGAGCGCCAGCCGGATCGCCTCGCCGAGGCTGCCGGCCTCGGCGCGCCCGGTGCCGGCGAGATCCAGCGCCGTGCCGTGATCGACCGAAGTGCGCACGATCGGCAGGCCGAGCGTGACGTTCACGCCACGGCCGAAGCTCGCGTACTTGAGCACCGGCAGCCCCTGGTCGTGGAACATCGCGAGCGCGCAATCGGCGCGTTGCAGGCGCTCGGGCACGAAGAGCGTGTCGGCGGGGATCGGGCCTTCCAGCGAGAGTCCGGCGGCCCGAAGCTCCTCGATCACCGGCGCAATGACCTCGATTTCCTCGCGGCCCAAATGGCCCGACTCGCCGCTGTGCGGGTTGAGGCCGGAGACGAGGATGCGAGGGGAAGCGATGCCGAACTGCTCGCGCAGCGCGGCGTCGATCACCTTGAGCGTGGCCACCAAACTCGCGCGCGTGATCGCCTTCGGCACGTCCGCGAGGGCGAGATGCGTGGTCGCCAAAGCAACGCGCAGGCCGCCGCCGACCAGCATCATGACGACGTGGCTCGTGCCGGTGCGGTCCGCGAGGTATTCGGTGTGGCCGGTAAATGGAATGCCGGCGTCGTTGATCGCGCCCTTGTGCACCGGCGCGGTCACCATCGCATCGAATTCGCCTGCAAGACATCCGGCGACCGCGCGATCCAGCGTAGCTAATACATAACGGCCGTTCGCCGCATCGAGCTGGCCGGCGCGCGCAGGGCGGGCGAGCGGCACATGGTCGACTTCGAGCACGCCGGCCGCCGGCGCGTTCGCGGAATACCTTTGGATCGACACGGCAAGGCCCAGCTGGCGGGCACGTTCGGCCAGCAGGGACTCATCGCCGATGGCGACGATGCGTGCCGGGAATTGGTCGCGTGGAAGCTGCAGCGCGAGGTCCGGCCCGATGCCCGCCGGCTCCCCGGTGGTGAGTGCGATGACTGGCAGCTTCGATCCCAACGTTAACTCCTGTCGTGGGAAGGGGGTGCGGGGGAACCGCGCTGAGGTTCCCCTGCGTCCTTACCGGTCCTCCAGACGGACCTCCACGTAGGTCCGATCGCGCAGCTGGCGCAGCCAATCCTGGTACGACTCGTCGGCACGCCTTTCGCGCAGCGCCTGCCGGGCCTGCAGGCGGCGGCGCTCGGCGCTGACATCGGCGACGCGGCGGTCGACGACCTGGATGAGGTGGTAGCCGAACGGAGACTTCACCGGCTGGCTGATTTCGCCGGGCTTGAGCTCGTCCATGGCGCGCTCGAACTCCGGCACGGTGTCGCCCCGATATATCCAGTCGAGGTCGCCGCCCTTGGAGGCAGTGCTGTCCTCGGACTGCAGCCGCGCGAGCTCGGCGAAATCGCCGCCGTTGACGATGCGCTCGCGCAGGTCCGTAAGGCGCCGGCGCGCATCGTTCTCGGAAACCACTTCGTTCGTCTTGATGAGGATGTGCCTTGCGCGCGTTTGCTGCACCGGCGCGCCGGCGAGCGGCGTCGTGCCGCCGCGACGGTCGATGAGCTTGAGCACGTGGAATCCGGCAGGACTTCGCAGCACCGGCGTCACCTCGCCTGGCCGCAGGTCTTTCAGCGCGGCGGCGAAGACTTCGGGCAGCCGGTCGTGCGGCCGCCAGCCCATGTTGCCGCCGGCGAGCGCGTCGGGCGCATCCGAGAAGCTTGCCGCGAGCTTCGCGAAATCGGCGCCGGTCTTCGAATCGGCGATCACGCGCTCGGCCCGCGCGCGCGCTGCCTGGATCGCTTCGGGCGTGGCCTGCTCGGGCAGGCGCAAGAGCACGTGGGAGAAGTTGTACTCGACGTCGCCCAGCGGCGCGCCGGGGCCCTGCGCCTCGGCGATGTACAGGTCGATCTCGCTGTCGCTCACCTGGATCTTGTCGTCGACCTCGCGCTCGCGCAGGCGGGTGACCATGATCTCGTTGCGGATCTCCTCGCGGAAGCGGTCGAAATTCAGGCCGTCTTTTTCCAGCGTCTGGCGGAAGGTCGACAGCGTCATCTTGTTGTTCTCGGCGATCTTGCCGATCGCCCGGTCGAGCTGCACCTCGTCGGCGCGCAGCCCCGTGTCCTTGGCCATCTGCAGCTGCGCTTTCTCGAGGATCAGCCGCTCGAGCACCTGGCGCTCGAGTTGCCGGGGCTCCGGGACCGGCACGTTTTGCCGCTTGAGCTGGCGCTCGGCAATCGAAATCCGCTCGGTGAGCTCGGACAGGGTCACGACTTCGCTGTTGACCACGGCGACGATCCGGTCGACCAGCGAGATGCGCTGCGCGGCGGCGGATCCTGCGCCCAGGGCGAGGAAGAGTGCAAGGGCCCACAAAGGGGCCAGACGTCGGTTCATCAAATCAATACACCTGCTCGAATGGGAGTCGGCGCTGCAGGCTGGCCGGCAGCGGCTGGTCGGTGCGCGTGTTGGTCGCCGTGTAGCCGGGGATCGCGCGCTTAAGCAAATCGAAGGGGTCTGACCCGATCTGCGCGAGATCGTTCAACTCGAGCTGCAGGTAGTACGAGGTGGAAGCCAGTTGCGTAGCCACCTGCAGGCGCTGGACGACAAAGCGCACCACCCAGCAGCCGGCATTATATTCGAGCCCGCCCACGCCCTCGAGCAGGCGCCCGTCGTGGAACGAATAGTTGTAGCGGCCGACCGCGAACCAGCCCGCGCGGATCGGCCACTGGCCCGAGAGGTCGATCTGGTCGATCGGGTTCAGCACGTCGCGGTTGAAGCGGTAGCCCATGTTGATGAACTTGGCGAACTCAGGCGAGTAGCGCAGGTTCACGCCACTGCGCTCCATCTGGCCAAGGCGATTGTTGTACTGCACCGTGGTGTCGAAATTCCAGTGCTGGGCGATTCGAGCACCCACGGAGGCCACGACGTCCGAGGCGCCGAACGTGCGCAGCGGCTGTGCAGTCACGGCCGTCGTGCCCGGCGTGAACAGGCCGACGCGCTCGTCCTTGAAATAGAACCGCTGGCCGATCGTCGCGCGCAGGAATTCCTGGCCGCTCGGGAACAGCAGGCGGGTAGTGGCGGCCAGCGTGAGCTGGTTCGCGTCGCCGAAGCGGTCGCCGCCCGCGAACCGGTTCTCGTTGAAGAGCTGCGAATAGTTGAAATCCGCGAGCGCGGTGTCGAACAACGGCACCTGGTTCTGGTTGCGGAACGGCGCGCGCACGTAAAAGAGCCGCGGCTCGACCGTCTGGCGGTACTCACGGCCGGCGAGCGACATCGGCCGCTCGAAAATCAGCCCGCTGTCCAGACTCATCCACGGCACGGCCACCCCCTGCCGCTCGGGCTGGCCGGGATTCGTGCGGTCGAGGTTGTAACCCGCGGTGTGCAAGCCGAGCTTGGGCGTCACGAAGAAGCCCGGCGTCAGGTAGGGCATCGTGACCGTGGGCCTCGCGAGCACCCGCGTGCCCTGCACCAGCGTCGAGTGGGTGAAGCGCGCGAATTCCGCGGGCAGCGCAAGGTCCGCAAATCCCGCCACTTCGTTTTTCCACGTCCCGAACGAAATCTGCGGCACGCGGTGGTAGGGGCTAACGATCGGCGCCAGCGGGTCCTGCAGCGTCTGGAAACGCTGGATGCGACCCTGCAGCCAGTAGCTGTCGCTGTTGTATTGCAGGAAGCCTTCGCGCTGGATCGAGGCCTGCGAGGTCTGCCGAACCTTCGAAAACAGGTCGACGAAATAGCGGCTGTCGGAAACGCGGTTGAGGTCCAGGCGGCCGAAGAGGTTCGGCGAGAACGTGTGCTGGTGGTAGAGCGACATGCCGTAGCGGTTGATGCCGGCCCGCTTGTCGTCCGGCAGGTACTCGAGGCTCGCCTGGCCCGAGTACTTGGGATCGAGGTAGCGGAACTCGCTCTGCAGTTGCGTGCCGCGCTTGCTGAGGTAGCGCGGCGTGATCGTCGCGTCGTTTTCCGGCGAGATGTTCCAGTAGAACGGCGTGCTGAACTCCAGGCCGCTGCGCGTGGACTGCGTGTAGCCCGGCGCCAGGAACCCGGTCTTGCGGCCTTTTTCCAGCGGGAAGGTCATCCAAGGCAGGTACGCAATGGTGTTGTCGAGGAACACCAGCTTGCCGTCGCGCACCGTGGCCGACTGCTTTTCGTAGTCGAGCTCGAGCGAGCCGGCCTGGATGCTCCAGTCGTCGCGGCCCGGCTCGCAGGTGGTGAACGACCCGTTGCGCAGGGCGAAGCGGTCCTTGCCGAGGAACTCGATGCGCTCGGCCTTGCCGCGCGCCGGCTTGTCGCCGCTGCGGATCGAGAACGTGGGGCTCTCGATGACGCCGGTCTCGTTGGTCGAGTCGTACTGCAGTCGCGAGCCGGAAAAACGGTCCACTCCCTGCTGCAGCCGCACGCCGCCCTCGGCGTCGATGCGGTTGAACTCCTGGTTGAACTTGATCTGGTCGCCGAAGATCGTGGTGTCGTCCTGCTGCAGCTCGGCCTTGTCCCGGCCGGTGACCTCGATGTCCATCACGCCCTCGATGCGGCCCGCATCGAGATAGGTCGGGCCTTTTTCCTTGGCGGGCGGAGGTTTCGGCGCAGGCTGCTGCGCCCGCAACTCAATGGAGAATGCTGCGCACCACATGGCGAAACACGCCGCGGGAAGCACCGCAAGGCGCGCCGGAAAAAGCTGCATGTAGTTGTTTGGACGGGAACGAAAACCGGACTGGTAAAATCGCACAATTCGCGCGATATGGCAATGCGATGCGGCGATTCGGCCGCGCCTATGCCCGCGCTCCCAGATCCCAGGATGACTTCCGACCCTCGCCTACATACCCTGCACGGCTGGCTGCAGGCCCATTTCGGTGCGCGCCCCTTCAAGCTCGCGCCCGCCTCCGAAGACGCGAGCTTCCGGCGCTACTTCCGCGTTTCGTTCGAGGACGCGGGCCCTTCGTTCGTCGCGATGGACGCCCCGCCTGAGAAGGAGGACTGCCGCCCGTTCCTGCGCATCGCGCGGCTCTTTTCCGACGCCGGGGCCCATGTGCCGCAAGTGATCGCCGAAAACCTCGCGCAGGGGTTCCTGCTGCTTGAGGACCTCGGGCCGACCACGTACCTGCAGCAGTTGAGCGCAAAAGGCGCGACTTCCGCTGCGGCCAGCCCGCTTTATCTTGCGGCGATCGACGCGCTGATCGAGATCCAGCGCTCCGGCAGCAGCGCGGACCTGCCGCCGTATGACGAAAAGGTGCTCCGGCGCGAGCTCGACCTG
>JANMDK010000382.1:0-31844 GCA_031376265.1 Pseudomonadota bacterium
CCCCAGACCTCGTGCGCGACCTCGACGATGTGCGCCAGCTTGCGCTTCTGCTGGTCGATGGTGAGGTTGTTGCCGTGGTGCGTGCTGGAGAAGCCGCATTGCGGGCTGAGGCAGAGCTGATCGAGCGGCGCGTATTTCGCCGCCTCGTCGATACGCCGCTTCAGCGAATCCTTGCTTTCCAGCTCCGGCCGCTTGGACGTGACGATGCCGAGCACCGCCATCTTGCCCTTGGGCAGGAAGCGCAGCGGCGCGAAGTCGCCGGAGCGCTCGTCGTCGTATTCCATGAAGAAGCCGTCGACCGCGACCTGCGACAGCAGCTTCTCGGCGATCGCCTCGTAGCCGCCCTTGGCGACGAACTCGCTGCGGAAATTGCCGCGGCACATATGCGTGGTGACCACCATGTCGGCGGGCCGGCCGGCGACGGCGGCGTTGAGCGCGCCGATATAGCGGTCGAGCACGCGGTCGGGATCGTCGCCCTGCTGGCTGATGCGCGAGCGCATGTCGGAATCGCAGAGCACGCAGGAATTGACGTCGTCGAGCTGGATGTAGCGACTGCCCATCGACGCGAAGTCGAGGATCGCCTCGTTGTAGGCCTTGCCGAGATCGGCCCAGAAGGCGTCGACATCGGCGTAGACCTGCTCGTTGATCACCTTGGTGCCGGAGCGATGGCGGAACATGGTCGGCGCCGGCATGGTGAATTTCGCGGTCCTGGAGGTGATCGACTTCAGGAAGCGGAAGTGATCGCGCATGATGCCGTTGGCGGGGTAGCGAACCCTGCCGGTGGCGCGCGCTGCGGGCGCGATGAAGTCCTGGCCGCCGGAGAACGGCACGACAAACTCCTCCTCGCTGGGCTCGACGCCATCGAAGCCCCACATGAAATCGAGGTGCCAGTAGTCGCGGCGGAACTCGCCATCGGTGACGGCTTGCATGCCGATGGCTTCCTGCTTTGCTATGGCAGCACGAATGGCGGTGTCCTCCGCTGCTCGTAGCGCAGCCGCGTCGATCTCGCCTTTCTTGAACTTGGAACGCGCGGCGGCGAGCTCGGCGGGGCGCAGGAGGCTGCCGACCTGGTCGGCGCGAAAGGGAGGTTTCATGAGGTCTTTCCAAGGAAGCGATGCATGCGGTTTGACGCTCGGAGGAAAATAGTTTACGTTGGCAACTATCTGCCTGCAAGCCCAAGCAGGGAGCCATTCTTATGAAAAATTCTCTGTGAACGCGCCTCTCTCGCCGCCGGAAGGCATCCGGGACCTCGTCTCCTACCGGCTGCATGTGCTGGCGAACCTCTCGGCACGCTGGGCAGAGGCGCGCTACCAGCAGCGCTTCGGCCTCAAGCTCCTCGAATGGCGGGCGATGGCGCTGCTCGGCGGCTATTCGCCGCAATCGCTGAACGAGCTCGCCCGCGGTGCCGGCCTGGAGAAAAGCTACGCCAGCCGCACGGTCGCCAGCCTGATCAAGCGCAAGCTCGTTTCAAGCACCACGGACGACCGCGATGCGCGCGGCAAGCAGTTCGAGCTCACGCGATCGGGCAAGGCGCTCTACCGCAAGGTGTTCGAGGACGCCATCGCGCGCAGCGAAGCCTGGCTGTCGGTGCTGTCGCCGGCGGAGAACGCCGCGCTCATGGGCATGCTCGAGCGCCTCACGGAGCAGGCCCGCACGCTCGAAGCGGCCGAGAAGCAGGAAGACGCCGCAGCATAAGGGCTCAAATTAAACAGGATGCGACGACCATGACCGACGAAGTGATGCTGACGGAGGACCGCGGCCGGGTGCGGATCCTGACGATGAATCGCCCCGACAAGCTTAACGCCCTCAACACGGCGCTGACCGAGGCGCTGCTCGCCTGGCTGAAGGAATCCGACCGGGACGATGGGGTCTCGGTCATCGTCCTGACCGGTGCTGGCCGCGCGTTCTGCGCAGGTGCCGATATCGGCGAGTTCAAGGATTTCACGCCGGACCAGGCGGCGCGAGTCGAGCATCGCGCGCAGCTCACGATGCAGTCGCACCTGATCTTTTCCCAGATCCGAAAGCCCGTGATCGCCGCAGTGCGCGGCGCAGCCATGGGCGGCGGCGCGGGCCTGGCGCTGGCTTCCGACCTGGTGGTGGCCTCCGAGACCATGAAGCTCGGCTATCCGGAGATCAGGCACGGCATCCTCCCGGCCATCGTGCTCACCAACCTGGTGCGCCAGATCGGCCGCAAGGCGGCTTTCGAGCTGGTGACCAAGGGCGACCCGCTTACGGCGGCGCGCGCCTTCGAACTGGGCGCGGTAAACAAGGTGGTGCCGGACGAAAAGCTCATGGACGAGGCTCTGGCGCTGGCCGATTCGCTGGCGGCCTGGAAGCCCGAGCCGCTGTTCGCGATCAAGCAACTGTTTCACAAGGTCGTCGACCTGCCGCTTGCAGAAGGGCTGGAAGAGGGTAGAAAGGCAAACGTCGCCATGAGAGCGATGCATACCAAGAACTAGAACCCCCCACTGGGAGACAAGCCATGAAGCATCAAGGCAGGTTCACGATCATCGGGCGCGGGCTCATCGCCGCCGCGGCCCTGGCACTGTCCGCGACAACTGCTTTCGGGCAGCCGTTCCCTTCCAAGCCGATCCGCATCGTCGTTCCCTTCCCGGCGGGCGGAACGACGGACGTGGTGGCGCGGCTGGTCGCCCAGCGCATGACCGAGACGATGGGCCAGCCGGTGCTGGTCGAGAACCGCGGCGGTGCCGGCGGGTCGCTGGGCGCCGACGTGGTCGCCAAGGCGCCGCCGGACGGCTACACGATCCTGATGCACAACATCACCTTTCCGCTGGCATCGTCCGCGCTTGCCATCGCGGGCCGCGCACCCTATGACATCGACAACGATTTCGCCGGCATCGGCGTGTCGGTCAACGTGCCATTCATATTCACCGCGCATCCCAAGGTGCCGGCCAACGACCTCAAGGAGCTCGTCGCGCTGCTGCAGAAGGACAAATCGCTCAAGTACAACTACGGCTCGACCGGCCCGGGCTCCGCGATGCACGTCTTCGGCGAGCTGATCAAGAGAGATGGGAAAGTCGAGATGACGCACATCCCCTTCAAGGGCGCAGCGCCGCTCAAGCAGGAGCTGCTGGCGGGGCGCATCGAGTTCGGCGGCGACCAGCTGTCGTCTTCGCTGGCGGAAGTGAAACAGGGCAAGCTCAAGGCGTTCGCCACCGGGTCGGCGCAGAGGCTTGCGGTACTGCCGGATGTGCCCACGGTGCGCGAGCAGGGGTTCCCGCGTCTCGAGTTCCAGGGCTGGAACGGCCTTTTCGCGCCGGCCAAGACGCCGCGGGAAATCATCGATCGCCTGTCGCGGGAAGCCGCGGCGGCGATCAGGCATCCGGAGACGGTCAAGCGGCTGAACGACATCGCGGCGGAGCCGGTGGGTTCGTCTCCCGCCGACCAGGACGCGGTGCTCAGGAAGCAGGTGGCGCAATTCCGGCCGCTGATCCTGGAACTCGGCATCAAGCTGGACTGAGGAAACCCCATGGCAGGCATCGTTCTGATTACAGGTTCGGGCCGCGGCATCGGCGCGGCCACGGCCCTTCTCGCCGCGAAGAAAGGCTGGTCGGTGTGCGTGAACTATGTAGCCAAGGCCGATCGGGCAGAGCAGGTGGTCGCCGAGATCCGCAAAGGTGGCGGCAAGGCGATTGCAGTGCAGGCCGACACCGCAAAGGAGGGTGACGTGAAGCGCCTCTTCGAGGCCTGCGATGCCGGCCTCGGGCGCCTCACCGCGCTGGTCAACAACGCCGGCATCACCGGGCGCGCGGGGCGGCTTGAATCCTTCGATGCGGCGACGATGCGGCGAATCCTGGACGTCAGCGTGGTCGGGACGATGCTCTGCACGCAGGAGGCGGTGAAGCGCATGTCCACCAAGAGCGGCGGGCAGGGCGGGGCGATCGTCAACGTTTCTTCGGTCGCCGCGCAGCTCGGCGGCGCGAACCAGTGGATCCCTTATGCCGCGGCAAAGGGCGCGGTCAACAGCATCACCACGGGTTCCGCAAAGGAGTTCGCGGCCGAAGGCATTCGCGTGAACGCGATCATGCCGGGCCTCATCCAGACCGAAATCCATGCCGAAGCCGGCGTCGGCGACCGGCTCGCGAAAGTGATCCCCCAGGTACCCATGGGCCGCATCGGAACGGCCGAGGAATGTGCGCAAGCGATCCTATGGCTGATGTCGGGCGAGGCGGCCTACATGGTCGGCACCAATTTGCTCATTTCCGGAGGGAGATAGCGTCAAACGCTGGTAAACTGCCTCACCTTTGAAACGACAGGCCCGGCCCCGCCGGGCGACACACCGACCCAGATGGCCCAGAACAAAAAGAGCCGACTCGCGGCCTGCATTTTTTCCCTCCTCGCCACCCTTTTTTGCTTCGCCCCCGCGCTCCAGGCCCAGTCCCTGCGGACCGACCTCGACCTGGGCGCGCAATGGCGGGTCAACTCCACCGCGCGGCTGATCGCGGGCATCGCCCCGACGATGCCGGCCCATATCGATTTCGCCGAGACGGAGGCGTGGAAAGAGCACAGCGCCTACATGAAATCGGCCTGGGCCCGTCTGAACGAGCGGCAGGTCGCGGCGATGGCCAGCTGGCGCGACAGCGCAGTCTCGAAGACCTGCCCCGCGGGCAAGACGCTCCTGTACCCGTTCAGCGGGCCGGACTTCTTCAACGCCTACTGGCTTTTCCCGGACTGCGAGACCTACATCATGTTCGGCCTCGAGCACATTGGCGATGTGCCCGAGTTCGAGCGCATGAACGAGCAGCAGTTCGCCCGCCTGCTCGCGGACGTGCGCACCGCCACCACCGATTTCTTCGGGCGCAACTACTTCATCACCGAGAACATGTCCCGCCAGTTGCGCACTGCCCAGCTTCGCGGCGTGCTGCCCCTCTTCATGATCCCGATGGCGCTCTCGGGCGTGGACATCCTGCGCATCCGCCCGTTCGAGTTCCCGGCCGCGGCGCGCACCGTCGCGGTCGCGGCCGGCCGGCCGATGCGCCAGCTCAAGGGCACCACGATCGAGTTCCGCGCGCCGGGCTCGCCCCTCGTGCGCCGCATCCACTACTTCACGGTGGACGCCACGGACAAGGGCCTGGCGCACTATCCGGAGTTCATGGCGTTCATTCGCAGCCTCGGTCAGACGACGACGTTCATCAAGTCGGCGTCCTACCTCCTTCACAGCAACGAGTTCCGCCAGATCCGCAGCGCACTGCTCGAACAGAGCGGCTTCCTGGTGCAGGACGACTCCGGCCTGCCGTACCCGATGCTCGAGGCGCGCGGCTGGAAGATGAACCTGTACGGCACGTACGGGGTGCCTATCCCGCCGTTCCAGGGCGCGTTCCAGCCGGCGCTCGACAAGGCCTTCAAATCGCAATCGACCACGCCGCTGCCTTTCACTTTCGGCTACCAGTTCCACGACGCGCGCGACGTGAGGTCGAACGTCATGGTCGGCGCGCGGCCGCTGCAGGTGGTGCAGGTCGACGAGAGCCTCACCAAGCCTGCGCGCTCCGCCAAGCAGCGCGCGATGTCACAGCGCACTTCGGTCCAGAAGCGCGTCTATTGAGGTGAGAGCCGCCGGGCTGTTCGCGTTTGCGGCCGCTCTTGCAACCTGGGTTCCCGCGCTGCAGGCTGCGCCGGTGAACCTGATCCGGACCAGCCTGACGACCTCGGACTCGGTGCGCCTGAACGTCATCGAGGCGGGGCAGCCCCGCGCGGGCCAGCCGGTGATCCTCTTCGTCCCCGGCTGGTCGATGCCGGCGTCGATCTGGATGCCGCAGCTCGAGGCGCTGTCGAAGACGCACCGGGTCGCGGCGATCGATCCGCGCGGCCAGGGCGAGTCCGACGTGCCGAGAAATGGCTACACCACCGAACGGCGCGCGCAGGACCTTTACGAGCTCATCTACCAGTACGAGTCCGTGGTGCTCGTCACCTGGTCACTCGGCTCGCTGGAGGCGCTGTATTACCTGCGCACTTACGGGGACGCGAAAGTCGCCGGTCTCGTGATCGTCGACAGCTCGGTCGGCGAAGCGTCGCTGCCGGTCATCCTGCCGAACGCGCCGCCGGAACCGCCCGCGCCGAAAGGCCCGCAGCTCTCGTTTACCGAGGAGCTGCGCCAGGACCGCGAGAAGGCGATCGGCAATTTCGTGCAGGACATCTTCAAGCGGCCGCATCCGCCCGAGTTTCTGCTGGGCCTCCGGGACGCGGCGCTGCGCATGCCGCTGGAGGCAAGCCTGTCTATTTTTCCGGGCAGCCGCATCCCGCGCGATCGCTGGCGCGCCGCGGTGATGGCCTACCCCAAGCCGCTGCTCTACGTCGTGACGCCCCAATTCGCCGGCCAGGCGTTCAGCCTCCAGAAAAACCGCCCGGCCACGCAGATCGAAGTCTTCGAGACCGCGGGGCATGCGCTGTTCGCCGACGAGCCCGATCGCTTCAACGCGCTGCTCTCGGACTTCCTGCTGAAGAACGGGCTTTCGAATTGATCGGGGCCGCGATTCTCCCGTAAGCTTGCGCATCCCTTTCAGCAGGCTTCGCCCATGAAACGCTTCCTCGCACTTGTCTTTACTGCGCTCCTCGCCGCGCTGATTTCGGCGCCCGCCGCTGCGCAGAACTGGCCCCAGGGCTCACCCGTCACCATCGTCATGGGTTTCCCGGCCGGCTCCGGCGTCGACATCGTCGCGCGGCTCTTCCAGGTGCCGATGGAGCAGGCGCTCGGCGCCAAGTTCGTCATGGACTACCGCACCGGCGCCGGCGGCAACATTGCGTCGGAGGCGGTCGCGCGCGCGAAGCCCGATGGCTACACGCTCCTGCTCAGTACCGCGGCAACCCATGGCGTCAATGCGGCGCTCTACAAGAAGCTGCCGTTCGATGTCGAGAACGACTTCACGCCGATCGCGCCGCTGGTGGATGTCTCCAATGTGCTGACGATCAATCCCACCGTGATCGATGCGCATTCGGTCAGGGAATTCATCGCGATGGTCAAGGCCAATCCCGGCAAGTACAACTTTGCCTCGACCGGCAACGGCACCGGCACGCATCTCGCGTTCGCCGAATTCAACCAGCGCGCCGCGCTCAACATGGTGCACGTGCCCTACAAGGGCGGCCCGGAAGCATTGGCAGCGGTAGTGAAGGGCGACGTGTGCTGCATCTTCAACCAGGTGCAGTCGGTGCTCGGCCAATGGAAGGCGGGCAAGGTGCGGCTGCTCGGCGTGACGACCAGGACGCGGGTGGCCGCGGTGCCCGACGTCCCGACGATTGCGGAAGCGGGCGTGCCGGGCTACGAGAGTTACATCTGGTTCGGCCTGCACGGCCCGAAGGGGCTCGATCCGCAGATCGTAGCTGCGCTGAATGCGGCGGTGAAGAAGGCGGTCGAGACGCCGTCCGTCCGGCAACGCCTTGTCGAGTTGGGGAACACGCCCCGGTGGGAATCGCCGGAGCAATTCCGCGCGACCATCAAAAGCGATCGCGCTGCCTGGGCGGCGGTGGTGAAGGCTTCAGGCGCAAGCGTGGATTGAGCTAGCGTTTTTCCTTCGGCACGAACTGTCCCGTCGGTTTGAGTTCCTCTTCCTCATGCGCGAGCAGGGTTTCGAAATGGCGGTCGGCGTCCGCGACGAATAAGTCCCTAACGATGCCCTCGGCCAGCCGGTCGGCCCCGAGGGCGAGTCCCGGGATGTCCCCCGCAAGCGCGCCATGGCTCATCGTGCAGCCCCAGTTGAAGACGTGAACGTTCAGGAGGCCGGGCATCGAGCCTGGCCCCTTTTCCTGGAGTTGGAATCCGTCGCCGAGGTAGGGGAAACGCGCTTCCTCAGGATGTGCGCGTGCTTCTTCAGCAGAAACGCGATCCGCCCAGACGAGCGCGTGGTCGCGAAACGCGCCGACTTCCTCGCGCGCCATCATGTCGACGTCGAAACCGGTCGCCACGATCGCCGCGTCGAAGCGATGCGTTCCCTTGGGTGTCGTTACGGTGACGCCGCCGGCATCCGCAACGAGGTCGCTCCACGGCTCGGCCAGACGCACTGAAAATCCCGCGTGCTTCTCGCAGCGCAGGACCGACTCGAACGGCGGCGGCACCTGCTCTGAAAAGATGTAGGTGAAGAAGCGCCAGCGGCGCGCATCGTCGAGGCTGTAGAAGCCGCGCAGGAAGCCGGGAAACGACGTCCATTTGGATTTGTTGACCTGCGGCAGGTAAGGGCGGCGCGCGAACAGGGTGACTTCCGCCGAGCCGGTTTCGAGCGCTGTCCCTGCATTGTCGAAAGCCGATGCACCTGCGCCCAAGACTCCGATCGTTTTCCCCTTCAACGACGCGAAATCGATGTCGTCCGCCGAATGGAAGATGCGCGTCTTCGAATGCGCATGCGCTGGGTCGAACGAAGGAAACTGCGGCCAGCGCGGCGCGCCGCTGCCGTCGCGACCGAGCGCGAGCACGACCTTGCGCGCGAGGAGGGTTTCTTCGCCCTTGGCGCCGCGCAGCGTGGCGCGGACGAAATCGCCAGCAATTTCGAGCGCTGCCACTTCTGTGTTGTTTTCAATCGGCAGCGCCAGCAGGCTCCGCACCCAGAGCAGGTAGTCGGCCCACTCGAGACGCGGGATCTTGTAAAGCGCGTGCCATTTCGCAGTGCCGTGCTGCGCTTCGTACCACGCGCGAAAAGTGAGCGAAGGCACGCCGAGGTCCGGGCCGGTGAGGTGCTTTGGCGAACGCAGCGTATCCATGCGGGCAAAGGTCGCCCAAGGGCCTTCCTGGCCCAGTTCCTTGCGCTCCACGACGCGAAGATCGCGCACGCCTTCGCGCATCAGCGCAAAGGCCGCGGTCTGGCCGCACATGCCGCCGCCGACGATCAGCACGTCGAGCACTTGCTTGCCCTCGAGCACCGTCGGAAGCACCCAGTTCGCCGCGGGCCAATTGAGGCGCTGCAGGTCGCGCCGCGCTTCGTTCTCCAGGGACGCGAGCCCGGATGCAGCGCCCGTATCGATGCTTGAGTTCATGCCGCAATTATCCCCGAGTCCGCAAAGCGCACCTGCATCCGTGGCATCATGGCGGCCCCATGAAAACCGACTTTTTCAGCCTGCTCGACAGCCTCAACGCTGCCCCGGCAGACGAGCGCCCAAAGCTCGAGCAGGCGATCTGGGCGAGCTACGGCACCGAGCAGGCGATCCTGGCGCTCGACATGAGCCAGTTCTCGCTGACCGTGCGCCGCAAGGGCATCGTTGCGTACCTCGCGATGATCCGGCACATGCAGTTGCTCACCGGCTCGTGCGTGAGCGAATGCAGCGGCCGCGTCGTCAAGTTCCAGGCCGACAACATGATGGCGACCTTTGGCAACTGCGAGGACGCCATCGCCGCCGCGGTGAAAATCAACCAGTCCCTGGCGAAGGCCTGCGTCGTCGCGCAGATCGACACCTACTCGGTCAGCATCGGCATCGATTTCGGCCGGTTCCTCCTCATCGGCGAGGAAGATTGCTACGGCGACCCGGTCAACATCGCCTACAAGCTCGCCGAAGACCTTGCGCGGCCGCACGAGGTGCTGGTTTCGAAATCCGTTCGCGAGCGGCTCGGCAGCTCGCTTGGCTATCCGGTGGACGAACAGCAGGTCTCGGTGTCGGGCCTCGAGTTCGCGGCCTTCGCCGTGCAGTACGCAAGCCCCCGGTAACGGATCGCCATGATCGAACTGCCCTGCTATTACAGCCTGTCTTCGCCGTGGGCCTATTTCGCCGGCCCGAGGATCCAGGACATCGTGCGGCGCCATCACGTGAAGCTGGTGCTCAAGCCCTACGATTTCCAGGAAGTCGCGCCTAAAACCGGCGGCGTGCCGATCCGCACGCGGCCGGAACCGCGCAAGACCTACCACGCGCTCGAGCTCGACCGCTGGCGCAAGTACCTCGGCATGCCGCTCAACCTCGAGCCGAAGTTCTACCCGGCCGACGGCAAGCCGGCCGGCTGGAACAAACCGCCGGGCTGGATGGTGATCGCGGCGCAGGAAGCCGGGCTGGATGCGCCGCGCCTATCGCATGCGCTGCTGAGGGCGCTGTGGGCGGAAGAGCGCGACACGTCGAAACCCGAAGTGCGCCGCGAGATCGCCGCCGAGAACGGCATGGATGGCGATGCGCTGGTCGCCGCTGAAACGAGCGATGCGGTGCAAGCGCTCTACAAGCGATACGGCGAAGAGGCTGTGCATCACGGTGTGTTTGGCGCGCCGACCTACCTCCTCGACGGCGAAAGGTTCTGGGGGCAGGACCGGCTCGACTTCCTCGATCGCAGGCTCGACGAGCTGCGGGCGAAATTGCGCCCCGCGCAGAAGTAGCCCGATGCCGCTAGTCCAGTTTTCGGAAGTGTCGCTCGCGTTCGGCCATGTGCCGCTGCTCGACCACGTGGACCTCGTCATCGAGCCCGGCGAGCGCATCGGCCTCATCGGGCGCAACGGCACCGGCAAGTCCAGCCTGTTGAGGCTCATCCGCGGCGCGCAGAACCCCGACGACGGCAAGGTCTGGCTGGCGCCTGGCCTCAAGCTCGCCTCGGTCGAGCAGGAGCCGCAGTTCGAGGCGGACTTGAGCGTGTTCGAGGCGGTGGCCGAGGGCCTGGGCAAAGGCAACCGGCTGCTGATCGACTACCACGCCGCGGCGCATGACTTCGCCGAGAACCACGAGGACGAGGCCCTTGCGCAGCGAATGCACGATCTGCAGGAGCAGCTCGACGCGACCAACGGCTGGAGCCTGCAGCACAAGGTCGACGGCACGCTCTCGCGCCTCGGGCTCGAAGCCGACCGCAAGGTGCAGGAGCTTTCCGGCGGCCTCAAGAAACGCGTGGCGCTGGCGCGCGCGCTGGTGCTCGAGCCGGACCTCCTGCTGCTGGACGAGCCGACCAACCACCTCGACGTGGCCTCGATCGAATGGCTCGAAGGCGTGCTGCAATCGTTTGCTGGAAGCGTTTTATTCGTCACCCATGATCGCCGTTTCCTCGACACGGTCGCCAACGCGATCATCGAGCTCGATCGCGGGCATCTCTCGACCTACCCGGGAAATTTCACCGCCTACCAGGTGCGCAAGGCGGAAGACCTGGTCACCGAGGCGGTCCACAACCGCAAGTTCGACAAGTTCCTCGCGCAGGAGGAGGTGTGGATCCGCAAGGGGGTGGAGGCGAGACGTACCCGCAACGAAGGCCGCGTGCTGCGGCTCGAGCAATTGCGCGTCGAGCGTGCTGCCAGGCGCGACCGTGTCGGCAAGGTCGAACTGTCGGTCGGCGAGGGCGAGCGCTCCGGCAAGCTGGTTGCGGAACTGGAGAACGTCAGCAAGGCCTACGGCGGGCGCGACGTGGTCAAGGGCTTCACCTCCCGAATCCTGCGCGGCGACAAGGTCGGCCTCATCGGCCCGAACGGCAGCGGCAAGACCACGCTGTTGAAACTCATCCTCGGCGAGATCCCGCCAGACTCGGGCGAGGTGAGGCTCGGCACCAAGCTCGCGGTCGCCTACTTCGACCAGTTTCGCGCGGCGCTTGACGAGGAGGCCACGCTCGCCGACACGATCAATCCCGGCGCGGACTTCGTCGAAGTCGACGGCCAGCGCAAGCACGTGATCAGCTACCTCGGCGATTTCCTCTTTCCGCCGGAGCGCGCCAAGGCGCCGGTCAAGTCGCTTTCCGGCGGCGAGCGCAACCGCCTTTTGCTGGCGCGCCTCTTCAGCCAGCCGGCCAACCTGCTGGTGCTCGACGAGCCGACCAACGACCTCGACATCGAGACGCTCGAGCTGCTGGAAGACCTGCTGCAATCCTACAAGGGCACGCTGTTCCTCGTGAGCCACGACCGCACCTTCCTCGACAACGTGGTCACGCAGACCATTGCGAGCGAAGGCGAGGGCACCTGGAAGGAATACGCCGGCGGCTACACCGACTGGCAGCGCGCGAGCAAGGCCGGGCAGGCCGAGGCGCGGCAGGAAGAGAAGCGCGCCGAGAAGAAAGCGGCGGACCTCCGTAAGAAGCCTTCGAAGGTAAAGCTCAACTACAAGGAAAGCCGCGAGCTCGCCGAATTGCCGGGCCGCATCGACGCGCTTGAGAAAGAGCAGGCCGGCATCACCGCCCAGCTATCCGACGCGGCGATCTACGTTTCCAACCCCGACGAGGCGATGCGCCTGCAGAAGCGCAACGCCGAGATCGAGGACATGCTCACCGCGGCCCTCGAGCGCTGGGAGGCGCTGGACGCGAGGAAGTAGTTCGACTCGATAAATCGACTCTGACCCTATTTTTGTTTTTCGAGCACCATCTGGGTTTGCAGGGTCAGCGAGAGCATGCGGCCCGACTCGTCCGTGATCTTCGTTTGCCAGACGTGTGTGCGGCGTCCCTTGTGCAGCGGCGTGGCTTCGGCCCGCACGACCCCGGCCCGGCCGGCGGCGAAGAAATTGGTCTTCGATTCGAGCGTCGTCGTGGTCGCGCCGTCCGTGAGGTTCACGATCGTTGCCGCAGCACCCACCGTGTCCGCGAAGGCCATCAGCGTGCCGCCATGCAGCGCGCCGCCCCCGGTGCGCAGTTCGTCGCGGATGGTGAGCTCGGCCACCACGCGGTCGGCATCGAGCTGCACGAAGCGCATCCCGAGCAATTCGGGGAGGGTGCCGGCGAGGCGCCTGTTGAAGGCGGCGATGTCCATTAGTTGACTCCGTCAAGTAATTATCCCAGAATCGCCGCATGGCTCGCATCCAACCGAACCTCGGGCAGAAGGTTTCCGCCGTCCGGCAATTCAACCGGTTCTATACACGCCGCATCGGGGTGCTGCAAGGCGGGCTGCTGAAGAGCCCGTATTCGCTCACCGAAGTGCGGGTGATGTACGAGCTTGCGCACTGGCCGGGCGCGGGAGAGCCAACCGCCACCGAGCTGGGCAACGAGCTGGGACTGGACGCCGGCTACCTGAGCCGGATCCTGCAGCGCTTCCGCAAGCAGGGGCTCATCGAAACTTCGGCGTCCAAGGAAGACGCAAGGCGCACGCACCTGTGGCTTACGCGCAAGGGCCGGGCGGTCTTCGCGCCGCTGGAAAACGCCACCAAGGATGAAGTCTCGGCGATGCTCGCCGCGCTGCCGCCGGCCGATCAGGGGAAAGTGGTCTCGGCCATGCGCTCGGTCGAAGCGCTGCTCGGCGGCAAGCGGCCCAAGCCGGTGGTCACGCTGCGGACGCACCGCCCCGGTGACATGGGCTGGGTGATCTCGGCGCATGGCGCGATGTATGCGCAGGAATTCGGCTGGAACGAGGAGTTCGAGATGCTGGTGGTTGAAATCGCGGTGCAGTTCATCCGCAAGTTCAACGCCGAGCGCGAGCGCTGCTGGATCGCCGAGGTGGATGGCGAAACCGTGGGCTCGGTGTTCCTAGTGGAGCAATCCAAAACCGTGGCCAAGCTGCGGCTGCTGATCCTCGACCCGAAAGCGAGGGGCCTCGGCATCGGCAAGCGGCTGGTGGACGAATGCATCGCGCATGCGCGCAAGCTCGGCTACAAGAAGCTGACCCTGTGGACGCAGAGTTCGCTGCTCGCTGCGCGCGGCATCTACAAGCAGGCGGGCTTCAATCTGGTCTCGACCGAGCCGCACAACAGCTTTGGGGTGCAGCTGGTAGGCGAGTACTGGGAGTTAAAGCTGTAAACGCGTATTCGATAGCTCAATCGACCCAGGGATTGAACAGCATCACTCCGAACGGTTCGAAATCGTCCACGTTTCGAGTGGCGACCGTTAGATCGTGCTGCACGGCCGTGGCGGCGATCAATCCGTCGGCGAGAGGCTTTGGTTTTCCCGAGCGTTCCGCGCGGGCCGCTATTTCCGCCCAGCGCGTCGCAACTGCCTCATCGACCGGGAGGACACGTCCGGCGAAACTGCGGCAGAGCTTGTCCGCCCAAGCCGCCAGCGCAGCGCGGCGCCGTCCGGGCGCGAGCTGCGCAGTCCCCCGGCGAATTTCGCCGATCGTGATGGCCGACAGGTACAAGTCCTCCGCGTGCTCGGAGGCGAACCAGCGTGCGAGCTCGGGATTCGGTTTAGGTTTGGTCAGCTCGGAGACCACGCATGTGTCGAGCAGGCACCTCATTTGAGATCGATCTTGCGCGGGCCTGACCGGTCGCGCTGCACGATGCCGGTCAGGTCGACCGGACAACTGCGTAACAGCGCGAGCAACGGTTTGGTCGTGCCGCGCGGGCGCTTTGCGGTCGCCTTGGTGGCGATGGCGGACACGACGACCACCGGCTTGCCGTGCCGCGTCACGGTCTGAGGCCCCTCTGTCATGGCCCGCTCCACGACCTGGCTGAACTGGTTCTTCGCCTTTTGCAACGGCCACTTCGCGTCCATCGTATGTCTCCGATCTGTCTAGTCTGGCCAGATTTTATCACGGCCGAAGGCACGCTCCCCGCGCGGCTCCCCAATTCCTCGACAGCTCAGCGGTAGTGCGCCGGACTGTTAATCCGCAGGTCAGGCGGCGTCGAACGCGAACAGCCAGTAGTACTCGAGCGCCGTGTAGCGGCAATTCACGCCGAACCCCTCGACCTGCCGCTTGAGCTCGGCCTCGGTGGGGAAATTCTTGAGCACGTCGTGCGCCTCGCCGCTGGGAAGCGTGCGCGCCTGCCAGGTGTTGCCTTCTTCGTCGGTCCGCGAGATCGGCGTGCTGCTGCCTTCGACATAGCGGTTGTCCATCAGCACCACGGTTGCGCCCGGCGAAATGCACAGGCGCAGCGACTTGAGGAAAGCCCTGATTTCGGCCGGGCGCAGGTGCGACCACCAGAAGCCGGCATAGGCCCCGTTGAACGGCCCGGTCGTGGCCGGCAGGTCGAACGCGTCGGCCAACGCAAAGCGGACTTTCCCGTCCGGAAGGTTTTTGCTGCGCGCGACCTCGAGAGGCTCATTGGTCAGGTCGGTGGCGAGGATGAAGTCGGCGGTCTGTGCGATGTGCTGCGTCCAGTAGCCCGTGCCGCAGGCGACTTCCAGCACGCGGCGCCCGCGCAGCAGCGCGGGAATCTTCTGCTCGAGGATGCGAAGGTCCGCCTGGCGCTCGGGTTTCGCGTAAATGCGCTCGTACTGCTGCGCCCATGCGGCGTAGTACTGCTTCATCGCAGGGTCGGGGAGTGTCATGCCGCGATTGTCTCGCGGATCTCCCCGGCCGGCTCCACGTGCAGGTGGCACGCCACGGCGCGCCCCGGCCCGATGCCGGTCAGCACCGGGTCGAGGGTCCTGCACTTGTCCATCGCCGAAGGACAGCGCGTATGGAAGCGACAACCACTTGGTGGATTTAGCGCGCTCGGTACTTCCCCGGTCACGATGGTGCGCTTGCGCGTAGCTTCCACCGCCGCGTCGGCCACCGGCACCGCCGAGAGCAGCGCAAGCGTGTAAGGGTGCAGCGGATTGCGATACAGCTCGTCGCGGCTGGCGATCTCGACGATGCGGCCCAGATACATCACAGCAACCCGGTCGCTGATATGGCGCACGACGGCGAGGTCGTGCGCGATGAAGAGGTAGGCGAGGCCCAGCCGCTGCTGCAGCTCCATGAAAAGGTTGATCACCTGCGCCTGGATCGAGACGTCGAGCGCCGAGACCGGCTCGTCGCAGACGATGAGGCTGGGGTCGAGCGCCAACGCCCGGGCGATGCCGATGCGCTGGCGCTGCCCGCCGGAGAATTCATGCGGATAGCGGTCCGCCATGCCGGGCAGCAGGCCGACCATGGCGAGGAGGGCGGCCACGCGCTCCTTGAAAGCGGCACGGTCGCCGTCCAGACCGTGCACCTCCAGCGGCTCACCGACGATGTCGCGCACCTTCATGCGCGGATTCAGCGACCCGTAGGGGTCCTGGTAGACCATCTGCATGCGCCGCCGGAGCTTCCTCATGTGCTCCTGCTCGTGGCCTGCGATGTCCTCGCCTTCGAACACGATGCGACCCCCGGTGGGCTTGAGCATGCGGATGACCGCAAGGCCCGTCGTCGACTTGCCGCAGCCGCTTTCGCCAACCAGCCCCAGCGTCTCGCCGCGCTTGAGGGAAAACGAAACGCCGTCGACCGCCTTCACCGTCGCAACCTGCTTCTGAATCACCACCCCGCGCATCACGGGAAAGTGCACGCTGAGGTTCTCGACGCGAAGCAGGTCTTCCGTGGCTTGATCAGGCATCGGCGTGGCAAGCCTTGAAATGCGCGCTGTTCCCGAGCTCCTCCAGCGTCGGCCTGTCCGCCAGGCAGCGCTCGGCGACATGCCGGCAGCGTGGGGCGAAGGCGCATCCTGCGGGAAGGGCGGCGAGGTCCGGCGGCTGCCCTTCGATCGGCACCAGTGGGCGGCCGGCGTCGCCGTCGAGCCGCGGCACCGAAGCCATCAGGCCACGCGTGTACGGGTGGCGCGGGCGGGCATAGAGCTCGCTGGCCGACGCGGTTTCGACGATGCGCCCTGCGTACATCACCGCTACGCGATCCGCGTAGCGCGCCACCACGCCGAGGTCGTGGGTGATGAGGATCAGCGCCGATTGCGTCTCGCGCGTGAGTTCCTTGAGCAGGTCGAGGATTTGCGCCTGCACCGTGACGTCCAGCGCGGTGGTCGGCTCGTCGGCGATGATCAGCCTCGGCTTGCAGGCCAGCGCCATTGCGATCATCACGCGCTGGCGCATGCCGCCGGAATACTGGTGCGGGTACGAGCCGAGCCGCGCCGCCGCATCGGTAAGGCGCAGGCGGCCTTTGAGTTCCTTGGCCGGGGCGTGTGCCACCGACCAGGCCGAGCCGCGGTGCACGTTGATCGGCTCGGCCACCTGCAGGCCCACCGTGAGCGCCGGGTTCAGCGAGGACATCGGCTCCTGGAAGATCATCGCGATCTTGTTCCCGCGGATTGCGCGGATGCCCGCTTCGTCCACCTTGAGGAGGTCGTTGCCTTCGAACAGCACCTGGCCGGATTCGATGCGGCCCGGCGGGTTCGGGATCAGGCGGAGCAGGGAAAGCGCAGTGACGCTCTTGCCGGAGCCGGACTCCCCCACGATCGCGAGCGTCTCGCCCGCGGCAACGTCGAAGGAGACGTTGTCCACCGCGGTGACGGCGCCGAGCTCGGTGCGGAAGCGCGTCGTGAGGTTGCGGACCTGCAGGAGAGGGGTTGGCAAAGGCGCGTCCATGCGGCTCAGAAGCCCATCTTCTTCTTCAGCTCCTGGTCGACCCAGATGCGCGCGTAGATCGGGCCGGGCCGCACCGCGCCGGCGCGCAGCTCGCCGTTGTAGTTCTTCACCCACGGCCACCACGCGGTGTAGATGTAGGCCGTGGGCAGCCAGATGTAGGGCGCCTTGTCGAGGATCTCGCGGGTCATCTCCTTGAGCATCGCCTGGCGCTTGCCTTCGTCGCGCTCGAGGTAGGCCGCCGCCATCTTCTTGTCGTACTCCGCGTCGGTCCATTGCGACGGATTCCAGACCTGGCCTTTGACGAAGCTCTTCCTGATGGTCGTGGTCGGGTTTGTGTGGCCGTTGTTCATGAAGTAGCCCGGCGCGTTGGTCTTCGAGGTCATCGCCGAAAGGAAGGCGCCGTATTCCATTGGCTGGATTTCGATCTTCACGCCGACTTTCTCGAGATAGGCCGCGACCAGCGGGATCAGGTCCATGTGGTCCGGCACGCAGGTGCACACCTGGACCTTGAAGCTGAAGCCTTTCGGATAGCCGGCCTCTGCCAAAAGCTTCTTCGCCTTGTCCGGGTTGTAGGTGTAGAGCTCCTTGATCGAATCGGGCATCGATTCGAGCGGCTCGTAATAGCCGGTGTAGTCCGGGTGCTGCGGGTACGAGAAGAGCTCGGCGTTGCCGTTGTAGAACGCCTTGACGATCTCCTGCTTGTTGACCGCCATGTTCAGCGCACGGCGCACGCGGACGTCGTCGAACGGCTTCGTGTCGACGCGCATGGCGAGGAACTGGCCGCTGGTGGCAAGCCATTTGGACCACTTGAGCTGCGGGGCGCTCTTCTTCAGCTCGTCGACCGAGCTCCAGCGGATGTACTCCAGCAAGTCGAGCTTCGCGGTGCGGATCGCCGAGATCTGCGCCGCCTCGTCGCGGATCGTTCGGTAGGTGACCTTGTCGACGAAGGGCAGCTTGTACTCCTGGCCGCCGATCTTCTCCTTGTCCCAGTAGACTGGGTTCTTTTGGTAAGTGTTCGAATTGCCCTGCACGAAATCGGTGAGCCGGAAAGGCCCGGTGCCGTTTACGTTTTTCCAGTTGGCCGCGCCCGCATCCGCCACCTCCTTGGGCATGATTCCCGAGTAGTAGCCCCAGCCAAAGCGGTAGTCCCACTCCGCGTTGAACTCCTTCATCGTGAAAAGCACGGTGTGCTTGTCGAGGGCCTCGACCTTCTCGATGTGGTCGAAGTAGCCGGAGATCTTCTTCGCGCTCTTGTCCTGCCGGTTGAAGCTGAACAGCACGTCCTGCGAGGTAAGCTCGCGCGCGGCCATGACGCCGGGCTTGTCGGGGAACATGACCCCCTTACGCAGCTTGATTTCTAGCCGCAGGGGTTTGTCCATCCACTTCCAGGATTCGGCCAGCTCGCCGCGGATCGCGTCCGAGGGCAGCCAGGCGTCGGGATAGAAAGTGTGCTTGCCGCCGTTGCGCCTGGATTTGGTCAGGTCGGCGGCGAACAGCTGCTCGTAGAACTGCCCGGTGTCGTGGTTCTGCTTCCAGTTCCAGTCGGCCAGGTCCCACGACAGGGCGGTGAGAGTCACGTAGACAGTGCCGATTTCGAGGCTGCCGCCGTACTGGGGTTTCTCGACCTGCGCCTGGACGGCACCCGAGGCCAGAGCGAACGCGAGTGCGGTTGTGCGAATCGTTGTCATTTCAGTACCCCATCTTCTTTTTCATGGCCTGGTCGACCCAGATGCGCGCGTAGATCGGGCCGGGGCGCATCGCGCCGACCCGCAGTTCGCCTTCGTAGTTCTTGACCCACGGCCACCACGCCGTGTGGTTGTATGCGGTCGGCAGCCAGATGTAGGGCGCCTTGTCGAGGATCTCGCGGGTCATTTCCTTCAGCATCGCCTGGCGCTTGCCCTCGTCGCGTTCGAGGAAGACGACGTTCATCTTGCGGTCGTATTCGGGATCGGACCATTGCGAGGGATTCCAGACCTGGCCTTTTACGAAGCTCTTGCGGATGGTCGTGGTCGGGTTGTTGTGGCTGTTGTTCATCAAATAGCCCGGCGCATTGGTTTTCGAAGTCATCGCCGACAGGAATGCGCCGTACTCCATCGGCTGGAGCTCGATCTTCACGCCGACCTTCTCCAGGTAGGCGGCCAGCAGCGGCGCCATGTCCATGTGGTCTGGCGAGCACGAGCAGACCTGCACCTTGAAGCTGAACCCTTTCGGGTAGCCGGCCTCGGCGAGCAGCTTCTTCGCCTTCTCCGGGTCGTAGACGAACAGTTCCTTGATCGATGCAGGCATCGCCTCGAGCGGCTCGAAGTAGCCAGCGTAATCCGGGTGCTGCGGGTAGGAGAACAGCTCTGCGTGGCCGTTGTAGTAGGCCTTGACGATCTCCTGCTTGTTGATCGCCATGTTGAGCGCGCGCCGGACGCGGATGTCGTCGAATGGCTTCGTATCGACGCGCAGTGCCACAAACTGGCCGAGGTGCGAAAGCGCGCGCGACCACTTGAGGTGGGGGGCGCTCTTCTTCAGCTCATCGACCGCGCTCCAGCGGATGGTTTCGGCGATGTCGAGCTTGGCGGTGCGCAGGGCGGAGTAGAGGGTGGCTTCGTCGCGGATCGTCCGGTACACCACCTTGTCGACGAAAGGCAGCTTGTACTCCTGGCCGCCGAGCTTTTCCTTGTCCCAGTAGATGGTGTTCTTCGAATAGGTGTTCGAATTGCCCTGAACGAAATCGGTGAGCAGGAACGGGCCGGTGCCGTTGGCGTTCTTCCAGGCCGAAGCGCCGGCGTCCACCACTTCCTTGGGGATGATCCCGGAGTAGTAGCCCCAGCCGAAGCGGTAGTCCCACTCGGCGTTGTATTCCTTGAAACTGAACACCACCGTGTGCTTGTCGGCGGCCTCCACTTTCGCGACATGGTCGAGGTATCCCGGGATCTTCTTGGGGCTCTTTTCCTGGCGGTTGTAGCTGAACACGACGTCGTCCGCGGTCAGCTCGCGCGAGGCCATCACGCCGGCCTTGGCCGGGAACATGACCCCCTTGCGCAGCTTGATCTCCAGCCGCAGCGGGTCCTTCCACTGCCAGCTTTCGGCCAGCTCGCCGCGAATCGCGTCGGAGGGCAGGTAGGCGTCGGACACGAACGGGTGCTTGCCGCCGTTGCGGCGCGCCTTGGAGAGGTCGCCTGCAAACAGCTGCTCGTAGAACTGGCCCATGTCGTGGTTCTGCTTCCAGTTCCAGTCGGCCGGGTCCCACGAGAGGGCACTGAGCGTGAAGAACACGGTGCCGATTTCGAGGGTGCCGCCGTATTGCGGCTTCTCCTGGGCCAGCGCACTGCCGGCGCCGAGCAGGGCCGCCGCCTGAAGCGCACCGATGGCAATTCTCTTACGCAGAATTTTCATTTTTTCTCCTCCGTCTAAAGTTTCTTATCGCGACCCTCGCATGCGTGGGTCAAGCAGGTCCCGCAGTGCGTCGCCGAACATGTTGGTTGCGTATACGACTACGGTCAGGCACAGGCCGGGCGCAAGCGCGAGCCACGGCCCCTGGAACATGAAAGTGCGTCCGGCGCCGGAAAGCATGCCGCCCCAGGTGGGGGCCGGTGGCGGGACGCCCAGCCCGAGAAACGACAAGCCCGACTCGGCGAGAATCACGGTGCCCACGCGCGTGGTGAACAGCACGATGATCGGCGGCAGCACGTTCGGCAGGATGTGGCGCCAGAGGATGCGGGCGGTCGACGCGCCGGTCGACTGCGCCGCGTGCACGTACATGTTCTCTCGCACAGAAACCACAGCGCTCCGGATGATGCGCGAGCCGGCAATGCCCAACAGCATCCCCAGCGTCACGATGATCTGCGGCATGCCCGGCCCGACCACCGAGACCACCACGATCAGGATGATGAGGTCCGGGAAGCTCATCCATGCGTCGACGAACCGCTGCACGATGAGGTCCACTTTGCCGCCGAGGTAGCCGGTGAGGATGCCGATCGACACCGAGATGAAGGTGGCCAGCGACGCCGCCGAGATGCCTATGATGACCGAGAGCTGCGCACCATAGAGGCAGCGCGAGAGCATGTCGCGGCCGAGGTTGTCGGTGCCGAAGAGGTGCGCCAGCGACGGCGCCTTGAGTCGGTCGATCGGGTTGATCTGGTTCATGCCGTAAGGCGCGAGCCAGTCCGCGAAGATGCCGCAGAAGAGGAACAGCACGAAGATCACGCCGCCCGCGGCGCCGAGCGGCTTGTCGCGGAACAGGCGCCGCAGGAAGCCGGCCGGCCTGGGCGCCATGCCGAGGGCAACCGGAGGCGAGGCCATCACGACAGCCGACATCAGCGATACCTCACTTTGGGGTCGAGGAGGCCGTAGCTGAGGTCCACCAGCAGGTTGATCAGCATGACCGATACGCCCACCACCAGGAATACGCCGGTGATGATCGGGTAGTCGCGCTGGTTAACGGCATCCAGCAGCAGGAGTCCCATGCCGGGAATCACGAAGATCTGCTCGAGGATTACCGCGCCACCGATGAGCAGGGGCGCCTGCAGGCCGACCAGCGTCACCACCGGAATCAGCGCATTGCGCAGCGCATGGCGCAGCACCACCAGCCTTTCGGTCAAGCCCTTGGCCCACGCGGTGCGGATGTAATCCTGGCGCAGCACCTCGAGCATCATCGTGCGGGTGAGCCGCATGGTCACCGCCGACAGCGCCGTGCCGAGGATCAGCGCCGGTATGAGCATGTTCTTGAAGCTCTGCCAGGGGTTTTCGCTGAACGGCACGAACTTCACTTCGGGCGACCAGCCCCACCAGATCGACGGGAAGACCATCACCATGGTGCCGATCCAGAAGCTCGGCACCGACAGCGCGAGGATCGAGAACGAGCGTGCGACATAATCGCCTGTGGTGTCCTGGCGGATCGCCGAGTACACGCCGATGGGGATCGCGATGAGCAGCGCGACGATGAGCCCCATGAGTCCCAGCTCGAAGGTCACCGGCACGCGCGCGAGCAGCAGCTCGGACACCGGGTTGTTCTGCCACAGCGACCGGCCGAAGTCCCCGTGCAAAAGGATGCGGCCCGCCCAGCCGACGTACTGTTCGACCATCGGGCGGTCCAGGCCAAGCGCTTCGACGAGCTGGTCGCGGCTGCGTTTGTCGGCGCTGACGTCGTTCTGGCTCAGCATCATGTCGATGATGTCGCCGGGGATCAGCCGCACCGTGACGAACACGATGACGCTGGCGATGAACAGCGTCGGGATCAGGGCAAGCAGGCGTCGCAGGAGATAGGCTTGCATCAGTAATCGTTGTTTTAGGTCGACTGAAACACGCCTCTGGGAGGTCCGGATTACCCTAACATAGATGGTCTTGGGCGATGCATCTTGTGCATTGCGCAGCACAGCAATTCCATGGGAGAACCAACGCAATGAGCCGCACCGACGCCATCGCCGACATCGAACGCTATTTCGACGCCGGCGGATTCCTAGCCGACCTCTCGCGGCGTGTAGCCATTCCGACGGAGAGCCAGAATCCGGACCGCGCCGGCGCGCTCGCCGCTTATCTCGGCGAGGAGATGCGGCCCTGGCTGGAGCGGCGCGGCTTTCGCTGCACCATCCTGCCGAACCCGTCGTCGAAGTACGGCCCTTTCCTCGTGGCCGAAAGAATCGAAGACCCGAAACTGCCCACAGTGCTCACCTACGGCCACGGCGACGTCATCCGAGGGCAGGAAGAGCAATGGCGCAAGGGCCTGTCGCCGTGGACGGTGACGCGCGAGGGCGACCGGCTTTACGGCCGCGGCACCGCCGACAACAAGGGCCAGCACACGATCAACCTCGCGGCCGTCGAAGCGGTGCTCGCCAAGCGCGGGCGCCTCGGCTTCAACCTCAAGGTGCTGTTGGAAACCGGTGAAGAGGTCGGCTCACCCGGGCTCAAGGACTTCTGCGAGCAGCACAAGGCGCTGCTGCGGGCCGACGTGCTGATCGCCTCCGATGGCCCGCGACTGCAGCCCCGGCGACCGACGATCTACCTGGGCACCCGCGGCGCCTTCAACTTCGACCTCAGCCTCGACCTGAGGAAGGGCGGGCACCACTCGGGCAATTGGGGCGGCCTGCTGCGCAACCCGGGCATCGTGCTCGCGCATGCGATCGCCTCGATCACCGATGCCCGGGGCGCGATCCGCGTGCCGGAGTGGCGCCCGGATTCGCTCACGCCCTCGGTGCGGCGCGCGCTTGCCGACCTCGAAATCGAAGGCGGCGAAGACGGCCCGTCGATCGATGCCGACTGGGGCGAACCGGGGCTTTCGCCGGCCGAGCGGGTGTTCGGCTGGTGCAGCTTCGAGGTGCTGGCCTTCGTGACCGGCAACCCGGACAAGCCGGTGAATGCGATCCCGCCGCGCGCGAGCGCCCATTGCCAGTTGCGTTACGTGGTCGGCATCGACCCGGCCGACATCCTGCCCGCATTGCGCAGGCACCTCGATGCGCACGGGTTCCGGGCAGTCCAGCTCTCGGCTTCGCGCGAAGGCTTCTTCGCGGCCACGCGGCTCGATCCCGACCATCCGTGGGTGAAATGGGCCGTGGCCTCGATCGAGCGGACCACCGGCTCGAAGCCCGCGATCCTGCCGAACCTCGGCGGCTCGCTGCCCAATGACGTATTCGCGCACACGCTCGGGCTGCCGACGGTATGGATCCCGCATTCGTATGCCGCCTGCTCGCAGCACGCGCCGAACGAGCACCTGCTAGCGCCGGTGGCGAGGGAGGCGCTGAGGATCATGACGGGGGTTTTCTGGGATTTGGGGGAGGGCGGGCTTCCAGCGGCTACAAGATAATGGTACGATATTGCGTACGTAATAAGGATTCCTAGATATGACCTCCCTGAAAGCTTCCGAAGCTCGTTCCAATCTTTACCGGCTGATCGACGAAGCAGCTGAACACCACACGCCTGTGCAAATTACGGGAAAGAGAAACAACGCGGTCCTGATCGGCGAAGACGACTGGCGCTCGATCCAGGAGACTCTGCATCTGCTCTCGATTCCCGGAATGCGCGAATCAATCCTGAAAGGCATGAAGGAACCGAAAGCCAAGCTCTCGAAGAATCCAGGCTGGTAGCCGTGGTGTGGCAGGTCCTGTTTACGAAGCAGGCCCAGAAGGATGCCAGGAAAATCTCGGCTGCCGGTCTGCGGCCAAAGGCAGAATCGTTGCTAAACGTGCTTGCGGCCGATCCATTTCGCTCACCCCCGCCCTTCGAAAAACTCGTAGGCGACCTCGAAGGCGCCTATTCGCGTCGAATCAACATCCAGCACCGGCTGGTATATCAAGTATCCAAGCAGGACAGGATCGTGAAAGTGCTGCGAATGTGGACACACTATGGGGACTGACCAGTCATGAGCATTTGCATTGAACTCAAGGCAGCCCTCGAGCCGCGAACCGCCGAGATGCTCGCCTTCGTCAAGGAGCTTGTCTCGATCGAAGCCGGTTCCTACGACGCCGCGCAGGTCGCGAAGGTGGGCGAGGCGCTGGGTGCGCGCTGGAAATCGCTCGGCTTCACCGAGAAACAGCAGCCGCTGGCCGGGCGAGGGCCGCAGCGTTCTTTCCATTTCAAGGGAGCCGGGAAAGGCAAGCTCGTGATCCTCGGCCATGCCGATACGGTGTGGCCGACCGGCAGCCAGCCCGATTGGGGTTTCAGCGAGGACGGCACGCACGCCTATGGACCCGGCGTTGGCGACATGAAAGGCGGGCTCGCGATGGCGTGGTTCGCGGTAGACGCGCTGGTGAAGGCCAAGCGGGCGCTACCCGCCGAGCTCGTCATGGTGCTGGTGCCCGACGAGGAGATCGGCTCGATCGGCTCGCGCAAATGGATCGAGGACTGCGTGCGTGATGCGGATTCAGTGCTTGTGCTGGAACCCACCCGTCCTGGCGGCGGCGTGGTCACCGGCCGGCGCGCGGTCGGCGCGATCAAGGCGTATTACACCGGCCGCTCTGCGCATGCGGCCGTCAACGCAGCCGAGGGAGCGAGCGCGTTGCGCGCGGCCTGCCGTGCGGTGCTTGCGCTCGAAGCTTTGACCAAGCTCGAACGCGAGCTTGTGGTCAACGTGGGCATCCTCAAGTCGGGCGCCGCGCGGCAGGTCGTGCCGCACGAGGCGGAGATGCATGTCGACTTGCGCGCCGCGTATCCGGAGGACATCCCGAAGCTCGAGGCAGACGTGCGCCGCATCGTGGCCGACACCGGCGATCCGCGCGTGACGGTGAAAATCGAAGGCGGGTGGTCGCGGCCGCTGTTTCCCGAGTCGTCGAGCAAGGCGCTCTACGCGCTGGCCGAGGGCTTTGCGAAGGAAATCGGCGCGCCGATCCGCCCGGTGGTTTCGAGCGGCGGGTCGGACGGCAGCTTCGCCGGCGCGCTCGGGCGGCCGACGCTCGATGGCCTGGGGCCGGTCTGCCACGACACCTGCAGCCGGCGCGAGAAGATCGAGATCGCGAGCCTCGCAACCCGCGGTGCGATTTTCGGGGCGCTGATCGCGACGCTCGCCGAGGAACGCTAACGAAATCGCGAAATCGGGGACAGACCACGTTTTTCCGCAGAGCGAAATAACGTGGTCTGTCCCCGATAGGCGCCGTTGTCTGTCTCTGATTGGAGCTACCAGGCGCCGAGGCCCCTGCCGAGGCAGGCGACCGCGGCCACCGAGAGGATGACCATGGTGAGCGCGCTGCCGACGAACCGCCCGGGCGACGTCCCGGCACTCGAAATCAGCCCCTGCGCATGCCAGAGCCGCGCAATGACCAGCGCAGCGGCAAGCGTCACCAGCAGCCAGTGCGGCCCGATGGTCGCGTTTTCCATGAGCGCGATCAGGATCAGCGCGATCGGCACGTACTCGACGAAATTGGCCTGCGCGCGCATCCGCCGGATCATTGCCGCGTTGCCGCCGTCACCAAGGCCGATCTTGAAGCTCACGCGGCCGGCGATGACGTAGCCGCCAAGGAACACCAGCAGCAGGCCGAGCAGGCCCGCGGTAATCATCGTGACGGTCATGGCTTCCCCCTCCTGGAGCGAAGCGGGTATGAGAAGGCCTTTTCGCCGCAAAGGCAAGTCTCGGCCGGTACTACTGACATTTCTGGCATTCAAGTCTAGCGCTGGCGCGGTTCTCCGGGAAACATACTGACATTTTCAAACGGAAGCCGAGGCCGGATCCCGGGTCGCCAGCATCGCCTCCAGCACGTCCATGACGATGCGCGCGGTCTTTCCCTCCTTGTCGCGCGCCGGGTTGTATTCCGAGATCTCGATGCCAGCAAGCTTCGGGTGGCTGCCGATGCCGCGCAGGACCGACTGCAGGCCGGCCGCATCGATGCCGCGGGCGGCTGGCGTGCCGACTCCAGGCGCCTCGAGCGGGTCGATCGCGTCGATGTCGAACGAAATCCCGAAGCCCGCCGTGCCGGCCTGGACGACCTCGAGCGCATCGGCGAACACTTTTGCGAGCCCGCGCCGCCGGATCTCGTCCATGTAGAACACCCGCACGCCTAACTCGATCAGCAGTCGCTGCTCCCCGGGCTCGAAGCTGCGCGCGCCGACGATGCAGACGTTCTGGGCGTGCAGCTTGGCGCCTTCGCCGCCGCAGCCGGTGAGCGCGTCCTCGCCGTGGCCGAGCAGCGCCGCGAGGGGCATGCCGTGGATCATGCCGGTGTGGCTGGTCTGCGGCGTGTGGCTGTCGAGGTGCGCGTCGATCCACATGAGCCCGAGCGCGCCTTGCGGCCGGATCGCGCGGCTGATGCCGGCCCAGATCCCGATCGCGCACGAATGGTCGCCCGAGAACACCAGCGGCAAGCCGCCGGCGTCGATGGCTCGGGAAGTTTCGTCGGCAATCCTGGGGCAAAGCTCGCTCACCGCCTCGAAGGGCGAGAGCCCGGGTTCGGCGCATTCCAGCGTGGCCTGCCAATGGGCGTCCGGCCTCAGGCGTGCCAGGTGCTCCACCAGGCCGGCGGCGCGCAAGGCTTCCGGGCCATCGCCGCAGCGGCCGTCGGGGGCGCCGCGCCCAGAGGGGACAGCGATGATGCGGAGGGGGCGAAGCCGTTCCTGCAGGTGTTCGGCTGTCATCGGAGAAGTGTTGCGTCCGGCTCGCCGCAAGGTCTGCGACAAAGCACACATAAGCAGCCGGTGAGGCGGGGGCTTGGCTATTTCGCGCCGTCGCGAGGCGCTATCCGGCCGACATCGGTGTCGAGGCGAAGCTCGATCGGCTCGCCTTCCGAAATTCCGGGCACTGGCTTCGGCTCGGCCGGTGCGGTAACGGTAACTGGGGGCGCGACGGGCGCCGCAGGAAGCGCCGGTTCCTTGTCGAACAGGTAGAACGCCATCGCCGCCACTGTCGCTGCGATCGCCGTTGCGTAGACGCCAGTGCGGCTGGGAGGGCGATCGAGCGCGGCGTGCAGCTCTGCGCGAGGCGAGGTTGACGCCGCGCGCGACGCCTGCGCTGCGGCCATCGAGGAGGCGAGCGCAGCGGATTCGGCATCTCGCTGCAACCTCTGTGCAACCGCTTCCACCCCGCGCCGCTCTTCGTCGGCGAGGGCTTGCGCGGCCTGCTTCTGCTCGTTCGCCGCGGTCTCTGCCTGGCGGCGCATCCCGTCGGCTTCCGCTTCCGCCCGGCGCCTTTCTTCGGCCGCCGCGGTTGCGGCCTGGTCGGCCTTTGCGCGCGCCTGCGCGCTGGCCACCAGCAGCGCCGTGGATTGGGCAGCCTCGCGCGCAAGGCTCGCGGCGTCGTTGTCCGCCCGAGCCCGTTCTTCCGCGGCGCGCGCCACTGCTTCATCCTCGGCCAGCCGCTGGCGTGCAGCTTCCTTGACGCCAGCTTCGCGCTTCGCACTTTCGCGCGCGGCGCGGGCGGCATCTTCCTCGGCCTTCACGCGCTCATGCGCGATGCGGCCGGCATCGGCTTCGCTGATAGCGCGGTCCTGCCCCGCGCGCGCCGCGGCTTCCTCTGCGCGCGAGCGTTCCTGGGCTTTATTCGTTGCCGCAGCTTCGGCCTGCGCGCGCTCTTGCGCCTTGCTCGTCGCGATCGCTTCGGCCTCGGCTCGTTCCTGCGCCTTGCGTGTCGCGGTCGCTTCGGCTTCTGCGCGTTCCTGGGCCTTGCGTGTCGCGGCCGCTTCGGCTTCGGCACGTTCCTGCGCGTTGCGGATCGCGGTCGCCTCGGAGTCGGCTCGCTCCTTTGCCTTGCCTGCCGCGGTCGCCTCGGCTTCTGCCCTCTCCTGTGCTTTGCGCGTCGCGGTTGCTTCGGCTTCGGCGCGTTCCTGCGCCCTTCGGTTCGCGACTGCATCCGCCTCCGCCCGTTCCTGCGCTTTCTGCACGACTGCGGCTTCGGCTTCCGCTCGCTGCCGCGCGCTGCGTTTCGCCGCGGCTTCCGCCTCGGCGCGCTCCTGTGCTGCGCGAACGCCTGCAGCTTCGACGGTTGCGCGCTCCTGCGCGGTCCGCGCGGTTGCAGCTTCGAGGCTTGCGCGCTCTTGGGCGACGCGCATCGCCGATTCCTCGGCCTGCCTGCGTACTTCTGCGGCGGCTTTGGCGGCTTCCTCCTCGGCCGCGCGCTTCTTCGTTGCGTCCATCGCCTCCGCTTCGCGCGCGGCGCGCTCGGTGGCGATCGCGGCCTGCCTGTTCTCGTCGGTCGCCTGGCCTGCGAACATCGCAGCGCCCTGACGCGCCGAGTCGATGCGCGCCTGGATCTCGGCAATCGCCGCTGCCGCCGCGCGCACGATTTCATTCGACTCGGTGGTCTCTTGCGACGAGCGGGCGATGTCCGCCTCGGCGGCGAGACGCTTTTCAATGACCGCCTTCGCGGCCGTTTCGTCCGCGGCGCGCTGAGCGGCTGCTGCGGACTTCGAGCGCTCCGCGGAGGCAAGCGCTTCCGCCGCCTCGGCTGCTTCTTCTTCGGCCTTGCGTTTTTCAGCAGCGGCCTCGACGGCCGATTGCTCGGCGAGCGCGCGTGCTTCCGCCTCCGCCGCAAGCTGGGAATGCGCTTCAGCCGCCTTGCGCGCGGCCTCGGCTGCAGCGGCCTCGGCCCTGGCGCGCTCCTGCGCAGCGCGATTGGCCTCCCTTTCATCGGCAAGCCGCTTGCTCGTGGTCTCGAAGGCCTCGACTTCGCGCGCTGCAAGCTTGTCCGCGGCCGCGGCGGCCGCGATTTCCGCGTTCTTTCGTTCCATCGCCGCGGCGGCCAGCGCCTGTTCGGCGGCAATGCGCTTTTCGGTTTCGGCGAGCGCTTTCGCTTTCTCCTGCTCCGCAAGCCTGGCCAGGCTTGCCGCTTCGGCTTCTGCTTTGGTTGCTTCCTCGGCTGCCTGGGCCGCGGCTTGGGCCGCCTGCGCTGCAGCCGCTTCCTCGGCGATGCGCCGCTTGCTCAAGCCCATCAGCTCGGCTTCGCGCGCGGCGGCGGCCTCGGCGCGCTTGCGCGAGGCCTGCTGGCTCGAGATGTCCTTCGTTGCAGAGGCAAGCAAGTCGCGCTCAACCTTGAGGCGCGCCTGCTCGCCGGCAAGCACGCTGGCACGCGCCTCGTCGCTCTCGCGCATTTTCTGGAACGCAATCGCTTCGGAAGGATCGCGCGGTTTCTGGAGCGCGCGTGTAATCGTCTCTTCGCCCGGCGACTTCGGCATCGGCGCCGGGGCGGCTGCAGGCGCCGGTGCCGTCATCGCCGAGAAATCGAGGTCGAGCATGTCGCCGAGCGAGTCGGCGTAGGTTTCCTTGATCTTGCGGAAATCCGGCAGGCATTTGCGGAAGGCTTCGACCATGCGCGGATCGAACTGCTTGCCGGCGCCGCGGCCGATCTCGTCGGCGGCCAGCTCGAGCTTCATCGGCTCGCGGTGGAACTGGGTGGCGGTCATGCCTTCGAACGCGTCGACCAGCGCCATCACGCGGCCCGGCCAGGGGATGTCGTTGCCCGCGATGCCGAAAGGGTAGCCGCCGCCGTCCCAGCGCTCGTGGTGCGTGAGCGCAAGCGTGCGCGCGAGCTTTAGGAGCGGATCTTCATGCTCGCCGATGATCTCGGCGCCGATCTCGGGATGGCGCTGCATCTGCGCGCGCTCGGGCGCATCGAGCTTTTCGGTCTTCCTCAGGATCTGCGCAGGCACGCCGAGCTTGCCGATGTCGTGCAGTGGCGCGGCTTTCATGATGAGGTCGCACAGATCGCTCTTCGCGCCGCTCGCCTCGGCAAGCGCGCGCGCGTAGTGGCCAAGCCGCACCACCCGGTTTCCGACCGCGGAGGTTTCGTGATATTCCATCGCGCGGCCGAGCCTGCGGACGAGCTGCAGGCGCGTCTGCTCGAGCTGCATGGTGCGCGTGCGGATCAGCTCTTCCTGCTGGCCGCGCCGCCGGATGAGCTCCACGTGCGCGCGGATGCGGGCGAGCAGGACCGGGGGATTGATCGGCTTGGCGAAGTAGTCGATCGCGCCGAGCTGGAAGCCCTGCACCACGTCCCTCGCGTCATCGCGGCCGGTGAGGAAGATCACCGGGATGTCGGCAAGCGCGGGACTCGCCTTCATCGCGCGGCAGGCGTCGTAGCCGCTCTGTCCCGGCATCTCGACGTCGAGCAGGATCAGGTCGGGCTTCGGCTTCTCGAAAGCGGCCTTGAGCGCGCTGCGCGCGTCGGTCGCGGACTTGACGTCGTATTCCTTGCCGAGCGTCACCTCGAGCAACGCGAGGATCTCCTCGGAGTCGTCGACCGTGAGGATGCGGAACCGGCCGGCCTGGGTGGACGATGCGGTCGACGAACTGACGCTCGCTGCGGGGGCAGGCACGCTGGTAGCCGGGGATCCTGTTGTCGCCATAGGCCGCAAGACTAACGCAGGCTGGGCGGGAGCGGCACGTCGGGCGATTGGGCGTGCAGCCGCAGCCAGGCGCCCTGGATAGCGGCTTGCGCGTTCTCGACCACCTCGTGCTCGTCCAGGCAGATGACCTTGCCCTCCAGCATCAAGAACTCGCCGTCGACCATGACCGAATCGACCACCCCGGGATTGCCGTAGTGGACGATATTCGACACAAGGTTGATCGCCGGCCGCAGGCTGGGATGATCGAGGTTGATCAGGGTGAGGTCGGCCTTCTTGCCCGGCTCGACCGAGCCGAGGTCCCCAAGCCGCCCCAGCGAATGCGCGCCGTTGCGCGTGGCCGCGTCCAGCAGCGCCTGGGGCTGCGGGTCGATGCCGCCGCCGCGGCTGCCGCGATGCACGATACTGCCGATGGTCATGGCCTGGAACATGTCCTCGGTCATGTTGTCGGTGCCGAGCGCGATGTTCACGCCGGCATCCATGATCTTCGCCACCGGCGCCTGGTGCGGGCCGCGCCGCGAGCTGTTGGCCGGGCAGTGCGCCATGTGCACGCCGTTGGTGGCCAGCAGGTCCACGTCGCCGGGCGTGCAGTAGGTCCAGTGCGCGCCGACCACGTCGGGGCCGAGCCATCCGTTGCGCTCGAGGTATTCGGCGGGCGTGCAATTGGCGTAGCGCTTGACCTGCGCGACCTCGCCGCGGCTTTGCGCCATGTGCACCGTTCGCCGCAGTCCGTGCTTTTCGTGCAGGTCGTTAAGCTGACGCAGCATCCACGGCGAGCAGTTGTCGGGCGCATGCGCGGCGACCTGGCACATCACCCGGCCCTCGCTGGTGTCGTGGAAACGCGCGATCAGCTCCCGCTCGCGCTCGAGAAACTGCTCGCCCCACGACTGGTCGAATTCGTAGACGCCGGAACGGATCTTGAGCGTCAGGGCGTCGGCGCAGTTCTCGCTGAAGTACAGGCGCATCCCGGTCTCGGCCATTGTTCCTGCGTAGTTCACCACGTGGCGGAAAGGCTCGACCAG
>JANMDK010000010.1:0-8934 GCA_031376265.1 Pseudomonadota bacterium
GTCGTCCATGAACACCTTGCCTTCGACCCGCACGTAGTACTGGCCGGCAAAACGATCCGCTTCCCGCAGGCGCCACACCAGCAGGCTGTGGTCGCCGATCGATAGCTCGGCAGCGATGTAGTTGCCGGGCTCGAAGTACTCGGCATAGACCTTCTTGAATCCTTCAGGCCCGACCGACTCCTGGTATTCGCGCAGGACTTCGAAGCGGCGCCGCGGCGAATTCGAGAAGAGCGCTGCGTCTTCGCTCGCGCCGTTCTGCAGGTGCTGGCCGATCAGCCTCGCGGTATTCAGCGCGGTGGTGGGTTCCAGCGCGACCGAAGCATCGATGCGGCTGGCCTCGGGCGAAAAGACGCGCACGGTGAACTGGATCGCATCGCCGTCCACTTCTAGAGTGCGTTCGGCAAGAGGCTGCGCGCCGACGGGTGAGGCAAGCGCGGCAAGGAGGAGGAGGAGGGGAGCCGCCCAGCGGTGCCGGCGCCGATTCACAGCCGGACTATTCCCAGTCCCAGCAATCTTCAGGCCGCGCGCGCGACCGGCGCGGCCGGGTTACGGTATCGGCCGAGCAGTTCCTCGCGCTTGGCGCCGGCCTGTTCTGCACTCTTCTGCTTGATGTGCCCGTACCCGCGAATCGATTCCGGCAGGCCGGCGATCTCGACGGCCAGCGCATGGTTCTCCCGGGAAAGCGCCGGGAGCATTTCGGCGATCGTGCGCTCGTATTCGGCCACGAGATCGCGCTCCATGCGGCGCTCGGCCGTGTACCCGAAGACATCGAGCGCCGTGCCGCGCAGGCCCTTGAGCTTTGCCAGCGCGCGAAAGCCCGCCATCATCCAGGGGCCGAACTGCATCTTCCTCGGCTCGCCGGTATTCGGGTCCGGCTTTGCCAGCAGCGGGGGGGCGAGGTGATACACCACCTTGTAGTCGCCCTGGAACATCGCTTTGATCTTCTTCGAGAACTCGCCGTCGGTGTAAAGGCGGGCGACTTCATACTCGTCCTTGTAGGCCATGAGCTTGGCGAAATAGCGCGCGACGGCCTTCGCGAACTCGTCGCCGCCGGTGGCCGCAGCCTCGGCCGCCTTCACTTTTTGCACGAGCGCGGCATAGCGGGTTGCGTAAGCCGCGTCCTGGTAGTCGGTCAGCAGTTTGATGCGCCGCTCGACCAGCTCGTCCAGCGTGCGGGAGAAATGCTGCGAGATCTGGATCACCTCGGCCGGCGTCGCGGCGCGGCGCACGCGCTCGGGGTCGACCGCCGCGCGGCGGCCCCAGACGAAGCTCTTGCGGTTGAATTAGACCGCCACGCCGTTCAGCTCGATGGCCCGCTCGATCGCATGGGCGGAAAGGGGAACCCAGCCCTTCTGGTACGCGTAGCCGAGCATGAACATGTTGGTGGCGATCGAGTCGCCCATCAGGCTGGTCGCGATCTCCGCGGCCGGGACGAAGTCGGCCTCGCGGCAAGCTTCGCGGATGTCGTGGGTGAGGTCGCTGCCGGGCAGTTGCCAGTTCGGGTTCTTCACGAACTCCGCCGTGGGCGCGGTCGTGCCGTTGACGACGGCACGGGTCTCTTCCTTCGACATCGTTGCCAGCGCATCGGTGCTCGCGGTGACCACGAGGTCGCAGCCGATGACCAGCTTGGCGCTGCCCGTGCCGATTCGTGCTGCGTGCAGGTCTTCCGGCGAGCGCGCGATCTTTACGTGCGACATCACGGGTCCGCCTTTTTGCGCGAGGCCCGACATGTCCAGCACCGAAACACCTTTGCCTTCGAGATGGCCGGCCATTGCAAGGATCTGGCCGATCGTCACCACGCCGGTGCCGCCGATGCCGGTCACCAGCGCATTGCACGGCTCGTCAAGTGAAGGCAGCACCGGCTCAGGTAGCACCGGGAAGTCTTCGCCGGCGTCGCCTTTCGGTGCGGCCTTGCCGCGCTTGAGCTCGCCGCCTTCGACGGTCACGAAGCTAGGGCAGAAGCCTTTCACGCAGGAGAAGTCCTTGTTGCACGTCGACTGGTTAATCGTGCGCTTGCGGCCGAGCTCGGTCTCGAGGGGCTCGACGGAGAGGCAGTTCGACTTCACGCTGCAGTCGCCGCAGCCTTCGCAGACGGCTGCGTTGATGACGGCGCGCTTGGCGGGATCGGGATATTCGTTGCGCTTCCTGCGGCGGCGTTTTTCCGAGGCGCAGGTCTGGTCGTAGATCAGCGCGGACACGCCCGGCATCTCGCGCAACTCGCGCTGCACCTGGTCGAGCTCGTCGCGATGGCGCACCGTCACGCCGGGGGCCCAGTTGGTGCCGGGCGCGTATTTTTCCGGCTCGTCAGTCACCACAATGATTGGGTTCACGCCTTCGGCTGCTATCTGGCGCGAGATCGTCGGCGGGTCGAGGGGGCCGTCGTGGTGCTGGCCGCCGGTCATGGCGACCGCGTCGTTGTAGAGGATCTTGTAAGTCATGGTGACCTTGGCCGCCACGGCCGCGCGGATCGCCATGAGCCCGGAATGGAAGTAGGTCCCGTCGCCGAGGTTGGCAAAAATATGCTTCGTGTCGCAGAACGGCGCCTGGCCGATCCACGTCGCGCCCTCGCCGCCCATGTGCGTAAAGGTTGACGTGTTGCGGTCCATCCAGAGCGACATGAAGTGGCAGCCGATGCCGGCAGTCGCCCGGCTGCCCTCGGGCACTCGGGTCGAAGTGTTGTGCGGGCAGCCGGAGCAGAAGTACGGCTGGCGGACCGAGGTTACGCGAGGGCGCGAGAGCGCCTTCTCTTTCGCTTCGAGAAACGCAAGCCTTGCGCCGTATCTATTCCCAGTACGGTCGTCGAGTTGCTTGTCGAGGCCGAGCTTGGCGAACCGCTTCGCCAATGCTTTGGCAACGAGTGCGGGCGAATGTTCGTAGTGGGCGGGCAGCAGCCACGTCCCGGCAGGTTGCCCGGCCGCCTGGCTCCATTCGCCGTTGTCGTCGAACTTGCCGACGACCCGTGGCGCGCGCTTGCCTTCTTCCCATGTGTAGAGCTCTTCCTTGATCTGGTACTCGATCAGCTGGCGCTTCTCCTCGATGACCAGGATCTCTTCCAGTCCCTCTGCGAACCGGCGCGCACCCTGCGGCTCGAGCGGCCAGGGCATCGCGACCTTGTAGACGCGGATGCCGGCGTCCCTCGCGACGTTCTCGTCGATGCCGAGATCCGCCAGCGCCTGCATCGTGTCGCCGAACGACTTGCCGGTGGTCACGATGCCGAGCCGCGCGCGGGGCGAATCCCAGACGATGCGATCGAGCTTGTTGGCGCGCACATAAGCCAGCGCCGCGTAGACCTTGTAATCGAGCAGCCGCGCTTCCTGCTCGAGGATGCCGTCCGGCCAGCGGATGTTGAGCCCGCCTTGCGGCAGCACGAAGTCCTGGGGAATGACGACCTGGACCCGGTTCGGGTCGATGCTGACCGAAGCGCCGGACTCGACCACGTCGGTCACGCACTTGAAGCCGACCCAGCAGCCCGAATAGCGGCTCATCGCAAAGCCATGCAGCCCGTAGTCGATGTATTCCTGCACGCTGGACGGGTTCAGCACCGGGATCAGGCAGGCCTTGAGGATGTGCTCGCTCTGGTGGGCCAACGTGGAGGACTTGGCCGCGTGGTCGTCGCCCGCGAGCACCAGCACGCCGCCATGCTTTGCGGTGCCGGCCGCGTTGCCGTGCTTGAACACGTCGCCGCAGCGATCGACACCCGGCCCTTTGCCGTACCACATCGAAAAGACGCCGTCGTAATTCGCGCCCTTGAAGAGGTTGATCTGCTGCGTGCCCCAGATCGAGGTGGCCGCAAGGTCTTCGTTCACGCCCGGCTGGAAGCGCACGTGGTGCTGCTCGAGGAAGCCCTTTGCCTTGTGCAGCGACTGGTCGAGGCCGCCCAGCGGCGAGCCGCGATAGCCCGAAATGAACCCGGCGGTATTGAGGCCGGCGGCGACATCGCGCTCGCGCTGCATCATCGGCAGGCGCACGAGCGCTTGCGTGCCGGTGAGGAACACGCGCCCGGAATTCAGGGCGTATTTGTCGTCGAGTGAAACCTTGGCAAGATCGGCTGGGGCGACCGGGGCGTTCATTTCTGCGTCTCCACAAAAATCGTGTTTTTGAGGGGCGTCGCCTGCGCGGGTTGCGTCGGCGGAGGCGCCTTCCACGCTCGAAGATTGTGTCCCCGAACATGCTGCGTCGAGACTAGCACAACCCTATGTGCGGGCGAGGCGCGGGCGTTTCAATGCGCGAGCCGGGCGCGCCGCTGCGCCGACCTATTTCGCGGTTTTCGGCCTGCTCGGCTTGTCCCAGTATGGCTCGGGCCCGAACGACTCGGCGAGGAAATCGATGAACGCACGCGTCTTCGCAGGCAGGTGGCGGCGATGTGGATAGACCGCATAGATGGCCACGTCGGTGTCGAAGGTATAGCCCGGGCAAAGAGCAACGAGTGAGCCGTCTTCGAGATGGCGCCGCACATCCCACGTCGACTTGAGCGCGATGCCGAGGCCCGCGAGCGCCCATTCGCGCAGCACTTCCCAGTTGTCGCAGGCGTAGTCGCCGCTGACGCGCACCTTGCCGCGTTTGCCGACGGGTCCGCGGTAGTCCCAGGTTTGCGTGAAGCCCTGCCCCCAGTCGGCCAGCAGGCACTTATGCGAGGCCAGCTCCGCCGGCGTCCTCGGCGTTCCATTGCGCCGCAGGTAGTCGGGGCTCGCGCAGACGACCCGGTGATTTGGTGCGAGCTTCCTTGCTGCGAGCGACGAATCCTCGAGCTCCGCAATCCGGATTGCGACATCGAAGCCTTCCTCGAGCAGGTTGATGCGGCGGTCCGAGAGGCTCAAGGCCAGCTGCAGCTTGGGATACAGCTTGGCGAATTGCGGCACCAGCGGCGCGATGTGCTGGTGGCCGAACGCCGATGACATCGCGACCCGCAGTACGCCTTGCGGCTCGATGCGGCCCGCCGAGATCGTCGAGTCCGCCTCCTCGATCTCCGCAAGGATCCGGGTGCAGGTGTCGTAGTAGCTCGCCCCTTCGTCGGTGAGGCTCGTCCGCCGCGTCGTGCGGTTGACCAGTCGCACGCCGAGCCGCGATTCGAGCGCCGCAAGCCGGCGGCTAACGACGGCCGTGGACAAACCCAATTCACGCGCAGCGGCGGAGAGGCTGCCTGAGGTGACCACGCCGGCGAAGATCGCCATTTCTTGCAGATTGTCGGACATATTGTTGCGATATTAGCAAAGGTGTTTTGAATTGAGCGGGGATTCTCTTTCCAAAAGCAACACCTTACATTTGTCGCATCGCAACATCACACAAGGGATTCAGCCATGAATGCCTGTGAGATCGAATACATCGAAGCAAGACTTCCCATGGGGCTGCGCACGATGCCCTCGCCAGAGGCGCTCGACCGGCTGGTCGCGCAAGTGCGCACGCAGCGCAACCAGCACATGGCCGCCAGCTTCTCGGCGTTCATCGGGGGGCTTAAGGATTTTGCCGGTGAAGTCCGCAAAATCGCCGTGGCCTGCACGGCCGCGCGCCTGCACATCGGAACCATCTAACCCCGGTCGCGACCGCCGCAGCTTCCTCCTCCTCCTTTGCTGCGGCGGACTTGTCCCGCCCCGCGCCTCGCGCGGGGCGGGGACGCGTTAGGGCGCGTCGCTCTTAAAACAGCCTTTCAGGCGATCGACTTCCACATATCGATATCCCTCTGCGCGGTCCAGATGCGCGGATGCGCAATGCCGCTAGCCTCGTCATATGCGCGTGAGACGTCGAACGGCATGCAGTGCTCGTAGATCGGGTAGGCGCCATAGGCCGGGTCTAAGCGCCGCTTGGTCAACTCGTAAACTTCTTTAAGCGACTTGCCGGCCTTTACCCCCCGGCGGGCGGCGTCGAGCAGCCCGCTCACGAAATCCTGGGTGAACTTGATCGCCTTGAGGGATTCGGCCGGCGTCTTCAATGCCGGACCCCGGCCCGGCACGAGCGCTCGAGGCTTCATCGCCGCCAGCCTGGCGAGCGTGGCGGGCCATTGCTCGAGGTGTGCGTCGCCCGTGTAGATGCCGGCCTTGTATTCGACGAGATCGCCTGAGAACAGCACTTTCTGCGAGGGGATCCAGACGATCGTATCGCCGGCGGTATGGCCGGCGCCTGCGTGGATGATGCGCACCTCGAGCTTGCCCATCATCAAGGTCATTTCACCTTTGAACGCGATGGTGGGCCAGGTCAGGCCGGGGATCGATTCCTTGCCGCGGAAGAGCCGCGGGAACCGGCCGATCTCGCTCGCCATGTCCTGCCGGCCGCGCTCCCGGATGAGATCGAGCGTGGTCTGGCTGGCGATGATTTGCTGCGGCTTGTAGGCAGAGGCACCGAGCACCCGCACCGCGTGATAGTGCGACAGCACCACGTACTTGATCGGCTTGGAGGTGACCTTGCGGATGCGCTTGATGACCTCCCTCGCCATGAGCGGCGTGGCCTGCGTGTCGATCACCATCACGCTGTCGTCGCCAACGATCACGCCGGTGTTCGGGTCGCCTTCCGCGGTGAACGCGTATGCATTCGCAGAGAGTTTCTCGAACGAGATTGTTTTGGGCTTGAGGTCGCCCTGGGACGCGAATGTGGCCATGGAATTTCCTGCCCGGGCTAGCCGGCGTGGGACGGGTCGATCTGCTCGAGGCGATAGCCGTAGTTGTAGACGGGGACCACGCGGTAGCCGGTCTCCGGGCGCAGGTCGAGTTTCTTGCGCACCTGGCTCACGTGTGTGTCGACGGTGCGCGTTGCAAGGTCCCCGCTTTGGCCCCAGACCGCTTCGCGCAGGTGGCCGCGCGACATGAGCCGGCCCATGTTCCGGAACAGCACGACGGCAAGATCGAATTCCTTCGGCGTGAGGTCGATCGAATTGCCGTTGTTGCGGATCTCGCTGCGATTGGTATCGATTTCGTACGGCGGAAAGCTCAGCTGCTTCTGTTCCTGCTGCGGGTAAGCGCGGCGGAGCAGGGCGTTCACGCGCGCGAGCAGTTCCTGCCGCCGCGCGGGCTTGACCATGTAGTCGTCGGCGCCGGCCTCCAGCGCAAACACGATGTCCTCTTCCGAATCGCGCACGGTCACGAACAGGACCGGCACGAGCTTGGACACATTGCCGCGGATCCACTTGAGCACGTCGGCGCCGGAAACATCGGGCACCTGCCAGTCGAGCACGTAGAGGTCGAAGCTCTCGCGACCCGCGAGGCGCATGGCTTCGCGGCCACTCAGGTAAGCGTGGACGTCATGCCCGGCATCGGACAGCCATCGCTTGAGCAGTGCTAGCTGGTCCGGATCGTCTTCGAGGATGGCGATGCGCAAGGAAACTCCGGCCTGGCGAGACTATTGGATATGACAGATTTTGACAGATGATAAGCCTAAACCAGCGGCCGGCATAAAGGCGTCCGCCGGCCGGAGGCCGTATGGCAGAATCCTGCGCTTTTCCCTTCAGGATCCGGGCATGCGAATCGCAATCCTCGGCGGCGGCACGATCGCCCGCCTTTTTCTCGAGCATATCCGGCGCGGCGACCTCGGGAGCGGGATCGAAGTGGCTGCGATCTGCGGGCGCAGCCAGGCCTCGGCGGGCGTGGCCCTGGCCCGGGAATTCGGCGTGCCTTTCGTGGTCGGCGTCGAGGCGCTCTCGGCGACGAGGCCCGAAATCGTGGTTGAAGCCGCCTCCCATGAGGCCATTCGGGAGCACTTGGTGAACCTGCTTTCCGCAGGCGTATCCGTCATCGTCCTGTCAGGCGGCGCGCTGGTCGATGACACGCTGCGCGCGGCCGCTGAGCGTGCGGCCGAGGCCAACAATGCTTTGCTGTACGTGCCCTCCGGCGGAATTGGCTCGCTGGACGCGCTCAAGGCAGCCTGTATTGCGGGCGTCGACGAGGCCTCCATCCAGGTAGCGAAGCCGCCGGCTGCATGGAAGAAAATCCCGTTTGTCGACGCAATGGGGATCGATCTCGACGCGCTTCGCGAGGCCACGGTCCTTTTCGACGGGACGGCGCGCGAGGGCGTCCCGCATTTTCCCCAGAACGTGAATATCGCGGCGGTGCTTTCGATGGCCGGGATCGGGTTCGACCGCACCCGGCTTCGGGTGGTCGCCGATCCGGCGCTCAAGCTCAACACGCACACGATCCGCATCCGGGGCGCGAGTGGAATCATCACGATCGTGCTCGAAAATGTCCCGGCGCCGGATAACCCCAAAACCGCCTGGCTGGCCTGCTACAGCGCGCTGGCCGCCCTCAAGCTGATGAATTCCAAGGTTCGCTACGGGACTTAGGCAGAAAGGAGCGTTTGGCCGATGTAAGCGCCTCCTAACTTTTATCTTTGCGGCTCGGCGGGCACATGCCCTGCAATATTCATTCTTCCTTTGACTAACTGGCGGAATTACCACATAATTTCAGGTTCCGCCGGAGGGGTGCCCGAGTGGTTAAAGGGGGCAGACTGTAAATCTGTTGGCCTTGCGCCTACGTTGGTTCGAATCCAACCTCCTCCACCAGGCGCGCAGGGAAAAGTGCGGGGCGAGTACGGGTGAGTTGCAGCAAGGTACGGATGGGCAGTGGGATGAAGGCGAGCGAATGAGGGCCAAGTGCAGGGCCAAGCGCAGGGCCAAGGGCGGGTGTAGCTCAATGGTAGAGCAGAAGCCTTCCAAGCTTATGACGAGGGTTCGATTCCCTTCACCCGCTCCAGCGAATTCGCCCATGTAGCTCAGTGGTAGAGCACTCCCTTGGTAAGGGAGAGGTCACGCGTTCAATCCGCGTCATGGGCACCAGCAGGGTTTTGACGATCTGAAACTTCACACTCGGGAAGATCATGGCAAAAGGCAAATTCGAACGTACCAAGCCGCACGTGAACGTCGGCACGATCGGGCACGTGGACCATGGCAAGACGACGCTGACGGCGGCGATCACGACGGTGTTGGCGAAGAAGTTCGGCGGCGAGGCGAAGGCG
>JANMDK010000017.1:0-27667 GCA_031376265.1 Pseudomonadota bacterium
CGAGGCCCGCATCGCGCGCAGGAACGGCTGCTGGTATTGGGCAAGTTCGGCACGCAGGCCCGCCTCGGCCCCGGGGCCAAGAATCGGAATCGCAAAGGGGTCATGGAGCACATGCGGGTACTCGAGGATCTGGTGGACCGCGCGCAGTTTCGCGGCCCCGAGCGCGGTTTCGCTGGGCGACCCGGCATCCATGCGCGAGGCCGCCGAGGCGCCGCCGGCAACGCCTACCTGGGCCAGCCCCGCCCACGCCGCCCCAGCCGCCACGCGGCCTAGAAACTCCCTCCGCCCGTTCCTCTTTTCGCTCATCCCAACCCTCTTCTGAGACTTCAGCCCGCTTGTGCCAGTCCCGCGGGCCGCTCGATGATCACCGTCTGCGAGCCGCCGGCGAACGGGATCCCCAGCAGGCGAAGCTCCGCCTCGATTCGCTTGAAGGCGTTCGCGCGCACGTCGAACTGGTTGCCGGGCGCCGTCTGGAACTTGCACCTGAAGACCTTCACGCCCGGGTCGATGCGCGCGAGCTTGCTCTTGAGCGGCTCGCGCAGCATCGGGCCGATCTCGGGGTCCTTCATCATCTCCTGGCCGATTCGCTTGATGAGCTTGCGGATCTTCTCGCTGTCGACGTCTATAGGCAGCGGAATGTTGAATTTCTCGATCACCCAGTCGCGCGAGTTGTTGCGCACCGTGCCCAGCGACCCGTAGGGCACGAAATGCAGCGGGCCGTTGTGGTGGCGCAAAGCGACCGTGCGCAACGTAATGCGCTCGACCGTGCCCTTCGTGGTCGTGCCGCTCTCGACATATTCGCCGACACGGAACACGTCTTCGGCGAGGAAAAAAATGCCTGCAATCACGTCGCGCACCAGTGCCTGCGCGCCGAAGCCGACCGCAAGGCCGACCACGCCGGCACCTGCCAGCAGCGGCGTAATCTCTATGCCGAGCGCCCAGAGCGTCGAGAGGATCAACAGGACGCCGAGAAGGGCCGCCGCACTGGTGCGCAGCAAAGGCAGCAAGGTGCGCAGCCGCGCATTCGCGTTCGCCGGCCCGTGCGCATCGTGCGGGCCGATGCGCTTGAGCCGGTAATCGATGGTCGTGCGAACGAGGATCCAGATGACATTCGCGAACAATGCAAGCGCGGCGACGCCGAGCAGCTGGAAACCCAGTCGGACGGCAAAGTTCTGGCTCGCCGCCAGTTCCGACATCGGCGTGTGCAGGACGACGGCGCAGGCGCCGAGGCCTACGAGCACCACGACGAATCGCGCCGTGGACAGCACGATACTCGGGAGCAGTGCCGGGTCCGCCGCCACCAGGCTCGCCGCCTCGCCTTCGCCGGCCGGGCCTTGAGCCTCCACCGTGTCCCGCCAGAAAAAGAAGACCAGCTCCCGCAGCTTCATCTGGATGACGATCACCGTGGCGACGACGGCGCCAATCGCGGCGGCGGTGCCGGTGCCCAGCAGCCAGAGCACGAATACCGCGACCACCAGGATCGCCACCACGATTGAACGCGGAAACTTCGGAAGCCGCCGGGCGATCGAAACCCCTGACCCCGGACGCTCGCGCAGGAACTCGAACGCGGCGATCACCAGGACCATCGACATGAGCGCGACCGCCGCAAGCCTGAGCGAGCCTGCCGTGTGCGGCGCCCCGGCCGCTCGTTCGAGGACCGCCGGGACGAAGCTGCCGATCGCCCCGAGCGCCGCCACCATGAGCACGGTCAGCGCGAGCCACTTCACCTTGTGCGGATCCGCCGGCACGAGGCGCAGCCGCGAGAGGCCCGGCGCAAGCACGACGCTCACCGCGATCCACGCCAGGCGCAGCACCAGGATGAAGAGCGTCGCCGCGACCACGGCTTCCTGCACGCCCTTGGGCCACGCAAAACCCGCCGAGCCGGCAATGATGGCCAGCGTGAATGCGAGCAGCCCGGCGCCAAGCAGCAGCAAGCGGCGCATCCCGAGGCGGAACGCCTGCCTCGGGTTCGCGACCGACATCGATTCGATCGCGCGCATCGGCGCCCAGGCGTAAGTCCAGTAGAGCCATTCCACGCCGCATCCGATGAGGAGGAGGATCCAGAGGTAAGTCACCGCGCGAACCCCAGAACCGCTCATCAATTCACCGGAGACAGTGGCCAGCACGCCGCGAAATTCATCGGGCGTCTGCGCCACGTCGGCGCCGAGCGCTGCGAACCGGTTCTTGGCGCCCTCGAGGAACGCCATGGTCATGCCGGAAAGCCCCTCGCTCATGCCGCGCCCTCCGGTGAGCCGGCCGCATCGGACCAGTCCTTGGGCTGGCGAGCGGCTTCGGCGTCGGCAAAAGGCGGCAACAGGCGAGTCACGGAAACGCCCTGGCCCAGGACTCGCGCCTGACAGGCGAGCCGATCGCCCGAGCCGGCATGCACGCGCTGCAGCGAGTGCGTTTCCAGGTCGGTAACCGGCGACAACTGGCCGGCGCCGGCTTCGACATGCACCCGGCAGGTTCCGCAACGGCCGCGCCCCGAGCAGACATCGGCGTGGGGGATCTCGTTCATGCGGCTGAGCTCCAGGATCGACAGCCCGCGGCGTCCCTCGGCGACCAGGCCGCCGTCGTAACCCACCGTGACCCGCGTCATGCGGTTCCGCAGGATGCGCGCCGCGAAGATGCCAATGGCGAGCAGCGCGAGCAGTCCGTAGATCGTGATCACCTGCACCCAGAGCGCATCGAGCCGCGCGCGGACTCCACCAATCAGGTTTACATTGGCCTCGATCGCGGCCTGCCACTCGCCTCCGGCGGCGAGCTTGGCGACGACCTCCTTGCCGGATTCGGCAAAGCCGAGCAGCGCTGCGATCGGGATGAGGAAGAGCACCGGCAGAACGAAGCCGCCGATGCGCCGCCAGACCGGCTTGAGCACCAGCCAGGAATACAGCCCGAGCGCCGCATGCACCCAGACGAACACCACCGCGAACAACTGCTGGAAAGCATAGCCGGGTGCGATGCTCCAGTAGACCGACAGCAGCAGCCCGTAGCTCGGCTCGTACTCGCGAGCGATTTCGCTGGCCACGGCGGTCATGAGCACATGGTTGAGCAACAGCGGCGGCGTCAGCACGCCCAGCACGAGTTGCACGACGTCGGTGCGGCTCATCGAGAGCGAGCGCCGCGCGGCCATCGCATAAAGCCCAAGCATCGCGTGCAGCAGCGCCGAGCCGCCGAGCAGTACGCGGCCGGTCGTCGATTGCCAATGGCCGATGAGGGTCGCGCGCCATTCCTCCATCGCAGCGAGCGAATGCAGGCCGATCGAGAGGTTCGCCAGGTGCCCGGTGACGAACACCAGCAGAATGAGGCCCGAAACCAGCCTCACGTTGCGCAACAGCAGGTTCGCTTGCATGCCCCCGTCCCCTTTTTGCAGGCATTGTGCCCGCCGCGGGGAGGCGCGGCTAGGGCCGCAGTTATACCTTCAGCAGGTCGAGCGTCGGGTACCGGCCCCTGAGCGGGCCTTGCGAAGGCGAGCCCCACCAGCGCTCAAGCGCCGTGGCATAGAGGCTGCGGAAATCGACCGCATAGGGGAGATTGCCGCTTTCGAGGCGGTCGAGACGCGGTGCCTGACCGTAGAGGCCACCCCTCACCAGCCCACCGGCGACGAAATGCGCTGCCGCGGTGCCGTGGTCGGTGCCGTTGGAGTTGTTTTCCTGCGGGCGGCGGCCGAATTCCGCGTAAGTCATGACGAGCGTCGAATTCCAGCGATCGACTTCCACCAGCGCGCTCTTGAGCGCCGCGATGCCTTCGCCCAGTTCCTGCAACAACCTCTGGTGGACCGCGGGCTGGTTGCGGTGCGTGTCGAAGCCGTTGAGCGTCAGGCGGATGGCGCAGACGCCCGCCGGGTTGGCTGCAATCTGCGCAGCGGTGCGCACCGCATTGCCGAATGCGTTCTTCGGGAACTCGGTGCGGAACGCGACGTTCGAGTTGAGGTGCGACGCGGCCTGCGCGATGTCGTCCTGCACCTTGAGGATGTGGTTCAGCGCGGCGTTGCCTCGCTTTGCGGCGCCGCCAGCGAGCTTCGCCTGGCGAAGGAATTGCTCGGTTTCATTCAGCGCGATTGTCCGCGTGCCCTGGCCGTGGAGCGGGCCGAGCTCGCTGGAGCCGACCACCACTCCGTCGGCTGCGAAGCCCGCCGGCGCCGGCTTGGCGACGAATGCGCGCGCGAGCCAGCCTTCGGTGAGGAATTCATCGGCTTTCGATGCGGTTTCCCAGATCTCGATCGAGCGGAAGTGCGAGAGATTCGGCTGCGGGTAACCGACGCCTTGCACGACCGCGAGGTCCTTTGCCTGCCACAACGGCACGAGGGGCGAAAGCACCGGGTTGAGGCCGGAGCGCTCGTCGAGCTGGATCGCGTCGTCGCGGCGGATCGCAAGCCGCGGCCTCAGCGAGTAGTACTCCGGGTCCGCATACGGCACCACCATGTTGAGCGCGTCGTTGCCGCCCTTGAGCTCCACCAGGATCAGGAGGCGCCGATAGCCCTCGGCCGCCTGCGCCCTCGAGATTTTCGGCAGGCAGGCCACCGCGAGGCCGGCAACGCCGATCGAAAGGAAGCGCCTGCGATCGACTGGAGCGGACGAGGCCTGAATGCCCGGCGCGCGCGGTTTGGTCATTTGAGCTGGTACACCGGGTCGGCCGTGAGACGACGGATGAGCTCAACCCCTTGCGCGTCTACGAGATTGGCCGAGGCCGGCGCGACGGGCAGCAGGACTTGTTGCAAGCGATCAGGCAGCGCGACGGACTTGGGCTCGCCTTCGAATTGGCGCAGCCACTCCCCGCCCGAGAACCGGATGTCGAGCGCCGCGCGCATCAGCCGCTCCCGGTTCGGCCCGGCATTGCCCTGCTGGTTGGGTCGCATCTGCATCTCCGCCATCGGCGCCTGCATGCGCGCCTCGTCGACGCGGAACAGCCGCTCGAGGAACTGCCTGCGCGCCAGCAGCGTGGTGCTGTTGATCCACGCTTCGCCGCCCGGCCAGCCCTTGACGTTCGGCGGAGAGAAGAGATCCTGGCCGAGGGCGCGCAGCGTCAGCGTAAGAGGCAGAGGATCGGAATACCCGACGTTGAACTGGCGCATCGTCCCGATCACCAGGTCGACCGGCGACTTGACCAGCGTGCCGCGATTTTTCGCGGCATAAAACGCGTCCGAAACCAGCAGCGCGCGCAGCGCGACCTTGATGTCGTAACCCGAATCGCGGAACGCCGCGGCAATGCGCTTCGCCTCGGCCGGCTCCGGGTCGGGCGAAACGAATTCCTTCCAGAGCTTGTTGACGACGAAGCTCGCCGTCTCCGGGCGCGCGAGAAGGATGTCGAGCACCTCCTCGCCGCGGAATTCCCCCGACCGGCCGAGCACGGTCTTCATTCCGCCGTCGTGCATTGCCGGACGCCATGCGAACTCCCCGGTGTCGGCATCGAGCGTCCAGCCGGTGAAGGCGCGCGCCGCTTCGCGGATGTCCTGCTCGGCGTAGTGACCCTCGCCGAGGGTAAAAAGCTCCATCACTTCGCGCGCGAAATTCTCGTTCGGCTGCCCGCGGCGATTGACGGCCGAATCGAGGTACACGAGCATCGCCGGATCCTTCGATGCCGCCTTGAGCAGCGTGGCGAAATTGCCGAGCGCGTGCTGGCGCAGCAGCGCGTTCTGCCGGTAGATCAGCGCGGACGAGCGCACTTTCTGCAGGCTGGAGGTGAAATGGTTGTGCCAGAAGAGCGTCATGCGCTCGGTGAGCGGCGATGGCGTGGTGAGCATCTCGGTGATCCACCAGCCGCGCTGCTCACCGCCGCGCTCGAGTTGTTTGCGCACGTAGAGCGCGCGGTCCGCGTCCGATAGGGCGCGCAGCTGGCGGGGCGAGAAGGGCTCGTCGGACCAGGCGGGTGAGGGAGTGCGTGCGGCCTTCAGCGTGCCGGCAAGAATCTTTTCTACGGCGTCGCGCCGCGACAGCCCGGCGATCGCGTCGACCTGGGCCGGCGGCGCGTCGAAGCCGGTGCGGTTGAGCAGGTGGCGCGCCGCATCAGGTCCTATTGCCCCTGTCGCCGGGGAAGCGAATGCCGATCCTGCCCAAAACGACAAAAAGACAAGGAAGGCGGAGAGTGGATTTACTGCCCTGCTCTGCGCTCCCGAACGCACGCGATTTCTCTAACGACGACGGTCGAAATCGCGGTTGTAATCGCGCATGTCGCGCCGCACGCCTTCGCGCTGCTCGGGCGAAAGGCGCTGCCATTCGGCGTAGCGGCGCGCTCGTTCCTCACCGTAGGGATCGCGCTGCGGCGGCGCGAACTGCTGGCGCTGGAGGTCTTCGCGGAAGCGCTGGCGCTCTTCCGTGGGCATGCGGCCGCCGCCGCCCCACTCCTGCCTGCGCTGGTCGCGGCCGCCCGGCGGCTGCTGGCCGAACGCCGTCCCCGCGGTGGCGGCGATCAGCAGGGCGATCATCAATTTGGCTATGGGGCGCATCGGCATTTCTCTTGACGCGATACTACGCGAGCGATGCTTGGGCAGGAATGCCGGCTATGTGCGATTTGTAACAAATAGTTAGCCTAGTGTGCGCCGGCGAACATCTCGTTACCCTAAGCGAGGCAGGCCACAGACAAATCCGGCAAATCCCCTATACCATCTTCGCATGGCTGAACTGAAAACCCGGATCCTCGTCGTCGACGACGACCAGCGCCTGCGCGACATGCTCACCCGCTACCTGGGCGAGCAGGGTTTCGAGGTGCGCGCGGCCGCCGACGCCCCCGCGATGGACAAGCAGCTCTCGCGCGAGCGGTACGACCTCGTCGTGCTCGACCTCATGATGCCGGGCGAGGACGGGCTGTCGATCTGCCGCCGCCTGCGCCAGCAAACCAACCCACCGGCGATCATCATGCTTACGGCCAAAGGCGACGACGTCGACCGTATCGTCGGTTTGGAAATGGGGGCTGACGATTACCTTGCAAAGCCGTTCAATCCGCGCGAACTCGTGGCGCGGGTCAACGCAGTGCTGCGCAGGAAAGCCGCTTCGGGGCCGCCGGGCGCGCCCGCAACGAGCACGGAGACTCACAAGTTCGGCGAGTTCGAGCTCAACCTCGGCACTCGCGCACTGGTCAAGTCCGGCAAGGACACGCCACTCACCACGGGCGAGTTCTCGGTGCTCAAGGTGCTGGTGCAGAACCCCAAGACGCCGTTGTCGCGCGACAAGCTCATGGAGCTCGCGCGCGGCCGCGAGTACGAAGTCTTCGACCGCTCGATCGACGTGCAGATCTCGCGCCTCAGGAAGCTGCTCGAGGACGATCCGGCGCATCCGCGCTTCATACAGACCGTTTGGGGATTCGGTTATGTATTCGTCCCGGACGGGAACCTCAAGTAGCCGCGCTGCCGTGACCGCGCGCAAAGCGCCGGCCTGTAAAGTAGCGGGCTGATGGCCGTACCCTCCAAAGTAGAGAAAAGCGAGGCAAGCGAAGCACCGGCATTCTGGCGGCCGGATTCGCTGCTCGCGCGCTCTTTTCTGCTGATCGCGCTGCTGCTCGTGATCTCGCTTAGCGGCTGGTTCCAGATTTACCGCACCTACCAGCGCGAGCCGATTGCGCGCGAGATCGCCCAGCAGATGGCCACCATCATCAACCTCACGCGCGCCGCCATCGTAAATGCCGACCCGCGCCTGCGCCGCGAGCTGCTGCTCGACCTCAACGAAACCGAAGGCATCCGGGTCTATGCCGGCGCCGCCGACGAGAAGCTCGAGCCGGTCCCGGCCGACGCGCTCTTCGACCTCATCGGCAATCGCATCAAGGCGAGCCTCGGCCCCAGGACGCGCCTGGCCTTCGCGCGCAACGGCATCGAAGGCTATTGGGTCAGCTTCAACATCGACGACGACGAATTCTGGATGAAGCTCGAGAGGGACCGCCTCGAGCCCGACTTCGCCACGCAATGGATCGGCTGGGGGCTGTTCGCCCTCCTCCTGTCTCTGGTCGGGGCGTGGGCGATCGCGTCACGCATCAGCCGGCCGCTCGGCGCCCTCACTCGGGCTGCACAACAGGTCGGCCGCGGCGAAAGGGTCGAGGCAGCGCCCGAAAAAGGCCCGCGCGAGATCCGCTTGCTGGCGGCGGCCTTCAACCAGATGTCGGCAGACCTTGCGACGCTGGAGCGCGACCGCGCGATGGTGCTCGCGGGCATCTCGCACGACCTGCGCACGCCGCTCGCGCGCCTGCGCCTCGGCCTCGAAATGGTCGGCGGCGACGAGAAGATGAGCGAGGCGCTGGCTGCCGACATCGACGAGATGGACAAGATCATCGGCCAGTTCCTCGACTTCGCGAAAGGCGAGAGCGAGACCAAGATCGACACCGACCTCGAAGCGCTCGTGGCCGACATCTGCGACCGCTACGCCAAGCTGGGTCGCGCGCTGGTGCATTGCAAGACGGCGCCGATCGAACTGCAGATTGCGCAAATGGCGGTGCGCCGGGCGATCTCCAACCTCATCGACAACGCGCTGCGCTATTCGGACGGCGGCATCGAGATCGAAACGCGGCAGGAAGGCAACTACGCGGTCATCGAAGTGAAGGACCGCGGCCCCGGCATCCCGCCAAGCGAAGCAGAGCGCATGAAGCGCCCGTTCACCCGGCTGGAAGAGGCCCGCAGCGGCACCGGCGGCTCTGGGCTCGGCCTCGCGATCGTCGACCGCGTCGCGCGCATGCATGGCGGCATGCTCGAATTGCTCACCCGCGAAGGCGGCGGCCTCAGGGCCCGCATTACGATGCCGATTCGGGGGGCGCCTTTGCGCGAGCCCTATGCCATGACGCCTTTCCGCACGCCGGTCACCCCGCCCTGACGGCGGTATCACCGGGCACGGAAACTACCGCGTCGCCGAAGGCGTCGGTGTACTCGGATTTGCGCTGAGATCCGGTGCGTTGATCTTGGTGAACATACCCATGACCACTTGGATCAGATTCGGATACTCATACGCGGTTCCCTTGGAGTGATCGATGATTGCGCCGACCCCACCGCCGAATACGATATTTCCGAACATCGAACCCTTGGTGGCCGATTCCACCGATGCGTTTCCGGTTTCAAGACCCTGCTTGGTACAGGCAACGATCATGTCATCGTTCGACCGCCGGATGGTTACCGAACCCGGCGTGGTCACGAACCACTTTCCCTTGCTGTTGGTCAATTCACAGGCCGCGCCGCTAACCTCATTGCCCGCCTTCTCCCTGGATTGCACGGAAACGCTCTGGATCTCGCTCCCGGTGAGCGTCGAGCATCCGCCCAATGAAATGACACAAACGCCCAGCGCAAACTGGCTTGTTATTCTTTTCATGGTCCCGAAGCCTTCCTCTCTGGTTGGTGGGGTGGAAATGCTGCGCTACGTGGAGTATGCCATTTCAAGCACGCGTCAAAACACCGTTTTACCATTTGCTCGGATCACCCGCCGGGGCGGAATTCCTTCAACTCCCAGACGATCCGGTCGGTGAGCCTGCGACGGATGCGCGGCGACACGTTCAGCTCGACTTGCTCATACGTGTGCTCGAAGCGCACCCAGCGCTTCACTGCAGGCGCGTACCAGTAAGTCTCGAGCACGTGGGTGTCGCTCCAGGTGTAGTCGAAGTCGCCGAGGTTCATCTGGCGCTCGATGCGCAGCGCGACGAATTCGCCGGCGGCGGTCTTCACGCGCTCCCAGCCCATCGCGCGCCCGCCGGTGCGCCAGAGGAATTGCACGCCGTGCTGGTCGGTGACGGTCGCCTGCTCGGCCCATCCCTGTCCAGGCGCGATGGGAAAAGGGATCCGCGCTAGCGGCGCGCTGAAGTTGCGCCGTTTCGCGCCGTCCACTTCTGCGATCTCGCGCCACGGCCCGGCAATCGTTTCGAAGCTCGGCGCATCCGTGGGCACGTCGCTCCTGCGCTCGACGACATAGCCGCCCGGCGCAGGCTTTAGCGTGTCGGTGAGGGTGCGCGTAACGAGCCCGTTGTAAGGGTTGATCTGCAGGTAGACCCACGTGTCCCCGGCTCTCAGCTCGGGGGTGGACACCACGGCGACCGGCGGCTCCGCGGGCGGATACGGCGCGGCACAGCCTGCAAGGAAGATGACAAGAACCGCGATCGCAACGAATGGATTTCTCATGTGTCGCATCCTGTTCAGTGGACAACCGTGGCGTACCATCGCCACGTACTGCACCAACGATTCGCATGACCTCCAGCGCACTGTCCCCCAGCCACGAACGCATCTCGATTCCGAACATCTGGGTTGCGTTTGGATTATCGGTCTTCCTGCATGGGGTCTGGCTGTTCGCTTGGATACAGAAGCCGGTAGCGCCCTTCCAGGAACCCAAGCTCGGCAACCCGAGCAACACGCTTGCGATACGCCTGGTGCCTTTGACGAGCCCGCCGGTGCAACCCCCACCCGCGCCAGCCGCGCGTCCGGTGCCTGAGCCAGCGGCCCGCGCCCGACCCGCCGCGCCGAGGATTCCAGTCACACCTCGGGAAAGAGCACCGCAGCCTTCGCCGCCAGTCATTACGGCTGAGCGAAGCACGCCCACCGCGCCGGCCGTCGCACCGCCGGCAGATGCCCCACGACCCGCGCCGGGCCAGGATCTCGCGGCCTACATCGCATCGCGCCGCAGCGCACGCGAGGGCACGGCCGCGCCGGCCGCACCCGATGCCGCATCAGAGTCGGACCAGCAGCGGCACAACCGCGTCGTTGCCGAGAACCTTGGCCTCACCAACGTGCCGAGTTTCGGCAACGACCCGGACCGCGGAGGCGGCGTGTTCCAGGTCCGCAGCATGGGCTACGACATCGCCGAGTTCTCTTTCTATGGCTGGAACAATGCGATCAAGAGGAGCTCCCTGCAGTTGATCGAGGTGAGGCGCGGCGGCAACCCCAACATGGAGATCGCCGTGGTGCGCAAGATGATCGAGATCATCCGCGAGCGTTACAACGGCGACTTCCAATGGCAGTCGCGACGCCTGGGGCGCTCGCTGACCCTGTCGGCGCGGCCGGGCGACACCGCCGGGCTCGAGGACTTCCTGCTGAAGGAAATCTTCCCCGCGGGCAGGTAGGGCGCTTTCAGGCCGGCAGAATTGCCTGCAACGGGAAGCGCGCAAGCGTTTCGTAGGCGGGGCCTTCCGGCGTGAGCGTCGAGCGCACCAGCACGAATTCGCTCGCGCCCCACGCCACCGGCTCGAAATCCGGGAGGACGCTTGCCTGCTCCGCCCGGCGAACGAGCGTGACATGCGCCTTGAATTCGCGCTTCTCGGTGCGAAAGCCGGCCGCCTCCAGCTGCGTCTCGAGTTCCGCGGCAAGGTCGCGCAGGGCTTCGGGCATCTCGCGCGGCCCGGCCCAGACGATGCGGTTGTGCTGCCACCAGCGCCCTTCATCGAGGCGCATTTCGAATGCCCGGCCCTGCACCCGCTTTGCGCAGGCCTTGAGCGTCGCGACCTGCTCCAGCGGAAGGTCGCCGAGGAAAGCCAGCGTGAGGTGGATCGTCGGCTCGCGCGTGATGCGGCCGCCGGTTTGCGCATGGGCTGCAGAAGCCCAGCCGTGCAGCGCCTGAGCAGCGGACCCGGGCGGCCAGAGCGCGAAGAACAGCCGGCCCGTCACCTCGGGTTTATTCTCTTTTCGGTATACGGAATGCCTGGAACGGCGCATGGTTGCTAGTTCTATGAAATTAAATGTTTAAGATTTCGGCTTGCCGCCTCAGGCCGGGCGCACCAGCAACCCGTCGAGCGGAATCGCCGGCGCCCGCCCCGCCACGAGGTCGGCCGTTATGCGCGCGCCACCCGAGGCCATCGTCCAACCCATGTGCCCAAGGCCCATGTTGAACCACAGGTTGCGATAGCGCCCGGTGCCGAAGAGCGGCGTGCTTTCCGGCGTCATCGGCCGCAGGCACGCACGCGCTTCGGCCCGGCCGGCATCGACCGCGCCGGGAAACAGCTCCCCGGCCAGCGAGACCAAGCGGGCCGCGTCCTGCGGCCGGTAGTCGCGGCCATACCCGGAGAATTCCGCGCCGCCGGTGAGCCGCAACCGTTCGCCCATCGGGCAATACGCCACCAGCTTCGACTCGTCCATGCCCGCATGGTTCGGCATGAGTGCGGCATCGGCGACCGGGATCGTCACCGAGCAGCCCTTGACCGGGTAGATCGGCAGGTCGGCGCCGAGCACGCGCTTGAGCGGGGCGTCGACCAAACCGAGCGCCGCGACCACGCCATCGACTTCGATGTGCCCAGTCGAGGTTTCGACGCCGGTCACGCGATCGCCTTCGGTCGCCAGGCCTTTGACTTCGCACTTGAGGCGGATTTTCGTGCCGAGGCTTTCGCATTTCTTCGCAAGCTCGCGGCAGAACATCGCCGAATCGCCGCTCTCGTCGCTCTCGGAGAAGACCGCGCCGGCCACGGGGGCATTTGCGAGTCCCGGGTCGATGCGCACCGCTTCGGCTTTGTCCAGCACGCGAAAGTCGAAGCCGAGCTTTCGCATCGGCTCGACTTTCTTCACGCCCGCGGCAAGCGCCTCTGCGCTTCGGTAGAGATACATCACCCCACCCTGCCTGCGATGGAATGCGACACCCGATTCTTCCGCAATGCGCCCGAGCTGTTCCTGCGAATAGCGCACGTAGCGCGCCTTGAGACCGAGCAACCGGGCGTAGCTCGACGCATCGCAGTTGCCGAGGAACCGCAGCCCCCAGGCCCAGAATTCCGGATCCCAGCGAAAAGGATAGACGCGCACCGCCTGGTCGTTTCGCACCAGCGCGCGGACGAATGTCTTGAGCATCTGCGGGCTGGGCCAGGGGAAGGCCCGGCTCGCGGACACGATGCCGCCATTGGCGCCGCTCGCGGCATCCGCGATGTGCGGGGTTTTCTCGACGAGGGTGACTTCGTGGCCGTCCTTCGCGAGGCACCAGGCCGCGGTCACGCCCGCGAGGCCCGCGCCGAGGACCGCAACGCGCATTATTTTTCGACCAGGTGTTTTTGCATCAGCGGCACGAGGTCGCGCTCCCACGAGAACTCGGACTTCCCGAGCTCGGCCGTGATCAGCTCCATCTCCTTGCGCCCGCGGTTCTGCGAGAGCTTCCAGCGCGTTTCGATGCGCTCGACCGGGATCTCGAAGGCCACGATGCCGCCGAGCATGCCCTCCATGTACGCCGGCGAAAGCTTCTCGAACTCCGGCATCCATTGCGGGTCGTGATGGGCGACGAGCCTTTTCACCGCCGACTGCTTGGCGTCGGCGTCATGGAAGGCCGTGACCTTGCCATAGGCGTGCACCGCCGCGTAGTTCCAGGTCGGCACACGCTCCTTTTCCTCGTACCAGCGCGGCGAAACGTACGCGTGCGCACCGTGGAAGACCACCAGCACTTCGTCGTCGAAGAAGGCTTCCCACTGGGGGTTGCTCTTCGCCATGTGCGCGAGGATGACCCAGCGGCCGTCGCGCTCCTCGACCAGCACCGGCAAGTGCGAAGCGCGCGGCTCGCCCCCGGTCGCGGTGACGACCACGGCGAAATTGTTGGCGCGCATGAATTCGAGGACTTCGGCGCGATTTTCGATCTGGTTGTAGGACGGTGAGTACATGGCGGCGTGTCGCTTGGGGTAAGAGATCGAAGTCAGGAGGAAGTCATTGGCGGGTGGTTCCGGCGCTCGCGAGCAGCGCAATGGCCTGCGCCGCGATGCCTTCGCCGCGCCCGGTAAATCCGAGATGCTCGGTCGTCGTCGCCTTGACGTTGACCGCCGCGCCGCGCTCGAGCCCCAGGTCCGCGGTGATGTTGGCGACCATCTGGCCGATGTGCGGCGCCATGCGCGGCGCCTGCGCGATGATCGTCGCGTCGACATTCAACACGCTGAAACCCGCCGCGGCCACCTTTTGCGCAACCGCGCGCAGCAGCACGCGGCTGTCGGCGCCCTTGTAGGCCGGATCGGTATCCGGGAAATGGCGGCCGATGTCGCCGAGCGCCGCGGCGCCGAGCAGCGCATCGCAGATCGCGTGGATCAGCACGTCGGCATCCGAGTGGCCTTCCAGCCCTTTCTCGTAGGGGATTTCAACGCCGCCGATGACGAGCTTGCGCCCGGCCACCAGCGCATGCACATCGAACCCCTGCCCTATTCTCATGGCTGCCCCAGGAAGGATTGCGCTATCGCCACGTCTTCGGGAAACGTGACCTTGAGATTGCGCCGGCTGCCGGTGACGATGCGCGGCTTTAATCCGAGGCGCTCGACCGCGCTGGCCTCGTCGGTCACCGCGCCTTTTGCATTTCGCAGCGCTTCGGCGAGCAAGCCGGCCCGGAACATCTGCGGGGTCTGCGCAAGCCAGAGCACCGACCTGTCTTCCGTGCCCGCGACGCGCTGCGTGCCACCCTCGTCTTTTGTCACCCGCTTCACGGTTTCGGCCACCGGCAGGGCAAGCAATCCGCCGACCGGGTCCTGCGAGACTTCCGCAACCAGCCGGTCGAGATCGGCCCGCGGCAAGCACGGCCGCGCGGCATCGTGCACCAGCACCCAGTCGTCCGCGTCGACCGCGTCCATCGCGGCCACCAGCCCATTGAGCACCGAGTCCCGGCGCGTGGCGCCGCCGCAATAGAGCGGCTCGATCCTGCCTTCGAATTCGCTCCAGTCGTGCTGGGCAAAGCCCTTGTCATCCGGCGCAAGCACCACAAATACGGTGGTGACCGGTGGGATCGCCACGCAGCGGATCGAATGATGGAGCATGGGTTTTCCGGCCAGCATCAGATATTGCTTAGGGCCGGCGGCTCGCATTCGCGCGCCGCTGCCTGCAGCGGGAATCAAGGCAACGTAGGACAAACGGGATTACCCAAGGAATTCCAAAATATTGCGGTAATTCAAGCCGGTATAATTGCATGACGCGCCCTCCCGGACAAGCCGAACCACGGCTTTTCCGGGCGGCGCTATTTGCATTTTCGACATCCAACCGATGCATCGCGACCCGCTTCCCGAAGGTAACAAGCCCAATCCCGCAGCCCGCCGCCGCCTGACCCGGCTGGCCGGCTCGAGCGATGCGCTCGCCATTTCGCGCCTCGCCGCGGAAGGCCGCCCGCTCGCCGTCATCAGCGCTACGGCGCTCGATGCGCAGCGCCTCGTGGACGAGGTGCGCTGGTTCGCGCCGCAATTGCGCGTGCTGCTGCTGCCGGACTGGGAGACGCTGCCCTACGACAACTTCTCGCCGCACCACGACCTCGTTTCCGAGCGCCTCGCCACGCTCTACCAGATCCAGCGCGGCGAGTTCGATGTCGCGGTCGTGCCTGCTTCGACCGCGCTCTATCGGTTGTGTCCGCCGGCTTATCTTGCGGCGTACACGTTCTTCCTGGAAGCCGGCAAGGAACTCGACCCGGAGAAGCTCAAGGCCCAGTTGCTGACCGCGGGTTACGCGCATGTGACGCAGGTCGTCGCGCCGGGCGAGTACTGCATCCGCGGCGGCATCATCGACCTCTTCCCGATGGGCAGCGCGCTGCCCTATCGAATCGACTTGTTCGACGAGACGATCGAGTCGATCCGCACTTTCGACGTCGACAGCCAGCGCACGCTCTACAAGGTCAACGACGTGCGCCTGCTGCCGGCGCGCGAGTTCCCGATGGACGAGCCCGGCCGCGCCAAGTTCCGCACGCGCTTCCGCGAAATCTTCGAAGGCGATCCGTCGCGTAAGGGCCTTTACCGCGACGTGTCCAACGGCATCCCGGCCGCGGGCGTCGAGTACTACCTGCCGTTGTTCTTCGACGAAGTCGCCACGCTGTTCGACTACCTGCCGGCGAACGTGACCGCGGTCATTCATCACGACGTTTCGGCGGCGGTGCTCTCGTTCTGGCGCGATGCGTCCTCGCGCTTCAAGTTGCTTTCGCACGATCCCGAGAAGCCCCTGCTCCCGCCGGCGGAGATCTTCGTGCCGGCGGAGGAGTTCTTCGTCAAGCTGCAGCCTCTCGCACGCGTGGACATCCACGCGCCCCCGGCCGCAGCAGCGGAGGAAACGGTCGACGACGAACTGCGCGCGACCGCGCTTCCCGATCTGGCGGTCGACCGCCGCGCAGGCGACCCGCTGGCGCGCCTCAAGGTTTTCCTGGGCGCATGCGGGCTGAAGGTCTTCCTCGCCGCCGAATCGGCCGGCCGGCGCGAGACGATGGCCGGCTACCTCGCGGAATACGGCCTGCGGCCCGCGCCGGTGGCGGACCTGCCGGCCTTCCTCGCTGGGATCGATTCGTTCGTTATCGGCGTGGCGCCGCTCTCCTATGGGTTCGCGGTCCCCGCCGAAGGCTGGACGATCGTCACCGAGAGCGAGTTGTATGCCGGCACCGTGCGGCAGCGGTCGGCCCGGACCGAGGCGAGCAAGTCCTCGGTCGAGGGCATGCTCAAGGACCTCTCCGAGCTCAAGATCGGCGACCCCGTAGTGCATGCGCAGCACGGCATCGGGCGCTATGTCGGCCTCATCAGCCTCGACCTCGGCGAAGGCGTCACCGAATTCCTGCATCTCGAGTACGACGGAGGCGACAAGCTGTACGTGCCGGTCGCGCAGCTATCGGTGGTCTCGCGCTACAGCGGCGCCCAGCCGGAAGCCGCGCCGCTGCACAAGCTCGGCAGCGGCCAGTGGGACAAGGCCAAGCGCAAGGCTGCGCAGCAGGTCCGCGATACCGCGGCCGAGCTGCTGGCGCTCTACGCCAAGCGCGCCGCGCGCGTCGGCCATGCCTTCGGGATCAAGCCGCACGACATGGAAGCCTTTGCCGACGGCTTCGGTTTCGAGGAGACCCCCGACCAGGCCGAGGCGATCAACGCGGTGATGCAGGACATGGCCGCCGGCAAGCCGATGGACCGGCTGGTATGCGGCGACGTCGGCTTCGGCAAGACCGAAGTGGCGTTGCGCGCGGCTTTCCTTGCGGTGGCCGGTGGCAAGCAGGTCGCGATCCTCTGCCCCACCACGCTGCTGGCCGAGCAGCATTTCCAGACTTTCAGCGACCGCTTTGCGCACGTCGCGGACCAGTGGCCGGTCAAGCTCGCCGAGCTTTCGCGCTTCCGCACCGGCAAGGAAACCACGCAGGTGCTGAAGGACATGGCTTCGGGCGCGGTGGACATCGTCATCGGCACGCACAAGCTGATCTCCAAGGATGCGAAATTCGCGCGCCTTGGCCTCGTGATCATCGACGAAGAGCATCGCTTCGGCGTTCGCCAGAAGGAGGCGTTGAAAGCGCTGCGCGCCGAGGTCGACGTGCTCACGCTGACCGCCACGCCGATTCCGCGCACGCTGGCGCTGTCGCTCGAAGGCCTGCGCGAATTCTCGGTCATCGCCACCGCGCCGCAGAAGCGGCTGGCGATCAAGACCTTCGTCTCGCCCTGGTCCGACGGCATCATCCGCGAAGCCTCGATGCGCGAACTCAAGCGCGGCGGGCAGGTGTATTTCCTGCACAACCAGGTCGACACCATCGAGAACATGCGCGACCGGCTGGTGCGCCTGCTGCCCGAAGCGCGCATCGCGATCGCCCACGGCCAGATGCGCGAGCGCGAGCTCGAGCGCGTGATGCGCGAATTCACCCAGCAACGCCACAACATCCTGCTCTGCTCGACGATCATCGAGACCGGCATCGACAACCCGCATGCCAACACGATCCTCATCAACCGCGCCGACAAGTTCGGCCTCGCGCAGCTGCACCAGTTGCGCGGCCGCGTCGGCCGCTCGCACCACCAGGCCTATGCCTACCTGCTGACGCCGGAAGAGGAGGCGCTCGGCGCGCAGGCCAAGAAACGGCTCGAGGCGATCCAGATGATGGAGGAGCTCGGTTCCGGCTTCTACCTCGCAATGCACGACCTCGAGATCCGCGGCGCTGGCGAGGTGCTCGGCGAGTCGCAATCCGGCGAGATCCAGGAGATCGGCTTCTCGCTCTACACGCAGATGCTGGAGCGCGCGGTGCGCGCCCTCAAGGCCGGCAAGATCGTCGACCTCGAGGACTCGACCGACCTCACCACGGAGATCAACCTGCATGTGCCGGCGCTGTTGCCCGACAGCTATTGCAGCGACGTGCACGAGCGCCTCACCCTGTACAAGCGCCTGTCCAACTGCGAATCGAAGGAAGACCTCGACCGGATGCATGAGGAGCTGGTCGATCGCTTCGGCGGGATGCCCGAGCCGGCCAAGGCATTGATCGAGTGCCACGCCCTTCGCATCCTCGCCAAGCCCTTCGGCATCTCGCGCGTCGACGCCACGCACGAGTCGGTGGTAATGCAGTTCGGCAAGGACACGATCGCCAAAGGGGCGGTCGATGGCGCAAAAATCATCGACCTCATGCAGAAGCGCCGCAACTGGCGCCTCGCCGGCCCGGAAAAACTGCGCATCGAAGCCAAGTTGCCCTCGTGGCAGGAAAGGGTGCAGGCGGCGAAGGACGTTTTCAAGGCGCTGGCGGCGTGAACCGGCGCCGCACTCCGGCCTTGCTCGGCGCGTGGTTCGCGGCGTGCCTTCTGTCGATCTCCCTGGCGCAAGCTGCGGAAACAGACCCGCGCCTCGCGCCGGGCCAGGGCGCGCTGGAAAGAGGCGATTTTGCGCAGGCCATCGACTCGTTGAGGCCGCTTGCGAAGGAAGACGTGACGCAAGCGCAATTCCTGCTCGCGCGGGCGCTGCAAAGCGCGCCGCCGCCGCTGGGCAATGTCGCCGAGGCATTCAACTGGTATCGCAAGGCCGCGGAGGGCGGCATGGCCGCCGCGCAGAACAACCTCGGCGCGATGTACTACGAAGGGCAAGGCACCCCGGTCGACTTCGCCGAGGCCGCGCGCTGGTACCGCGGCGCGGCCGAGCAGGGATTTGCAGTCTCCCAATACAACCTCGCCCTGCTCTACGCCAATGGCAAAGGCGTCCCGCGCGACAACGAGGAAATGGCCAAGTGGATGGAGAAAGCCGCCATGACGGGGCTCGCCGCCGCGCAGGCCCAGTACGGCCAGTTCCTCCTCAACGGCATCGGCGTGAAGGCGAATGCGACGGAGGCGGCGCGCTGGTTCCTCTACGCGGCCAACCAGCGGCACGCCGGGGCGCAGTATTTCATCGGCCTCATGCTGCAAAAGGGCGTCGGCCTGGACCGCGACCTCGTGGCCGCGCACGGCTGGCTGAAGCGCTCGGCCGAAGGCGGCAACCGCAATTCAATGCTTGAGCTTGCCAAGATCTATGAGCTCGGCCTCGGCGTGCCGGCCGATCCGGCCGAAGCCAAGTACTGGCGCGACCAGTTCGAGAAGAAATGAACCTCGTCCTGCAGGGAGCCGGCCTCCAGCCGGGGGACGCGCCGCATGTTGCGGCACTCAGCGGCGCCGGCTCGATCGAGCAGCTCGCGGCCACGGCATGGCGGTTGCGCTCGCCGTCCCGATCCGCAGCCGTCGATGCCGATGTCGCCGCGTATTGCGAAAGCCGCGCGCTCGATTTCGCGTGGGTGCCGGCCGGGCGCCGCTTCGCCGACCTGGGCCTCATGGCGATGGACATGGATTCCACCCTGATCACGATCGAGTGCATCGACGAGATCGGCGGCATGCTCGGCATCAAGCCGAAGATCGCGGCGATCACCGAGCGCGCGATGCGCGGCGAGATCGACTATGCGGCGAGCCTGAAGTTGCGCGTCGCCTTGCTGGCCGGCCTCGAAACCGAGGCCCTGGAGCGGGTCTACGTCGAGAAGCTGCGCTTTTCGCCGGGCGCAGAGGCGCTGGTCAGGCATGCGCAGCAACTGGGCGTTAAGACGCTCTTGGTGTCGGGCGGCTTTACCTTCTTCACCGAGCGCATCAAGGCGAAGCTCGGCCTCGACCATGCCCTTTCAAACGTGCTCGAAATCGAGGACGGCAAGCTGACCGGCCGCGTTTCGGGCCCTATCGTGGATGCCGCCGCCAAGGCCACGCGTTTGACTACGCTCGCGAAGGAACTCGGCCTATCCCGCGACCGCGCGCTCGCCATCGGCGACGGCGCGAACGACGTGCCGATGATGGGAGAGGCCGGCGTCTCGGTCGCGTACCGCGCCAAGCCCGTGGTTCGGGCCAAGGCGACGCACGCGCTCAGCCATTCGGGCCTCGACGGAGTGATCCATCTCTTCGAATAGCGGCCTCCCCGCAGGCACCGGCCTGCGCGCGGTCGTCGTGCTCCTGCTCCTGCTCGGGGCCGTCACCACGCTCAGCCAGTTCTATCGTGTGTCCAACAGCGTGATCGGTCCGGAGCTCGCCGCCGAGTTGGGCTTGGATGCCCGCGACCTCGGCCTCGCCGGCGGCGCGTTCTTTTTCGCGCTGCTTGTGGCGCAGATCCCCATCGGCATCGCCTTCGACCGCTGGGGGGCTCGCGCGACGCTTGCCTCGGTCAGCGGACTTGCGGTGCTGGGCGCGCTCTGGATCGCGCGGTCGTCGAACGCCGGCGAGCTTATCGCCGCGCGTTTCCTTGTGGGCCTGGGCTGTTCGGCGAGCTTCATGTCGGCGGTCTACCTGTGCTCGCGCTGGTTCGGGGCCCACCGCTTCACGCTCGTGCTCTCATGGGTGTTCGCAATGAGCAATCTCGGCACCCTGGCGGCGGCGACGCCGCTCGCGTGGGTGGCGAAGACGGCGGGGTGGCGCAGCGCGTTTTACGGCCTCGCGGCGATTACCGCCGTGGTTGCGGCGCTGTTCTGGGTGCTGGTCCGGGACGATCCGCCGGGAAGCCCGGCAACGCCCAAGCCGGTCGAGACCCTCGGCGAGATCTGGCGCGGCCTGCTCGAGGTTTGGCGCGCGCCCGGGCTGCGGCCCCTGCTCGCGATGCACGTCTTCTCGTACGCGAGCATGGTTACGATCCTCGGCGTCTGGGCCGGGCCCTACCTCTTCGACGTCCACGGCCTCGACGGCGTGGCGCGCGGCAACGTGCTGCTCGCGATGGGCGTGGCGCAGATCGTCGGCCTGCTGGTGTTCGGGCCGCTGGACCGGATCTTCGGCACGCGCAAGAAAATAATCGTCGCAGGCGCGGCGCTTTCGATCGTGGTTTTCGGCGCCCTCGCGTTGCTGACCCGCCCGCCGCTCGGGCTGACGGTCGCCCTGCTAATGGCGATCCCGTTCCTCTCGTCGTACTCGATAGTGATCGTCGCGCAAGGGCGCGCCTTGTTCACCGACGCGCAGGCCGGGCGCGGCGTCACCACGGTCAACATGGCGCAGGTGGTCGGCGCCGCCTTGCTGCCGGCGATGACCGGCTACCTCGTCGCTTCGTTCGTGCACTCGCCCGGCGCCGCCGCGCCTGAGGCGGCGTATCGTGCAGTGTTCGGGTTGCTCGCGGTCGGCAGCGCGCTGGGGCTGGCGGTGTACTCGCGCTCGCAGGACAGCCGGCCGAACTCGTAGGCAGATTTCAGAACATTCTCCCCTGGAGAGCCGCGCCAGTATTGGCTCTCCTGTCAGTTCGTGCACCGATACCGGTACATTCCTCTCTCATCCGGCGACGAGGTTGAAGCTCACCGATCCGGAGGCGTTGCCCGCGGTGTAGACCAATCGAACCATTGGCCGGCTTTCATTCTCGAGCGTTAGATGGAAAGACGGGCATTCGGAAAGCGCGTGAGCGCACCAGCCAAAACCACCAGCCGCAAGAGGGATTCCGCGTCTTTGGTCGCCATCGAGGCCATCGCCAGCCGGATCCTCGTCCTGCGCGGCCAACGCACCATTCTCGATGCCGACCTCGCCGCGCTCTACGGGGTCACCACCAAGCGGCTTAATGAACAGGTCCGGCGCAACGCAGAGCGATTCCCTGCCGACTTCTTGTTCCGGCTCACCGCCTCCGAACTTCAGGAGCTGAACCGGTCGCAATTTGCGACCGGTTCCGTCATAGACATGCTCGACACCGTCCTCGCACAGGACAGCCGCTGAGGCGACGATGGCCTCGAAGATCGCACTCCCGATCGAGCGCATCGAGAACCGCATCCTCTTCATCCGCGGCCTCAAGGTCCTGCTCGACGCCGACCTCGCCAGCCTCTACGGCGTCCAGACGCGTGTGCTCAACCAGGCGGTCAAGCGCAATGCCGAGCGATTCCCGGCCGATTTCATGTTCCGGCTCTCGGCCAAGGAGCTAGAGGTTTGGAGATCACAGGCCGTGATCTCCAATCCAGGCGCCAAGATGGGCCTGCGCCGGGCCCCCTTCGTCTTCACCGAGCACGGCGCACTCATGGCCGCCAGCCTCTTGAACTCCCCCCGCGCCATCGAGACCAGCCTCTACGTCGTGCGCGCCTTCGTTCGCCTGCGCGAAGTCCTCGCCTCTCACAAGGACCTAGCACGACGCCTGAACGCACACGAGAAAAAGCTCTCCTCCCACGACCAAGCCATCGCTGGCCTGATCAACACGCTGCGAAGCCTCATGGCACCGCCCACCCCCACGCCTGCGCCCGAGCCCAAGCATCGCAGAATCGGCTTCGTTCAGAACGACGACGACTGATTCGCAAAGCACCCGGCACAGCCGCTAAACCCTGGGAGTGGGAGTCTCTAAGGTCGCAATTTGCGACCTTAGAGACGGGCCGCGGCCAGCCCCGCAAGTATCTGCCCTTCGCCTTCAGCGAACACGGCCGCCATAATGACCGCCGCCGGCCCCGAGGAAACGCGCCATCGGCTTCGTGCACAATGACTAGTCCCTTGGCTGCGCCAATTCGGGGACCAGCCCAAAAGGCTGTCCTTGCGATAAAAAATGTACCGGTACCGATACAATATCTACCCGGAGAGCCAATATCCACGCCACTCTCCGAAAACGAATGTTCAGAATTTACGTCAACGGAGACTCCCATGACCGCCTCGCCCCAGACCGCCCTGCAGCTCCAATCGCTGGTGACCAAGGAGGGCAATCTCCAGGTGTCGCTTGCCAGCGTGCCGGTGCCGGCGCCTAAGCCGGACGAAGTCGTGATCCGCGTCGAGGCGACGCCGCTCAATCCGTCGGACCTCGGGCTCCTCTTCGGCGCGGCGGACATGAACGCCGTACGAGTGAGCGGTAGCGGAGCGGAGGCGGTGCTGACTGCCCCCATCCCCGCGGAACGCATGGCAGCGATGGCCGGCCGGGTCGGCCAGCCGATGCCGGTCGGCAACGAAGGCGCGGGCACCGTGGTGGCGGCAGGCGAATCGCCCGAAGCGCAGGCGCTCATGGGCAAAAAAGTCGCGATCCTCGGCGGTGCTATGTACGCGCAATTCCGCGCGATCAAGGCGAAGCAGTGCCTCGTGCTGCCCGACGGGGCGAGCGCCGCCGACGGCGCATCGTGCTTCGTCAACCCGCTCACTTCGCAGGGCATGGTCGAGACGATGCGCCGCGAGGGCCACAAGGCTCTGGTGCATACGGCGGCCGCGTCGAACCTCGGCCAGATGCTCAACCGCATCTGCCTCGCCGACGGCGTGGCGCTGGTGAACGTCGTGCGCTCGAAGGCGCAGGAGGACCTGCTCAAGGACCAGGGCGCGAAATACATCTGCACCACCGGCGCGCCGGGCTTTGTCGAATCGCTCACCGAGGCGCTCATCGCCACCGGGGCGACGATCGCATTCGACGCGACCGGCGGCGGGCCGCTGGCCGGCCAGATCCTCGCGGCCATGGAAACCGCGGCCAACCGCACGGCCAAGGAGTTCAGCCGCTACGGCTCGGCGGTGCACAAGCAGGTCTATATCTACGGCAACCTCGACACCGGGCCGACGACGCTCATGCGCAACTACGGCATGGTGTGGAGCCTCGGCGGCTGGTTCCTCACGCCTTTCCTGCAGAAGATCGGCAAGGACGATTCGCAGAAACTGCGCGACCGTGTGACCCGCGAGCTGAAGACGACTTTCGCCAGCAAGTACACCAAGGAGATCTCGCTGGCCGAGGTGCTCGACCTGGCGGAGATTGCCGCTTACACCCGGAAGTCGACGGGCACCAAGTACCTCGTCAACCCGAACAAGGGCCTCGCCTAGGACTACCTCAGCTTCGAGTACGCCGTCGGCGAGAGAATCGTGTTCTCGATGTTGGCGACGATCGGGCCGTTCTTCTCAGAGTCCGCGCGCGCCTTGAGCCAGTCGGGATCGCTCATGAAGCCGTCCCACACGCGCTCGCGCTCGGCCATGTCCTTCCATTCGAGAAGGTAGTAGAGGTCCTGGTTGCTGGAGCCAACGCGCACGGTCCAGAAGGCCACCGGCTTGAAGCCGTGCTTCTCCCAGAGCTTGAGCGTGACCGACTCGAATCGCTTGTTGAGGTCCGGCAGGCGGCCGGGCATGCACTTGTAGATCCGAAGCTCGTGAATCATCGCGGGTCTCCCTGATTGAGGATTTTTTGGAAGCGCCGATTCTACCGGCGCCAGACGCTGGCCAGCCACGGCTGGCGCTCGCGCGGCAGGCCTTCCGGGCGGTAGTAGTGCTCGAGCTCCGAGAAGCCGACGCCACTCATGAAGCCGCGCCACGCCTCGAGGTCGTGATACGCGCCGTAGCGGCCGCGGTTCCAGCCCTCCTCGTTGGCGCCGCGAGGGTTGGAGCAGAAGAGCACGCCACCGGGCTTGAGCGTGGCGCGCAAGTCGCCGAGCACGCGCGGCAGCTCCTGGCCCGGCACATGGAACAGCGAGGCATTCGCGAACACGCCGTCGAATTTTCCCGGGGGCAGGTCGAGCGCGAGGAAATCCTGGCGCCAGACCTCGCTTCCGCTGAAGTCGCGCGCCATCTGCGCGAACCGGGCCGAGCCTTCCAGCCCGATCGCGACGTGACCCAGCTTCGAAAAGGCGGCAAGGTCGCGGCCGGGCCCGCAGCCGAAATCGAGGATCGTGAAAGGCGGCGGCACCTGGATGTTTCTCAGCAGCGCTTCGATGTTCTGCCGGACGTCGTGGTCGCGCGTGCCGGCCCAGAAATCGGCGGCACGCTCGTCGTAGTGCGCGAGCGTTTCGGCCGAGACCTTGCGCAGGCCCTCGGGATCGAGCGTCACTCCGGTGCCTGCGGCAGGTGCTTCGCCACCTTTTGCAGCAGCTTGTCGAGGCTGATCGGCTTGGCCAGGTATTCAAGCGCCCCGAGCGCCTCGCCGCGATCGTAAGACTCGCCCTCGATGGTGAGAAAGATGACCGGGATGCCGGCCATGGCCGGGTCCTGGCGCAGCGCCGCGACCAGCTCGAAGCCGCCCATGTGCGGCATGCGAACGTCGGTGATGATGAGGTCCGGCGTGAGGCCGAGCACGGCGTGGCCGGCTTCGATGCCGTTTTGCGCGGTGCGCACCGCATAGCCGGCCGTGGTGAGGTGCAGGCGAAGGAGTTCCCGCATGGTGGGATCGTCCTCCACGACGAGAATCGTCTTCAGCATCCGCGCATCCGGTCGGCCGGCGTTGACCGCGCCTACTTGGCCGCGACCACCTGGATTTCCACCAGGCAGTTCGGGTCGGCCATCTTGGATTCGATGCACGCCCGCGCCGGCAGGTTCTTTCCTTCGGTCCACGCGTTCCAGGCTTCGTTCATCAGCGGGCGGTGGCGGATGTCGTTGACCCAGATCGTCGCGGTCAGGACTTTCGACTTGCTGGAGCCGCAGGTGGCGAGGAGCTTGTCGATCTTGGAAAGGATCTGCGCGGCCTGGCCCTTGGCGTCCTGCGACTGGTCGTCGGCGGTGAGGCCGGCGAGGTAAACGGTGTTGCCGTGCTCGACGGCGCTGCTCAGGATGCCCTTCGATTCGTGGCGGACGATTTCGCTCATTGCTTGTCTCCTACTGGATTGAGGTGCGGGTTCGTGGTTCGAAATTTCAGCCTAGCTTACGCCGGCAGTTGCGGAACATGCGCATCCACGGCGAATCCTCAGGCGCGCCATCCGCCGCCCAGGACATCTGCACCGAGCGGAACACGCGCTCCGGGTGCGGCATGACGACGGTGAAGCGGCCGTCGGCCGTGGTGAGGCCGGTGATGCCCTGCGGCGAGCCGTTCGGGTTCTGCGGATAGGTCTCTGCAACCTTGCCATGGTGATCCACGTAGCGCATGGTCACAAGCGCGTTTCGCTGGTGGGCGGGCACATCGAAGACCGCGCGGCCCTCGCCATGCGCAGTTGCGATCGGTAGGCGGCTGCCGGCCATGCCCTCGAAGAACATCGAAGGGCTCGGCGTGACTTCCACCTGCACGTAGCGCGCCTCGAACTGCTCGGAGCGGTTGCGCAGGAAAGCCGGCCATTGCGAAGCGCCCGGGATCAGCGACTTGAGCGCAGTCATCATCTGGCAGCCGTTGCACACGCCGAGAGCAAAGGTGTCCCCGCGCGCAAAGAACGCCTCGAAATCCTCGCGCGCGCGGGGATTGAACAGGATCGACTTGGCCCAGCCCTGCCCGGCGCCGAGCACATCGCCGTACGAGAACCCGCCGCCTGCGACGAAGCCCGCAAACCCCGCGAGGCTCAACCGGCCCGCAATGATGTCGCTCATGTGCACGTCGGCCGCATCGAAGCCGGCGCGATCGAAAGCCGCCGCCATTTCGACATGGCCGTTGACGCCCTGCTCGCGCAGGATCGCGACGCGCGGGCGCGCGCCTTTTGCGATGAAGGGTGCCGCGACATCTTCGGACGGATCGAAGGTCGGCGCAAAGGACAGCCCGGGATCCCCTGCCTGCAGGACACGCGCGTACTCCTCGTCGGCGCACTCCGGGTTGTCGCGCAGGCGCTGCATGCGCCACGTGGTCTCGGACCAGGCGCGTTGAAGGTCGACGCGCTTCTCCGCGAACAGCGGCTTGGCGTTGCGCGTAAAGCGGATCTCGTCCTTGTCGTTGAGCTGGCCGAAGAGCGTGGCGTACTGGTGCACGCCTTCGGCTCGCAGGAGGTCCATGACCTTCTGCCGGTCGGCCGCGCGGATCTGCAGCACGGCGCCGAGCTCTTCGGCAAACAGCGCGGCAACCGCACGGTCGCGCACCCGTCCCGCGAGCTGGTCTTCGCCGTTGCGACGGAAGCCGTCGACGTCTTCGGTCCATGCGTCGAGGGCAAGCGCGTCGAGGCTGATGGTCAGGCCGCAATGCCCGGCGAACGCCATTTCGCAGGCCGTTGCAAACAGGCCGCCGTCCGAGCGATCGTGATACGCAAGCACCAGCCCGGCGCGGGAGAGCAACTGGATCGCGCGGAAGAACCCCGCGAGACGCGACGGCTCGTCCAGGTCCGGCGCTTCGGCGCCGAACTCGCTGTGCACCTGCGCTAGGATGCTGCCGCCGAGCCGGTTTTTCCCGCCGCCCAGGTCGATCAGCAGCAGTTCGGTCTCGCCAGCATCGGTGCGCAGCCTCGGCGTCAGCGTTGCGCGCGCGTCGCTGACCGGCGCAAACGCGGTGACGACGAGCGAGAGCGGCGAGACGACTTCCTTAGGCGCGCCCTGCTCGCTCCAGGCGGTTCGCATCGACAGCGAATCCTTGCCCACGGGAATAGCGACGCCGATCGCCGGGCAGAGATCCAGGGCGACCGCCTTGACCGTGTCGAACAGCGCGGCGTCTTCGCCGGGATACCCGGCCGCGGCCATCCAGTTGGCGGAAAGCTTGACGCGATCGAGCGAATCGATGCGCGCGGCGGCGAGATTGGTCAGAGCTTCCGCGACGGCCATGCGGCCTGAGGCCGGGCCGTCGATCAACGCAAGCGGCGTGCGCTCGCCCAGGGCGAAGGCTTCGCCCGCATAGCCTTCGAAATCGAGCAGGGTCACCGCGCAGTCTGCAACCGGCACTTGCCACGGACCGACGAAAGGGTCGCGCGAGCAAAGCCCGCCCACAGTCCGGTCGCCGATCGAGATCAGGAACGTCTTGTCTGCCACCGACGGATGGCGAAGCACTCGATAGGCAGCGTCCTTG